>JBLINQ010000009.1:0-64124 GCA_047639315.1 Planctomycetota bacterium
CCCTTGGCATTACCGAGCACATCTGCGGCGTCGACAACGTCCAGTGCCTCAGCAACTTGGCGCTTCTGACTGGAAATATTGGTCGTGAAGGTACAGGCATCAACCCGATGCGCGGCCAGAACAACATCCAAGGGGCTGGTGACGCCGGTGCCCTGCCAAACAACTACCCCGGCTTTCAGTCCGTAACCGATCCGGCGAATCAGAAGAAATTCAAAGAAGCTTGGGGTACGGAGGTCTCACTCGAAATCGGCATGACCAAGGTCACGGCCCTGGACCTTTGCGGCGACAGAATTCGCGCAATGATCATTGGTGGCGAAAACACGGTCGCTACTGATCCAGATCGAAACCACTGCGAAAAAGCGCTCAAGGCTCTTGACCACCTTGTTGTCATTGACCTCTTCATGACAGAAACTTCAGCGCTCGCCGATGTTGTCTTACCCGCCAGTGGCTGGGGTGAGACCGATGGTGTCTGTACCAACACTGAACGTCGTGTGCAGAGACTAAGGGCTGCTGTGCCGCCTCCAGGTGTCGCGAAACCCGACTGGTGGATCATTAGCCAGTTGGCCAAGAGACTTGGATTTTCTGGCTTCGAATACGAGTCGGCAAAAGACGTCTTCAACGAGCTCTGTGAGTTGTCACCGATCTACAATGGTCTCGATTGGGATCGAATCGACAAGGGCGAGTATCAGTGGCCTGTCCCTGACAAGGATCATCAGGGCACTCCGATTCTTCACATCGGCGAATTCCCGCGCGGCCGAGGGCTGTTCAAGGTCGTCCATCTTCGCGACCCAGCGGAATCAGTCTCAGAAGAGTTCCCAACTTGGCTGACAACGGGTCGACGCCTCCAGTCGTACCATTCTCATACGCAGACCGGCAGATCTTCAGGCATTGACTATCTGTTGTCGCAAGAGACTCTCGAGATCAATCCGAAAGACTTGGAAGAGTTAGGACTCAAGGATGGCGATTTGTGCCGAATGAGCTCCCCGCGAGGTCACGTCGACATCGTCCTGGCAAGCACAGATCGATCGCCCAAAGGAACCGTGTTCTGCAGTTTTGCGTTTGAAGAAACACCGGTCAACTATGTCACCGGATCGGGATACGACCCCGTCACTCAAACAGCAGAACTGAAGGTTTGCCCGGTTCGTTTGGAACCCGTCAAATAAAATAAGGCCACCTCTCTTCCGAGAGGCGGCCTTATTAATTTCTTCAATTCCAATGATCCCAGCTGAATAGCTTACGTCGGGATATTGTCTCGCTGGAGAGCCCGTCCGGCCTCAAGGCTTCGGAGCTTCTCAACGGTAATGTCGCCAGTTGGATATTCGCCAGTGAAGCAGGCATTGCAGAATGACTTCAGATCAGGATTTCCGGCCCGCGCAGAGTCGTTCATGGCGTCACGGTCCAGATAGACAAGATGGTCGACATTCAACTCAGCGGCGATGCCTTCAATCTCTTTGCCCTCGGCGATGAACTCGCGCTTACTGGCCATATCGATGCCATAGGGGCAAGGCGCAACCAAAGGTGGACTGGTAACAGCAAAGTAGACTTTATTGGCACCGGAAGCCCGCGCCGTCGAAACAATTCTCTTCGACGTGTTGCCACGGACAATCGAATCGTCGACCAAGAGGACATTCTTACCTTCAAACTCCAAAGGAATCGGATTCAGCTTGCGCCGAACACTTGACTCGCGTGAAGTTTGGTCGGGCATGATGAAGGTCCGACCGATATAGCGGTTCTTCACCAAGCCTTCTCGGTAAGGAACACCAAGCGCGTGGGCCATCGCCAAAGCTGCATCTCTCGAAGAGTCTGGGATAGGAATCACAACATCAGGCCAAGGTGCCCCGCTGTTCTTCCATTGGGCAGCCAAGGCTTCGCCGAAACGACGGCGCGTCTTATAAACCGAGACGTCATCAAGGAAAGAATCTGGTCGTGCGAAGTAGACCCATTCGAAGATGCACGGCCGATGCTCTTCTTTACCCAATTTACGATGATGGATCGTTCGACTTTCGTCGATGAAGATGGCTTCGCCAGGTCCGATGTCCTGGGTTTTAGAATAACCATTCACATCAAGAACGACACTTTCTGAAGCGCAAGCATAGGAGACGCCGGCCTCGTCTTCGCGTTTACCAAAGATGATTGGCTTGATGCCGAATGGATCACGGAAGGCAACCATGCCCAAGTCAGCGACGGTGGCGACGACCGAATAGGCGCCCTTCACCTTAGTGTGAACAGCTTCGACAGCGGCGAAGATGTCATCCGGTGTGAGCTCGCCGTTGTCGCGTAGGCGGCTGGCGAGCACATCCTGAAACACCCAGAGAATGATCTCGACGTCGCAAGTTGAATTGAGACGTGTCCGTTTGCGGTCGACAAAGTCGGCCATCAACTCATCAACGTTCGTGACATTGCCATTATGTGCCATGGCGACGCCCAGAGGATAGGTGTGATGGAATGGCTGGGCATTCTCGCCACCTGAGGCGCCGATGGTCGGGTAGCGAACGTGTCCAAGGCCCAAATTGCCTCGCAAACGCGCCATATGTTTCTTGGCAAATACCTCAATGACCAGGCCTTCATCTTTCCTCAGATGAAAGGAGTCGGTGAAGGTAATAATTCCGGCGGCGTCTTGTCCTCGATGCTGAACTGCGAGCAGTCCCTCATAGATTTCAGGAGCGACATCGACCCCTTCGGGGCCGTAAATTCCAATGAATCCGCACATGGTATTCTATGAATTCCTTGCCTTCGGGCTGCAAACGTTGGCTACGGACTCAAAGTATGGACAAAGGGGGTCATCGGCAAGACGCCATTGGGCCCGAATCGAATTCCGTCACTCCGATGGCTGAATCGTCTGTTTGGCGACTTTCGAGTCAATCGTGACGGCAAAAGAAATTTCGGCGTCGACCCTGACACTGGCGTTCAATGGCCCATTTGGTGCAATAAAATGGACGATTCCACTGTCACTGGTTCCTTTCACTTGTCGGTAGGAAAGGGGAGCACCATCCGGAGACGACAACTCGACCAAAGCGGCCGGAATTGGTTGTTTCTTCTTATCCAGGACCGTTAATCGCAAAGATCGAAGTTTGCCCGCCAAATCGACGGGATTCAGCTTTTTCGGCTCCTGGCTGCCACGAAATGGAATCCTCACGCCGTCGATCCGATGGAGTCGCCCAACCGTGTCGTTCTCGACGATGACAACGTCGTAAACCCCGGGCATCACGTAGGCGGCGTCCAACTTGAGGTTTCCTTTGCCATCCGGTCGTAAGGCATAGGGAATCTCCTTCTGTTTGCCACTCTCGCGGAACATGACGTTAAGAGTGCGTGGCCTCAGTAGATCGTCAATCAAGACTTGGCCTGTGACCCTACCCTTCTTTTCCATCCGTAGTTCGAGGTGATCACCGCCCATCAGGAAATTCGAGCTAAACGCTGATTCATGATCGTAGCGCTCGGTCTTGACGCGAATGAGTCCTTTGATCGTCCGTGCGCGAATCTGAAATTCGCCATTTTGGTCGGTGAGGATGGGCACCCCCATCTTCAGGCCCAAATAGCCACTGCTCTGACGAAGCTGCAAGTGGATGAGGGCATGCTCCAATGCCTCGCCTTGACCATTCTTCACGGTCCCAGCAACGATCAGATGGTCGTCTTCGATCAGAACGAGAAATTCATTACCTTGCCAAGCACCTGTCGCTTTCTGGCTCCTGGCATTTCTCCCACTCGTCGTTCGAAGACCAACATAGAGACCAAGTGGCACATGTTGGGGCTCGACAAATCCAGAGTGCGACTCTGGAGCGAAAAGGAATGGCAATTGAACTCGTCCGTCAGCATCAGACCTGACAATCGATCTTGTGACACGCCCTTGCTTGTCGCCGATTCGCAGTTCGCAAAGACGATGCTTGAGCGGTTGCTTTCCGGAGCCGATAAGGCGAAACCTAATTTGCGAATTGCTCTTTGTGGCTGTGAGTTCTCTCGTTGCCTCGTCACCCGCCAACCCCGGCGCTTGGAGCCCCAGCACTGCTCCATAGTCTCCTGCCGTCGTTTGTTCCTGAGCAACAAGAGGGAGGTCGAGGCCGACGTAAGGAAAGACCACTTCATCTGATTGGGCTGACTTCAAACGCCGAGCCAAAATTGAGCTCGGATTGGCTCGGGGCACCTGAAGCGGAACATCCTTGTCAGCGAACTTAACCGCAAGGTGAACGATCGATTGGGATTCTGACTTGGCACAACGCAACACAACGGAACCAAACGGCGGCAACTCAACGGTCATTGACTGATCAAAGCCGATGACCAACTTACGGACAGGTGGGTTGAAAAGTTCGGCTACACCGACGATGACGATATCATGCTTGGAGCGGCTTGCCGGTTGTAGCCAGCGTTTTGGATGATCGAATTTAACCCACCCACCTTTGTCACTCAGACGCACGCCGTATACCTGCGGATCTGTCTTCGTGCGGCAAACACCGAGAGCAACTCCGGATAAGGGCTTGCCCACGGAGTTGACGACACGGACACGCAGCGGCAAATCTTCAGACAAATCCAGAGCGAGCTTAGACGTCAATCGCGGATCGATTCGGGCGTCGGCAACGAGAGAGCCTTTGATGGCGATGATCTGAAAATTCCCACGATTTGGAATCGCCAATTGTAGCTTACCGTCAGATCCTGTTTTGCCGGTGGCAACCGCATCCTTGAGGCGGTCTAACCATCGTCGCGGTGTTGTAGCACGCTTGAAATAGTCGGTATCCGTAACCATGTCAGCCGGGATGGCATAGACATCAACCCCGGCAATGGCCTCCTGCTGCGCCTTCGTGCGAGTCGTTAAGTCGAGAGTCCTGGTTTGAAGGATCGCTCCAGCAGCCTCGACATCAGGCTTGGTTTGCTTCTTCTGAGTCGAGGAGCTTCCTTGCGATTCGGAAACACCTGCCCCGCCCTCTTTGTCTTCAGAACATCCGAATAGTGAGAAGAGAAGAACCATCATCGGAACAAGAAATCGAGACATGTTGTCACCTACCCCTGGGCCAAGCCAAATTCGATCGTGCGCTCGATCTGAGAAGCATTGTAACCATGGTTCAGAATCTGCTCAAAATAGAATTTCGATGACAGCCCGGTCAAAGGAGCTTGGGGCGCTCAACTCCGTAGCGGGCCCTATGACATGCCATCATTCATTGCGACAAATGTGCAACAATGGGTTAATCTCCGTGACATGAATGATCTACGCACACACTGGGGGTTAGACCCCGAAGTCAATTTCCTCAACCATGGCTCTTTTGGAGCTTGTCCAAAGTCGGTCTTGGCCGAGCAAAGCCGACTCAGAGCACAATTGGAAGCTGAGCCCGTACGATTTATGGTTCGAGAGCTCCCAGAGTTGTTGCATGGCGCCTTGTCAGCCTTGGCTGATTTTGTTGACGCCGACCAAGACGGTTTGGCATTTGTGAACAATGCTACGACCGGCGTGAACGCTGTCCTCCGTTCGCTCGACATTGAATTAGGCGACGAGTTACTCTGCACGAATCACGAATACAATGCATGCCGAAACGCACTCGAGTTTGTCGCCGCAAGGAACGGCGCGACAATCCGCATTGTTGATATCCCATTCCCTCTTAAGAGCGATGATCAGGTAGTTGATGCGATCTTGGATGCTGTCACGCCAAAGACAAAACTTGCCTTGGTCGACCATATCACCAGTGCGACCGCTCTCGTCTTGCCGATCGAGCGTATTGTCGCTGAACTGAAGAAACGTGGCGTTCTGGTACTCATCGATGGCGCTCATGCTCTTGGCATGGTCCCACTTTCGCTGAAAAAACTTGGCGTCGATTTCTACACTTCCAATGCCCACAAATGGCTGTGCACCCCCAAAGGATCTGCATTCCTCTGGGTCGCCGAAGAACATCGATCCTGGGTCAGGCCTGCCGTCATTAGTCACGGGGCCAATGCTCCGACGTCCGTTCAATCGCGCTATCGCTGGGAATTCGATTGGCAAGGAACCTCTGACCCAACCCCTTGGCTGTGTATTCCCAAGGCTATCGAGGTGATGGGTGGACTATTCGCAGGCGGATGGCCAGAGCTCCAACGTCGCAATCGATCCCTGACTTTAGAAGCAAGAGATCTCATCTTGAGCGTGCTTGGAACGCAGCAACCGTGTCCCGATGAAATGATTGGCTCCATCGCCACGATCCCTATCGGTCGTGACGAACCGAAAATCATGAAGGATCATTTTGACATCCTCCCAATGCAAAGAGCGCTCCATGATGACTATGGCATTCAGGTGCCGTTTCATCAGTTCCCAGCCGCCCCGACTCAGTGGGTACGGATTTCGGCTCAGGCCTATAATTCAATGGCCGACTATGAGGCACTTGCTCAGGCACTTGGAGAGATTAATAAGGGAACCAATTGAAGTACTCGTTCGCGACCAGGAATCCGCAAACAAGACTGATCAGTAGAGAGATCGCAAATAGCCAGATCCACTTCTTGCTCGATGGCAGAGCATCGGCCGCCGAGACCTGCCCGGGTCGTTTTTCTTTTGAGGTTAGCGGGTTCTTGACGAGCTGCTGAAAGCGAAAAATCGGCCCTTGGCGGCCGAGTCGAAAAGTTGCGCCATCCTTGAGGACCGTTGGCTCAGTCAGCCTTTTCCCGGCTAAGAGCGTACCGTTCGTACTGCCACAATCTTCGATCGTCACCTGATCGCCGATGACGCGGATCTCGCAATGACGGCCGCTGACACCCAATTCTTCGTTAGCATCGAGGCAAACGTCACAAGACGAACTTCGTCCGATCAGGGTCTTCCGGTTTTTCAACGGAAAGATCTTCCCCCGCGCCATTCCTTCTATGCATTCGATGCGAACTTCCATCAGGATCCCCGGCAAATATGGTAGCCATGGGGCTATCATGCGAAAAACCAGAGATTTGTCCAGAAATCAGAGAAAGCGGGCGCGGTAGCCTACTGACCGCGGCGCCGATTTCTTGGGGCTGGGTCGGCTGCTGGATCCGGGAGGACAAGCTTATAGCTAATCTTCGCTTTCGGCAGCATCTGCGCCAGCCGCTTGAGCCCATCAGGGCTGACCTTCGTTTTCCACAGGAACAGCGATTCGAGACGCTTGAGCAGAGTCAAGTTTGGCAACCCATTGTCACCGATCTCGGTGCCGTAGAGATTCAGGTACCGAAGTTCCTTGAGCCCTTGAATCGATGCCATCCCCTTATCGGTCACCTTTGTCTTGTGAAGGTCCAAGTGCATCAGCCGTTCCATACCAGCAAGAAAAGTAAGGTCTTTGTCGGTTACGGCCGTGCCACCCAAGTCTAAGCGAGCGATGCGGGAAGCAATTGGTTTGAGAGCCTTGAGATCTTCCGATGTGAAAGTCGAGGCCGACCGAGAGAATGAAACGTCCAAAAGACCGCTGCCAGGATAAGACGCCCTGATCCGTGCTTTGCCAGGAAGGATTTCCTTCAGGGCACTCGCGTCAAGAGGCTTAACGTCTTTCCCCAGCTCCTTCAGCAACTTGATCCTGCTTGGGACGGAAGCGACCTTGGGTGCCGCAGTTTTCTTGACGGCTTTGCGAGCGGCTCCGGTCCAAGCACCAAATGGCGCTCCATCGTTCACCCAATTGTAGATCGTCTGAATGTCTTCCGTTGAAAGCGGCCTGCCCTTGGGAGGCATGATGTCTGCGTCACCGGCTGGCAAGGAGATGTATTCAACCATCAAACTTGACTGAGGCGACTTCGGAACGACGGTCTCGCCAGCAAGAATGTGATCCTTGCCATCCAACCTCAACCCAGCCTTGGGAAACTTCATCCGCCCGCGCTTGTCCTTGTAGGGTGCGCTATGGCATTCGAAACAGCGACTCTTGAGAATCGGCAGAATATGCTTCTCAAAATCCGGAGTTTGCGCTGACGTCCAGCTCGAAAGTCCAATGAAAGCGAACAGCAAAAGAGCGACTGTACTTGATGTGATGCGTGTCATGATTGTGTTCCGTTGATCAAGCAAAGAGCTGCAATACTGGCTTGCCCTTGTCGGCAACTTGGAATGGACGACCGGTCGGCGAGAACACTCGATGTTCAAGGGGAAGCCCTAACCCATGAGCGATCGTGGCATTGAAGTCTTGAACTGTCACTTTGTTCTCAACGATCTGAGCACCAAATTCGTCGGTCTTACCCCAACGAACTCCACCCTTAATGCCGCCACCAGCCAACAAGCATGAGAAGGCTCTCGGGTAGTGATCTCGTCCGTTTCTTCCAGCATTGATTTCTGGAGTGCGGCCGAACTCTGTACCCAAGACAACCATCGTGTCGTTCAGAAGCCCACGCACTTCCAAGTCGGCGAGCAGGCAGGCCAGAGCGCGATCCAACTTCGGGACCTGGGTCTCGAGAGCGTCAAAGTTCTCATTGTGGGTATCCCAGCCATTGAGCACGACTTCAACGTAGCGCACGTCATGTTCAATGAGGCGTCGTGCCAGCAAACAACCCTGAGCGAAAGGATCTGAGCCATAGGCCTTTTTAATCAAGTCATCTTCTTGGCTGATATCGAACGCTGCCAAGTCACTGGAGCTCATGAGCTTCACAGCTTCCTTGTACATCTTGTCGTAGTCAGCTGTGCTCTGAGAACCATGCTTCGCGCTAAAAGCTTTGTTCATCATCTCGAGCCGTGACATGCGCTTCGCAAAAGTCTTCTGGTCGACATTCTTGTGTCGCCTTCCATTCGACAAACCTTGGGCGGCGTCGCCGATCGGAAGAGGCGCATACTCGGACGACATGAACCCGTTGGTCGCCATGGTTGTGTCTTCGCCCACAACAACGTGACCTGGCAAGGTGTTGTTGTTGCGTCCACTCAAATGGCCAAGCCAAGCGCCCATACTTGGATGCTTGATTGTACCTCGAGCAACGTAGCTGGTGTGCATGAGGTAGCGTCCAGTGACGTGGGCACCTTGATTGGAGAACATTGAGTTGATGACGGCCACTTTGTCCATGTGTTTGGCTAAGGCCGGCATGTGCTCAGAAACAAGCATGCCATCGACGTTCGTCGAGATCGCCTTGGTTGGCCCTTGAGATTCAGCGCCTGGCTTAAGGTCAAAGGTATCCAAGTGGCTCATGCCACCCTTCATGAACAGGTAGATGACATTTTTGGCTGTCGCTGGTCCTAAGACAATAGGCTCTTCTTGAGGCATGAGTAGGTTCGAGAACCCTCCCATCATCGGCATGAGGCCGACGCCAAGTAGCCCGCGTGCGGCACCGCCCAAGAAAGCGCGGCGACTAAAAGGATCTGAGTTATTGAGTGTTTCTTTGAGATTCATGTTCTTATTCCTTTTAGTTCAACTGCCTAAATTCGTGGCAATTAACCAAAGTCCAGATCAGGTCGTTCAAGGCCGACTTACTGTCTTGCGCAACGTCTTTCCTCCAAGTCACCAACTCTGATTTAGAGGGTTGGCGATTCAGGACAAAGAGGAAGACCGTACGGATCTTCTGGTCTGTTTTCTTAGTCCGTCCGAGCAGGGTTAGGAGTATTCCGTTCTTCTTGCCGAGAAGGTTCTCTTCGATGAAACCATTCACCAAGTTAAGGACCTGAGGAACTGTTGGGCTGATAAATGCCCCATCTGGCTGGTCACGATCTGACTGACCAAACTCGCGCAAGAAATGGCCTGGTGGAGTCGGTGAAGGCAACTCCGAAGCCCGAAGCAGTTTATTGCCGAATTTTCGCCGCGAATTCATCGCGCTCGGATCGAGCCCCAGCTCTTCCAGCTCGGCGAGAACTTTAGCTTCCGCTTGCTTGTCGCCTTTGCGCCGAGCAATCATTAAGCGCCGACGTAAAGGGCGAACTTGAGATTGCATCTCACGTTGACGCTTCCTGCGCAACTGTTGAGGAGTCATCATCTGCCCGTCTTCGCCTTTCAGCTGCGACAAGATTTCCTGGCTCGACTTACCGACCAGGCTGTCATAGTTGTCGTAGACAGCCTTGGCGCGGGCTGACATCGAAGTGTTAATCGTTGAGTCGATCTTGGGAACAACCAAAGTCAGCATGGAATCCCAGATTTGCTCAGCGCTCATGCGACGGGCCAGTGGCCCAGAAAAGTGATAGCGCTGTCCTTCGCCTGGCCCGGTGTTGTTCGACTCACGCTGATAGGTTTTGGTCAGAAGGACGATCTTCTGGAATGTCTTCAGATCGTAATCGAGGTCGCGCATCACACCTTCGAGATAGGCTGATAACTCAGGATTGGCTGAGTTTGCGTCTTGCCCCATGTCGTCGATTTTCGGGACCAGCGGCATGCCCATATACTTGGCCCACATCCGGTTGACGATAACCTTGGTGAAGTAAGGGTTCTCGCGGTCAGTCACCCAACTGGCGAATGCCTCTCGCGAACCGATTTCAGGAATGAACTTCGCTGGGACCTGACGTCTCTTTTTCTTCTGCTTGGCCATCCGCGCTGCCACTTTTTTGGGAATGGTTGGCACCTCTGGCTCGAGGTCCGCGGGTGCGCCATACATGGTCTTGGCCAAGACAAAGTCGTTGGGCTTGGCATCCTCGTAGGCATAGTCGCTCGGCAAGCGCTCAACACCGGTTCCGGTGTTCGTCAAACCAGGCTGTAGTGTGCGGCGCAGTTGCCGGCGTAATCGCTGAGCAGCCTGCTGATTTTCTTGGCCGGACATCGAGCGCGCTTGGCGCATGAGCTTCCGCCCTTCGGGTTTTGTGAAGAGTTCATTCACATATTGGATGCCACCAAAGAAGGCGGCCATCTCGAAGAACTGACGTTGGGTCCAATCGGCAAATGGATGATTGTGGCATTGGGCGCACTCAATCCGTGTTCCCAAGAACACCCGAACGGTATTCGACATGCTATCTAAAGGCATCCCGCGATCGCGCAAGAGATAACCAGTCGCACCGTTGCCACGTTCGTTGGCAGCGCCGGAAGCAGTAAGCATTTCACGAACCATCAGGTCGTATGGTTTGTTGGCGGCGAGAGAGTCGCGCATCCAATGCATGAATGGCTCACCGCTCACCTGTTGATTCAGGCGAGTCTTGATTCGAAGGGTATCGGCCCAGAAATTAAAACTCTGGCTAATGTATCCTGGTGATTCGACTAACTTATCGATCAACTCCACGCGCTTGTTTGGATTCTTGGAATGTAAGAAAGCGCGGGTCTCAGCGATGTCTGGGATGCGGCCAACCGTATCCAAGTAGACGCGCCGTAGAAAAGTCGAGTCTGACGCCATGGCATTAGTCGACTGCTTATTACGCTTCAAATCCAGCTGGATGAGCCGATCGATATTGCGGGCAATGGCGATCAAGGATCCTGGTTCTTTTTCAATTTTCTCACCGGCGAGGACGCCGTCCGAGACTTGACTGCAAACCGCAATGCCGAAACACATCAATATTGCAGAGAAAAATAGCTTGGTGCAAAATCCACGATTTGATCTGGTCATAGCTTTACCTAAATCATGTCCGACTCGGATGCCAAGGGCTGAGGCCTTGGCGACTCAAATTGAAACACGGCAAGAACCGGAATGTTCCTCAATTTTGCCGTCAAGAATTCACGGTCACAGGGAGCCACAAGGATACCACGTAGTGAGCAGGCTCTAAGCACCCCGATACATTTGTACCTTATGGCGACTCAGGGGCCTTATTGGGCGAAGATACGGTGTGAGCTCAGCAAACGACAATTCCGCTTTCGACCGCTACCTGGATGCCGTTCTTACCGGAAAAATGCCGTCTCCAGACAAATTTCGGCAGAGCGAAGGGATCCCTGAAGGAGAATTAGACGGGGCCTGCCTTCGACCGCACTTAAATGCTCATCGGCGACGCAGAAACGGCCTCCTTCATCGCCATTCCTGGGGCTGAAGGCTTAGATCGCGAGGCGATCAGCGATTTTCGGCTGATTCGCGAACTCGGTCTCGGCGGCATGGGGGGGGCGTCTACTTGGCCGGACAAATGGCTCCTGGCTGGCTGGTTGTCCTCAAAGTCCTGCCCGTAACGTTCGCCAATACTCCGACGGCTTTGGAGAGATTTCGGCGTGAAGCGAGAGCAGCAGGAAAACTGCGCCACGAGCACGTCGTGCGCCTTTTGGCATTTGGGCGGGCCGATGGCATCCAGTTCATTGCCATGGACTTTGTTGCCGGTCAGTCCATTCACTCACTCCTGGCCAATGCGCCAGCTGCCGAGATCAAGCTGAGCATTCCCAATGTATTGCGCTGGGGCATCGAATTGTCCGGTGCACTCCAAGCTGCTCATGATCAAGGAATTGTTCATCGCGATGTGAAACCTGGGAAGGTGGTCATTGATGCCAAGGATCGCGCCCTCTTGCTCGATTTCGGCTTGGCCAAGGAACGAGATTCCCTCGGGGTCAAGAGCTATGAGCAGGAACGCCGCCTCGTCCCGATACCAACCCAAGAGTGATACCTGCGATCTTGCCGGGGTCACGATGTTGGCGCGTCATGGAGGATCGTGCTCCGCTCCAGGCCGAGACCTGATAAAAGCGAGAAAAGACGAGCCTCATCTTTCTGATGGGAGTCTGGCCAAGGTTTGGCGATCGGGCGGTTGGCTAGATCTGAAGGTACCTCTCGGTGCTGAGTTCGTACCTACGACAACCCCCCTCCCAATCAGTCCACGTGTCAAGATAGGCACGAACCCTCTCGTCGAGCACCTCATTGAAGCTAGTGAATACACGGTCGCCTTAGGCAAAGAGGGATATGAGGATGTCCGCCTGTCATTCCACGTCGACTACTTGGAAGATCCCTATCATCATCATGTCCATGCTGACATGAGCTTGAAGCTGTGGCAGAGGCGGACAACAGAAAAGGGCTTCGTCCGCGTCTGCGGGGAAGTCGACGAAGAAGACCAATGTGTGCCTTTCGCTTTGATGAAACACGAAGTGACCAACGAACAATACTTGGACTTTGTCAACGATGCGGCGACTCGCCGCATCGTTGACAAAGTCTGACTCGCTTCGTTCCACGAACCTCTCAAGGTAAAGGCCTTTGGCCCGGAAACCCGAATTCGGGCTACACGCTGCCAACCAAACAAGAAGCGAATCTGCCCGTCACTTCTATCTCGCAGACCGATGCGATCGAATTCGCCAAGTGGAGAACGGAGAGATCTGACCGTGGCGGCGCCTACGGCCGCCACAAACGCTCCGAGTGGCTCAGAAGCGCACTTGGCGGTGAGACACGCATTTTCTCCTTTGGCAATTACTTTGGCCAAAATTGGGTCCACAGCCGAATCGCACTCGACAAGATTGACCCTGCCCCAGTCATGAGCTTAGAACGTGACGAGTCGATTTTTGGTGCCCTCGACATGAGCGGCGGCGTGTCCGAGTGGATCGAGAGTGAGGACGTCCAGCTCCTTTCGCCAATAGATGGAGAAAGCCCTTTTTTTGGGTTGGTAAAGGCTGGCTGCCTCAAACAACACCTCGATCAATATAACATATCGCCCTAAAGACTCGCCGTCATCGTCGCCTCAAAACCCTGCCAGCGAGTGGACAGACTGGTACACAAGGATTTGTGACTGACAACTTGATCAGTCCACGCGCGAATCATTCATTCCGAGACACAGAATTTGACTGTCCCAAGACCCTGACGGGGGCTCATTATCGCTCTGAATCGCAATTTGGGCCGTATTTTCCCAGTCGCGAGAATATTTGGCGACGAACACCAATCATGTTGCGGCGCGTCAAGGGAAATGTCGGTAGACTGCTCTCATCGGCAGAATCAGGACAAAAGGGGAAAAAAATGAATCGCAACGGTCTAGTCATATTGCTCGCTTTAGTCTTGGTTGGCGCATGCGGATACGCCTTCTTTGTCATGTCCCAAGACACAGAAATTGACAACATCAACGACGATTCAGCTTCGACCGAAATCGGAGATGGTATGGCGAACGGGCCGCGAACTTCGGTCGGTCGTAGCAGCCCAAATACGCCGCGCGACATGACTCCCGAAGACAACGCGTCCACCGACAAAGAGGACGCCCAAGAAGGCCTCGCCATGATCATCGGCCGAGCTGTCAAGCAAAGAGACAAGACGCCGATGCCATCCCTGGAAGTATTGATCACAACCATCGTCGGAGCTCCCGTCGCCAACTCCCAGACCGAGGAAGACGGGACCTTCAAGGTCAAGAATCTACCCCTCGATATTGAGCTCTCGTTTAAAATCATTGGCAATGGCTTCGCATCAAAAGCGCAGCCAGGGATTTTCTTGGTCACTGACCAAGAGCTCGACCTAGGTGACATCGAACTACTCCCCTCGACCGCCATCATGGGCAAAGTCACTTCTGGTGGAAAGAACCTTGCCAAGGCACACGTCGCCCTTCTCCCCAACGTTTCGATTAACTTTGCCAACCTCGATGTTGTCGCGATTCTACGCAACATGACACGGGATGATGATCCTCTTGGTTTGACGATGACCGACGACTCCGGAAATTTCATCTTTGAGAACATTGTTCCAGGCGAATACGCCGTGGCAGTGACCGCCGATGGCAAAGAATTTAAGCACTCGGAAAAGATCACAGTCCAAGAAGGTGCGGCTATGAAGAAGCTGGTCATCGACTTGCTACCGGGCTGCACAATCAAAGGCACCATCAAAGACGAAAATGGCATTCCTATCCCGGATGCTCTGATCGCTGTTCTGCGAGATTCCCGCGGTGGTATGCCAACCGTATTCAAGACGCTCAAAACCCGCAGCGATGGCAACGGGAGATTCGAATTCACTCAACTCGGCAAGTCACGCTACAACTACATGATTCGTGCAGTTGGTTTCGCATCGATTGGCGAGGATTTCAATGTTGAAGAAAAAGACAACAAAGACCTCGAAATCGTCATGAAGAAGGGCATCATCATCAGGGGTAAAGTGACCTTAGAGGGCACTGGTGAACCGATTGCTGGGGCCGAGGTCATCACCTTCGAAAACAATGCTCCTATGTCAACGGAATCGATTTCAGACGCAGATGGCAACTACGAGCTCAAAGATATCACCCCCGAAGGTCGACTGATGTTGATCGTGCAACACAATGACTACAAGTTAGTCATCCCCAAGAAAACTGGCAGAGACTTCATGCCATTTGCCGCCATACAAATAAAGGTCACGGGCGATGAAGGTCCGGTCATCACCAAGGACATCACCATGACCGGTGGTGGCACCGTAAAGGGCCAAGTCATTGACCAAGATTCAGGCAAGGGAATCGCAAATGCCAAAGTTACCGTGACTGCAGCCGAGAGCATGGGCACCTTCTCTTCCGGCGGTGGTGCAACAGCCATGACCGATGCCATGGGCAACTACTCCATCGATGGAGTCAAACCAGGCAAGTTTTCGGTCCAAGCTAAAGCGGCGGGCTACTACTCCGAGAAGGCGCCGTTGATGAGCGGCATCTTTGGTGCCCGCATGGGCGGCTTGATGGGCAACGACGAAGACCAAGAAGACCCTCTTGCCAGCTTGCCGATTCTCGCCAATGGAGCGACTCTGACCGGCCAAAACGTCACCCTCATTGCCGGTGTAACCGTGAAAGGACAGACGTTCGACACCAAGGGTAAGCCCCTGGCTGGCGCGACCGTCGAATGGTCTCAGACAGACACTGGTGACAACGAATCCTTGCAGGCCGCGATGATGCTGCGCGCCATGGCTGCTGCCCAAGAGAAAGCGATCGTCAGTGACAAGGAAGGGAATTTTGTCATCAAAGGCATTAAGCGTGATGTCGGCATTGAAGTCAAGGCCACTCATCCAAGTTACGGCGGCGGCGCCAAAGTTGAACTTGTTGCCGCCGTCGTTGGCAAAAAAGATGTCCTTCTGACGCTCCAACCAGGCATCCGTCTCTATGGCCAAGTCACAGGGCCCAAGGGACCTGCCGCAAACTTGGAAGTCAGCATCCGAAGCATGGACCGAAACCGCGGCATGATGGAAATGATGTCGAATGGGGGCCAGCCCAAGACGGCCGTCACGAACAGCTCCGGTAGGTATTCAGCTGAGGGTTTGGCAGGCGGCAAGTATCAGATCAACGTCGACAGCGAAGACGGTTATGAAGTTGAAGGCGGCAATTGGAAGACCATCGAGTTGGTTGCTGGCCGCGACAAGGAATACGATATTGTTCTGAAGACTGTTGCCGTGGTCAAAGGTGTGGTCGTAGACACGGCAGGCAAGCCAGTAAGGAATGTTCAGCTGCAAATGACGCCAGAAGACGTTGATCCCAAAAGCAACGAACGCTGGCGCCACATGAAGTGGGGCAACAGCAATCGCAGCGGTGAATTCACGATCAGAAAAGCCGTTGAAGGCGTTACCTACAAGATCCGCGCGACTTACAACCTACCGCAAGAGACGGAAGAACTGGAATCGATCGTCTCGATGGTTGATCCGAGCGAAGAGGATGAGGAAGGCACAACTGACACCGTAACTTGGACCACGTTGGTTGGTGTCAAAGCGGGCGATTTGGAAGTTCGGATCGTGCTCGACATGACCGGCCTCAAGAAGAAATAGCGTCGAATCTGATGGATCGAATTCCAACGATGAGCTCCATGTTCGTCGTTGGTTTTTTTGTGCCGTGATTGTTCAGGGAGATACCCGGACGGTGAGCCCTAAGCCGCGAATTCGATCGCCCAATTTTTCCATCCACGGGGAATCCAGTTGGGTGAGATTCGTGGCTTCTGGCAGCATGGGCGGTCGCGCCATGCCGTAGAGCAACACGCCCTTGATCGGCACTTTGTCGGCTTGCAGGCCATTCAAGACTCGCAAGTAGTCGTCGACGTCTTCAGCAGAAGGAGCCTCCCCTTCGACACCGTACATGCACGTTTGAATCCAAGTGGGTGCAAGGGAAGTGGCGACACGTAAGTTCTCGAGATGGCTCGCCAAACTCGTCGCGACATCATTTGTGGCTCGCATCGCCGCGTCACTCCCGCGATCCAATTTGAACCAAATCTCGCCACCGAGTTTGGCCAGAGATTTCAAACCATGTTGAATCTGGGCTTTCTTAACCAGCGAACCGTTCGTGATGAGCACGAGCTTGATCTTGTCGATCAATTCGAACTTATTCATCGCCGCCCCAACGGCATCCATGGCGACCAAGAAATCAGGAGAACTCGTGGATTCTCCGTCGCCAGAAAATGCGATGTCTTTGAGGACCCGGGAACCTTCCGGAGCATGGCGCTCCAGAAAATCACCGTGGACAAGGGCATCCAAAAGCGAATCGAGTTCTGCGCTGAGTTGATCTAAGTCGATCGCAGGTCCAGCCCCACGGGTCAGACCAGGGACCTGACAATAGACACAACGCCAATTGCATGCCTTGTTCGGATTCAAGTTGATACCGACAGAGACCCCTTGGGCCCGTCGTGAAACAACGGGATAAACATACTTCAGGCCGAAGTGGTCACGGTCGTGGTCGGTGGTCGTCAGGCTCATGGTCTTTGGAACGGACTATTTATTGCCGCCTCCCAACCCTTCCAACAATCCACCTAACCCAGTTTTCTTGGCATCTTTCTTCTTGGCATCTTTCTTCTTGCCACCGCCAAGACCATTCAAGAGACCGTTCAGAGGGTTGCTGTCCTTCTTCTTGTTGTCGTCTTTTTTCTTGCCGCCGCCCAAACCTTGGAGCAAGCCACCAAGACCACCACTCTTTTTCTTGTTCTCGCCGTCCTTAGTCTTGCCGCCAAGCAAGTTGCTGAGGCCGTCACCGATGAGCTTCTTGGCACCCGCTTCGATGAGTTTCCCTGCATCAGGAAGCCCAGGAGATGGTGAATCGACAGTTCCAGTCAGCTTCATAGCGAGGAAACCGTCCGTAGAGAGGAGAGAAACAAAACGCTGCCAATTTGCTGGCTCGTTTGAGACCGGCTTGATGCCAAGGTCGTAGTCGAGACGGCCGTCAAGGAAGGTCGTGCCTGCCATTTTGATTTGCAGACTGCCGAGGTCGGCCACAAACCCGTCTTGGTAGATGCCACCATTCTTGATCTGGAAATCTGTGTTGATGTCTTTGATATCCATGTTCGGATTGAAGCCAAGAGCTAAGCCGAGGGCTTCAAGGATCGGGGCACCGTCGATGCGACCTTCTGTCAGCAAGAAAGCTCCGTCGCCGAAGAGACGAGGGTTAATAGTCTCCCAACGATCTCCTTCACCGGTTGCCTTCAAGTCCATCGAGATGAATCCTCCTGCCGAAACCCCAATACCAGCAAAGAGTGGGATCAGACGTGCGATGGCTGGTTGCCAAGCTTTCACGATGCGAACGCGCTTCATGTCAGCCGAGGCATTGAATTTGGTCTCTTCACCTGTGAGGTCGATATCGCCCGTCACCTTGACGGTGCCCTCATTCAGCTTGCCAGTTCCCTCAGTGATCTTGCCGATTCCGTTTGCCATGTCACCTTTGACGACCAAATCGGAAACACCAAAGCCATAAGCCTCCAAGCTCGGAACGGTCATTTCTAAACGTCCAGAAGCTGCTTTCCAATCAGCTCCGTTTGGGCTGAGCTCAAGGATCACTGGGCCTTTGCCGCTGCCTTTGGCGTTTTCATCAAACAAACGAAGCCATTTCGAACTGAGCATGGCATAGTCAGCCTCACCAGCGATCCGAATTTTTCCAAGCCCAGTTTCAGCGCCGTAATCGACGGCACCGTTACCCTTGAATCCAGCCATTTCCACGCGGTCGAAGTTGAGTGAGTAGTTGCCGGCTTCTTGATCTGCCTGACCGGTGAATTCAACCATAACTTGCCCAGAATTGATCGCTGGGCCTTGACCACCAACCGTGCGCATATCCTGAAGAGACATGCGGCCAGAGACGTTTTTGGACGACTTAGTCCAAGTGCCGCGCCCTTGCAGATTTGACACCAAGAGACCTGAGCCATCACTTTGGTTGTAAGTAATGCGATTGCCGTCAAAGAGGAATCGCCACAAATCGTTCTCTTCACCAATGCGTGCCGAAAGCAACGCCGACGCCTGTGGCCCAGAAACTCGTGCATCTGAAATGCCAAGTTCTTTATCCGTTAGATTGGCCCGGAAATCGAAAGTCACCCGGCCCTGGCCGACAGAATCAGTAAATGGAGCCATGAGGCGTTCCATGTCGAGGCTGCCTTTCAGGCTCGAATTACCGATGGCACCAAATGCCGCAGTCTCGTTGTTGGCAATGCTGGATACCGACTCGACTTGCCAAAGACGGCTATTAGAATCGAAATTGATGGCCATCGGTCCCTTGGGGTCTTTAGGCATCTTCAACTTAAGATCTATGGTAGTCCGTCCGCAATCGTAGGCCTTGTCCTCCAATGGACCACCGGTCAAGCGCAAGGCATCGACCGCAACTTTCATTACGACTGCTTTTGTAGTGACGTCAGCCGGCACCGAACCGTCGACAACAACTTTTCCTTGGATCGTTGGCAACCCGTCAAAATAGCCGGACCAAAGGGCTAAGTCAGTATTGGCTTTGAGATTGATGCCCTGCCCCTGTTTGTCGCCGAGACCGTGGGACCCGTCGAGATTGAGGTTGCCGCCGGGAATCTGAAACAGGCCATTGGTGAAGGACAGCATCTGATCAGTCGACAGCGCGATATCGATTGCGCCTTCGCCACAAGGCAAGCCTTTGATCTGCTTTGGTAAGCCAACAATCTCAGCGCCCATGACTCGAATCTGTGCTTGGACTTCTTGTCCATCATCATTCTTGGAGACATTGTTGACGCAAGATCCAGACTTAGCAGAAAGGCCAGCCATTTCAGTCTTGGCAACAAGTCCCTTCCAAGTCGACTTGCCGTTCACCGTGATGACCCCACCAGGGCCATAGTTTATCTGTTGCTGAGTTTGGAATTCGCCTTCGAGATTAGCGAGGAACTGTTTGAGTGAATCCCCAAAGTCGCCCAAATTCAGATTGCCGATGTTCAGCGTGCCATTGGCTGTCATGGCATCCGTGGTGCGCAGCATGTCACCGTCAAAGACTTGGCAGGAAACGTTGCAGTTAAGACCGTATGGTCCAGTGACAGCAATCGTGCAATCTTTGCCATTCTCGGCCACAAACTTGACGTTGAGGCCAGCGAAATCGAAGGGTTCGCTCAACTGTGGGTCATCGTAGATGACTCGCAAGTTCTTCACCTCCGCCTGGATTAAGAAGTCCGGAATGGATACCGACTCGGCCGATTCCTCCTTTTTCTCGGTCTTGGACTTCGAGATATCCTGCCAGTCGACACCGCTTTCCGTTCTTGCGACCCGAAACACGACATCCTCGACCACGATGTCTTCGACGACATAGCGCCCCGACATGATTTCTTTCAAACTTGGATCGGTTGTCAGGCGCCCAATAGACAAGGCTGGGTCAGACTGCCCCGTCCTAGTCATGGTGAAATTCTCGATTTCAGCTCCACTAAACCAGCCGAATGAGAAGTTGTCCATTTGGACATCGGCGTCCAGCTGCTCTTCCATAGCTCCTTCAACTTTTCCTTGGATAAACCCGGAAAGGAAGGTGGGCGCAAGGGCGACAAGCACCACTACGACAACGAGAATGACGGCAAAAAGACGAAACAGGCGTCCGCTCAGCGATTTCTTGGGAGTTTCGGTAGGCATCATTTATTTCCGTGAATCATGATTAGGGATATCTATGATATGAAAATGGCGGTCAAGAGCATCCCATATTCCACCACATCCAAGTAACTTGGACAAATCCCGCTTTCGGGTAAAATTGGTGGGCCACGAGATACGCCATAAAAACCAAACTTTCGGTTAATACGGCATAGACTTAGCTATAGAAAGTCATGGCAGCAGCTTTTGAGAATACGGATAGATTTAACCGTTCCAGAACACAAAGAGGTTTTTTCTTTCATGTCGGCAATGGAAAACGATGAATCTGAGTCTCAATCCGCAAATCAAACCAATGAGGGCGGCCCTGATACCGATTCTCAGCAGTCACTGAATTCTGACCCGGATCAACAAGATCCAGAAGAATCGAACATCGACCTGCCAGCGGTCAATGTCGAAGTCGACATCGAATACGACACTGTCGTCAACTTCGCAATGCAGCAAAACGACGTCCCCGTCGTCAAACTTCTGACAATCCGCAATTTATCTGGGGGCATGGAAGATGTGTGCATTTCAGTTGGTTTTGCCAACAACCTGAGCGAACCACTTCATGTCCGAATCGACCGCGTCGGCGACCGGCAAGAGATTAAGCTCGACCACTTCCCACTTTTGCTCTCGGCCGAGATTTTATCGGAGCAAAAAGAGAGGGAGCTGACAGCCATTGAAGTGGAGATAAGTGCCGCTGGCACAGCTCCTCGCACATTCGCATTTCCGATTGAAATCCTGGCAGTTAATGAATGGCCAGGGATCAACATACTCCCCGAGATCTTAGCGGCCTTCGTTTTCCCCAACGACGATATCGTAAATGGTATCTTGGCGCGTGCTCTACGACATCATGAAGAACGGGTCTCGGTTCCTTCTTTCGATGGCTATCAGAGTGGTAGCTCGGCCAAAGTTGTTGACCAAATTCGATCCATCTATGAATCCTTGGCAGCCGAAGACCTCGGCTACGTCGGCGCACCGGCAAGTTTCGAGCAAGACGGACAAAAAGTACGGCTGCCCGACACAATCCTTCAACACCGTCTGGGTAACTGCCTCGACTTTTCGCTCTTGGCCGCAGCCGTCATGGAGCAATGCAGTCTTCATCCCGTTGTTGTGATTTCGAAAGGCCACGCCTTTTGCGGCGCTTGGACTAGGAGTCATTCATTTTCGGAGCCGACAGTCGACGATGTCGCAACCCTCCGCAAGCGCATCGACGTCGAGGACATCCTCGTATTCGAAACAACACTTTTGGCGCAGCGCCCACTTGTCCCATTCCATGTCGCTCGAAGCGAAGCCCGACGACACTTGGATCAAGACGACGACTTCCTCATCGTCATCGACATTTGTGCGGCCCGCAAACTGAAGATTCGTCCACTTTCACTTCGTAATGAGGTGAAAGAGGAGCCAGCTCCATTAGACAACGCCATCACGATTAACATCGATCCAAGCGAGATAGCAAAACTCGGTCTTGACAGCGACATATCCACCGATCGGATCAAGATTCAAGATCAGATACTCGAAGAACAGCCGCCAACCGCGATCGAAGATGTCGATCGAATCGGGCGCTGGCAGCGAAGACTTCTTGATCTATCGCTTCGAAATCGGCTCCTCAATTTCAAAGAATCGAAGAAGAACTTAGCTTTCTTGGTGCCTCAGCCGGGCATTCTCGAAGATGCGTTGGAAGAAGGCGCTGTCTTCTCATTGCGTGGTAAGCCAAGTTTAGGTGACCAAAGCCAACATCGCGACCTTGATCTGCAACGCAGCAGGACTCAAGAAGACGCCGAACACCGCTTCTTGGTGGAAGAACTTCAAAACCACACGATCCACGCCGATGCCAGCGAAAAGGAAACCGAGGCGCGTCTTCTTGATTTGTATCGAGCCGCCAAGAATGGACTCGAAGAAACTGGAGCCAACACGCTCTACCTCGCCGTCGGTTTCTTAAACTGGTACGAGACCGAAGACAGTGGCCTTGAGCGACGCGCTCCGATTCTCATGATTCCGATGCAGCTCGTACGCAAGTCAGCGCGAGACGGATTCAAGTTGCGCCGCGCCGATGAAGACGCACGCATCAACACGACGCTCCTTGAGAAATTAAAACAAGACTTTGAAATCGAAACTGGCAATCTTCAGGTCTTGCCAGAAGATGAAAGCGGCATCGATGTTGATCTCGTACTGAAGCAATTCCGCAAGGCTATCATGGATATCCCTCGTTGGGACGTTTCCAATCACACTGCCCTCGGTCTCTTCTCCTTCAACAAATTCCTCATGTGGACCGACCTGGAGGAGCACGCAGACAGACTCCTTGATAGTAAAGTCGTGAAACACCTGGTCGAGAGCCCTGGATCCGGATTTGAAACAGATGCCGTTTTCCCCGACTCCAACGAGCTCGACATAACTCTTCCTGCTGCTGAGAATTTGTGCCCCTTGGATGCCGATTCATCTCAACTTCGCGCCGTCGTCGCAGCAGCCGAAGGCCGCACTTTTGTGTTGCAAGGCCCTCCCGGCACCGGCAAGTCGCAAACGATCACCAACTTGATCGCCCACTGCCTTGCCCAAGGCAAACGTGTCCTTTTCGTCGCCGAGAAAATGGCGGCCTTGAATGTTGTTCATGACAGACTCAGCCAAGTCGGGTTGGAATCGTCTTGTCTTGAACTTCATTCCAACAAGACAAGTAAGAGGCATGTGGTCGAGCAGTTGCGTCAAGCGATCGACGCAGCCAATCACCAAGACCCATCAGAGTGGGAGCAGCTGGCCGCCGAGTTGACAGACCGCCGCGATGACCTCAACGCCTATGTGGCCGAGATCCATCATCGTTATTCGCCTGGGCTAAGCGTCTTCGAGGCCACTTCCCGACTGTGTGCCAAGACGAACGTGCCACAGGTAGATCTGGGATTCGTCGCCGGTCACGAAATTCAAAGGTCCGAGTTAGATATCCTGTATGAATTGGCCGATGCCCTTGGAACAGCCGCTGCAGACATTGCTCCGACAGATGCTCATCCCCTTCAAGCGATGCACGTTCACGATTGGAGTCCAAAACTCGAAAGCCAAATCGACGAGACGATTACTCGAGTTCAAGCTGCTGGGCTTAAAGTTCAATCTGCACGTGTCGACCTCAGCGAGGCCTTAGGTCTGCCAAGTGATGTTCGTCATGACTCGCGCCGCCAATGGCAGCTCTTAAGTAAACTCATGGAGCTCTTACTCGAGAATCCAGGAACCACACGGGCGCTCTTGACCGAGCCAGGTTGGCGAGCCATTCAGGAAACTCTCCAGGCCAGTATCGAGCGTGGCAAAGAACTGGCTGAGCTTCGAGGAAATCTGAAAACCCGTTTTGCTGAGGAGCTCTTGGCAACGGACGTTTCGTCATGGTTGGAATCTCTACAGAAAGCTCGGTCCTCATTCCCGCCGCTGTCCTGGTTCCGCGTCTTCTTCACCAAAAGAGCGCTCAGGCCCTTTGCGAAACTTCCCCTTTCTGACACCGACTCCTTGGTTTTAGACCTGGGACGCATACAGAAGTTCCGTGCCGAAGAGCGGCATCTCAACGAAGTTTGTGATCAAGAAAAACGTTTCTTTGGACATCATTGGCGCGGTGCTAAGAGTAATTGGACGGCCCTTGAGAACAGCATCCGATGGGTTGGCGAGGTTCGCGCCATCGTTGCAGAGTTAGGTCAGGATCCAGAGTGGATTGCCTCGGGGAGCCGTGAGAGAACCCTCAGCTTAGCTGCGGAAGAAAGCGACTTAATTTCAGGGCCAACGCCGACGCGTAAACTCTTCGAGGCCTTCATCGAAGAAAAGGCCCATTTCGATGAGATGTTGGCGTTCTTCAAAAATCTCACAGAACTAGATGACGAGTTAGCCTTTGGCACCGATTGCGAATCAGGTTTTGTTGAACGAATGGACGCCGCTCTGGCCGAGCAACAAGGCGGTCTGTCTCGATTACGTGGCTGGTGCCATTGGAGCCGTTTGGTTGCCAATGCTGAACTTCGTGGCATGGCAGAATTCTGTACGGCGCTTGGGGCAGGAACAATCGAATCCGGCGATGCCGTAGAAATCCTTGAAAAGAGCTTCCTCGAATTCTGGTTGGAAAACCAATTAGAATCGTCAACCCTCCTGCGCCGCTTCAATAGCCGTGAACACGAACGCAAGATTCGAGCGTTCAGCAAGCTCGACAAGAAACTACTGGCACTCAGCAGCGAAGTCATTAAGGCCCGCGTCAATGCCGCCCTGCCAGGTTTCAGCAAAGAAGCGGCAGCCAAATCGGAAGTCGGCATTCTTCAACGTCAATTGAAGCTCAAGCGTCGGCACATGCCGATTCGCAAGCTGTTTCATGCCCTCCCAGAGTTGCTGCCTCGGCTCAAACCTTGCCTTTTGATGAGTCCCTTGAGCGTGGCTCAATATCTCAGCGCCGATTATCCGCGTGCCGACATCGTGGTCTTTGACGAAGCCTCACAAATTCCGGTATGGGATGCTATCGGAGCATTGTCGCGTGGTAATTCCGCCATCATTGTTGGTGATTCTAAGCAACTGCCACCAACGAGTTTCTTCCATACACAAGAAGACGATGAAGGAGATTACGATGGTGACCTCGTCGAAGAGGTCGAGAGCATCTTGGATGAATGTGAAGCCGGGGGCTTATCATCGATCAACCTTGCATGGCACTATCGTTCGCGTCATGAAGACCTCATCGCCTTCAGTAATCACCACTATTACAACAATCGACTGATGACATTTCCTTCGTCCGGGAACCAACGTGCGAATATGGGAGTCTCCTTGATCAGCGTTCCGGAGGGTCGTTACGACCGATCGAAAACGCGAACCAATGACTTAGAAGCGCAAACGGTTGTGGCTGACGTGGTTCGACGACTTCAGGCGGTCGAGAACGAAAAAGACTTCGACACCATCGGCGTCGTCGCTTTCAGTCAAGCCCAACAAACTCACATCGAAGATCTCTTGGATCAGGCGCGCCGCGAGAACCCAACGATTGAGAGGTTCTTTAGCGACGGACTGGATGAGCCTGTCTTTGTCAAGAATCTTGAAAATGTCCAGGGCGACGAACGCGATGTGATCTTGTTCTCCATCTGCTACGGCCCCGATAATAAGAACAAAGTGTCGATGAATTTTGGCCCCCTAAATCGTGAAGGTGGCGAACGTCGCCTCAATGTTGCCATCACCAGAGCGCGCAAGGAACTTGCTGTCTTTTCAACTTTGCGTTCTGATCAAATTGATCTTTCGCGCACCAGAGCAACCGGTGTCGCACACTTACGTTCCTTCTTAGAATTTGCTGCGAGAGGGCCTGTCGCCTTACCAACTCGCGTTGGCGATTCGAGCCAAGCTCAAACGGGAACTCCACTCACAAATTCAATTGCAGAACGCCTGCGCGAAGCCGGTCATGATGTGGTTCAAGAAGTGGGTTCATCGGCCTATCCCATTGACGTGGCAATTCGCGATCCGCAGGATAATGAGAGATTCCTTCTTGGTATTGAATGTGATGGCAATCGATACAGGGACGCGGCGACTGCAAGAGATCGCGATCGGATCCGCAGTAGTGTTTTGTCTGGTTTGGGCTGGGATCTCTGTCGAATTTGGGCCAGTGACTGGCTCGAAAACCCCGAAGCTGAAATCGAACGTATCAACTCAATCATCTCGGGTTCCCTTCAGGAAGAAGATGAAGAAGACCAAGCTGTGGGCATGGATACCACCGACGTCGCGGTCGACGACGGATTGCTTGAGTCGGCGCTTGCAGATTCATCAGAGGTCGAAGAAGAGCTAACGCTAAAGCTCGTCGAAGAGGTCAACATCTATCGCCCTTCTGTCCTGAAGCCTATCGCAGGAGGAATCGACGCCTTCTTCGACGACCAGAGTAAGCCTGTGTTGCTGGAGTACATCGGCAAGATCCTGGAACAAGAAGCACCGGTCTCTCGGTCGCTCTTATGCCGCCGCCTCATCGAGGCTTTCGGGATCGAACGACTGGTTGGCAAAATTCGCGACCGTATCGATGGTTTGCTTGCTGAATTAGACGAATCTCAAATGCCAGCTGACCATGACGGGATTCTCTTTGCTCCTGGTAGTGACCCACAATCGTATCAGGACTTCAGAACTGCTGCGCTGGGAGAAATCCCACGGCAGGCCGACGACATTCACCCAGTCGAAATTGCCAATGCAGCGAAGCGGGTTCTCAAAGAACAAGTTGCTCTCCCCCGCACGGAAATGCCGAAAGAGACGGCACGCATGCTTGGGTTCCCCCGCTTAGGAACCAGAGTTCGAGCCGCCATGGAAAAAGGGATCGAAGAACTATTGAAACAAGGATGGGGAATCGTCGACAATGACCAAGTCAAATTGCCGAGGTCCTTTCCTGAGCAAGATTCCCTATGACGGATCCAGCCGCTGAGGCGAAACTACTTCTTGTAGGTCCAGTCGAATTTCAAGAATTCGCTTCACGGTTGATTACCGACAGTTGTACTCATCCCCCACTCATCCGTGGCAGGGAATCTATGAGCGACCTCGACGACTGGGATCATGATTTGGTTGTCTTTCGGCTATCAGCACATCACCCCGAGAGCCTCGAAAACCTGCTGAGATTTCTGGCTCAACAGAATCGAGCAGACGCTGTAGTGGTCATCGCTGAAGGTGAAGAGGACTTAGGAGTCGGGGCTGTCGTCCGAGGGGCACTCAATTTCATCTTGGATGACCCAACCGAATATCAAGAAATTGCCAAACTTCTCAGCCAAGCTCGACGCAAGCGTTTGCAGCCGCCGCCCAACGTTGATTCGATCTCAGCCAGCTTTGACTCAGACACAGCCTTTCACACTGTCTGCCAGCCGATCATGGATCTCGATCCCATGCAGCCGATTGGCTGGGAGTTCTTGAGTCGCGGCCCTCAAGGTCCGCTGAGCCAACCATCACGTTTTTTTCGTTGGGGCGAACAGCATGACCGCCTCATCGAATTTGACTTGCATTGTTTGCGCGCCGGATTAGATGCGGCCAAGAAGAGCAGTTGCCAGGGGCGATTTCACTTCAACCTCTTCCCGCAAACTCTGGCGACCCCTGACATCGAACCCCTTTTAGTTGAGATCTCGAACTTCGAGAATCAGAAGATGTGCTTGGAGATCAGTGAGAATTCACTGCCTGGTGGCCTCACTGATTTCCCCAACTATCGGCAACATCTTAAGAGACGGGGAATCGACTTGGCGATCGATGATATTGGATTCCAAGCCCGGGGACTGGGGCTAGTGCATGAGTTACGACCGGAAGTTCTCAAGATCGATCGGCGCGTCACCAACAATATTCGCCAACACCAGACGAAGCGCGACATCGTGACTTCCACAATAAAATTGGGCGAATCCATCGGCGCTATAGTCATAGCGGAGGGTGTTGAATTACAATCAGAACTCACTATTCTCCAGGAGTTGGGTGTCCAATATGCCCAAGGTTATTTCTGGGGCAAACCGACACTTCCAGATGAGGCCACAAAAAGTCTTCGTCTTGGCGGAAGGAATCAGGAGCAGTCATGACTATTCTGGCAGGTGATATCGGCGGCACAAATCTTCGTTTAGCAATCTATGATGACGAAGCGAGTGACAAACTGTGTAGTGCTGTATTTCCGACACAGGAGACAATTGACCCTGGCATTGCGATTCGTGAATTCCTCGATCAAGCAGAGATCGACGGCATCGAATTCCCTCATGCTTCGGCAATCGGTATCGCCGGTCCAATTAGTGACGGGCTTTGCCGTGGCACAAATTTGCCATGGGATATCGACGAACGCGACCTCCGGGTTTCATTAGGGATCGAACAACTAAAAATAGTCAATGATTTCACGGCGCAAGCCAGGACTGTTCCGGCCTTGGGGCCAAGAGATCTCCTCATTATCCAAGAAGGCGAACCGGAAGAATGGGGCCCAATTCTACTCCTCGGCCCTGGGACGGGTCTAGGAGTTGGTTATCTCTTGCCAGACCCAGGATGTGCTGGTGGTTTTCGTATCCAACATTCTGAAGGTGGTCATGCGAGTTTCGCCCCACGATCGCACTGGGAACTCGGTCTCATGAGTTTCTTGCAAGAGAGATACGGAAGAGTCTCGAATGAGCGGCTCCTTTCAGGAGCAGGACTCACGGCCATCACGATCTACACGGCTCGGGAATATCTACATGACACCGATGCGGGTCCGGCGTTAGAAGCGATTATTCACAGTGAAGGCGAAGATGCAGCAAGCCTCATTAGCGACCGCGCATTCAATCGTGATGACGCAATCTGTCAGCGAGCCATCACAACATTCTTCGATATTCTCGGTGCTGTCGCCGGAGACATGGCGCTCATCTTGATGGCCACCGGCGGAATCTACATTGGCGGTGGTATGGTCCCGAAACTTCTACCTGCGTTTGATGCCAAGAGGTTCCGGTCGAATCTGGGCGACAAGGGGCGGTTCATCGACTCTCTTGGCAAAATTCCAGTGTCACTGATTAGGCACCCGGACCCTGGTCTTCGTGGCGCGGCCCTTTTGGCTCGTGACCTTCACCGTGCCACCACGGTATAAACCAGGGGCGCTCTTCATTCTTGGCGCCCGAGTAGGAAGTGCCGGCAAGATAGTGATTCCCGAGCAGTGCATCTAGCTTCTCGGGCCGAAGCACTTCTTGAGGGGTGCCAACAGCTGCCACCTGTCCGTCATTCAGGTAGACAACACGGTCTGCGAACTGGCTGGCCAGGTTCAGATCATGAGTGACGACCACCACGGCCTTTCCCTGCTTGGCAACTTCCTCCAAGCGACGGAACGCCCAAAGCTGATGGCGTGCATCTAAGGCGGCTGTTGGTTCATCAACCAACAGAATGTCGGCCTCCTGAGCCAATGCACGAGCCAAGACACAACGTTGTCGCTCGCCACCCGATAGTTGATCCATAGGCCGATCTCTGAGCTCTGTCAGCTCATTGATCTGCAGCGAGTCCTCAATGGCAGCCTCGTCATCAGAACTGATTCGTTGCCAAGATGGACGATGGATGTATCGACCTTGAGTGACAAATTCCGCGACTGTGATGCCACGCAAGAAACGAAGCGTCTGAGGGAGTACGGCTATTTTCTTGGCCCGGTGACTGACTTTCAGGCTGACAAGGTCCTCGCCCATGATCTCGATCGATCCAGCCATCGGTTGAATGAGGCCAGCGAGGCCTTTCACGACCGTGCTCTTCCCGACGCCATTTTGGCCGATGATGGCAACCAGTTCGCCAGCTTCAATCTCGAGTGAGAGGCCCGAGACGACCGGTTTTTCACCATAACCCACAGATAAATTATTGCTGACCAAATGGGCTACCATGACTGCAAGGCCCCCTTCTTCTTGACTAACAGCATCAGAAAGAATGGGCCCCCAACGAGTGACATCAAAACTCCAGGTCGTAGGGCCGAGTCTTTCAGCCAAGCGACTTGGATGCATTCCGCACCGGCGAGGAATACGGCACCACAAACAATCGACAAGGGCAGCACGAATTGATGCTTGGCACCAAAGACGAGCCGGACGATATGAGGAACAACCAGGCCTACGAAGACGATTTGGCCGGCAACGGCAACGGCCGTGGCAGCAACTAAAGACGCGATCGAAATTGCCAAGAACTTTGTCTTGCCAGTGGGCACTCCCAACGAACGAGCGTCGTCTTCACCACCAGCAAAGAGGTCGAGTTCGGTAGCGAGCCGCGGGATTGCCATGGCACCAAGGCCAACCGCAGACCAAATCAGCACGACATGAACACCAGTCTTGTCGTCCAGATTGCCGAAAGTCCACGAGAAGATGGCCCGGGAGATTTCGTAGTCTTGAAGGGCATAAGCCTGTGTAGCCGACAAAAGCCCGGCAATACACGCATTGACCGCGATCCCTGTTAACAGCAAAGACGGAACCGAGATTCGCCCTCGTTCGCTGGCCAAAATGACCACCAAGAAGACGCTGCCGAATGAACCAATGAATGAAGCAAAAAGAATGGCAAAGGACGACGATTGCATACCCGCAGCAAACGGAGAAGACGGCATGAATCCGCCCAAGTACATGATGGTTAGGGCTGCACCAAGACTGGCCCCTGCAGTCACCCCAATGACTGACGGTGCGGCCAGGCCATTGCGAAAGACGCCCTGTAACAGGGCACCGGAGTAAGCGAGAGCCGCCCCAACTCCCGCCGCCGTGAGAACGCGCCAAAGCCGGAGTTCGAGAATGAACTGGGTCGTGCGCTCGACTCCCTGGTCAAAGCCACATGCCTGCACGACTGCCTTTAAAGCAGTGCCACTGTCATAGGTGAGTGTTCGACCCCACACCAATGAAGCGACGATCAAGCACCCAAAGGCAATGACCAACAAGAGAACCGTAGCCTTGAGATTTTTTCCCTTGCCCTGGATCAACGAGACGCTCGTTTCGCTTCGGCGGCTTGCCACAGGTCAAGAAGTAGCTCCGAGGCACTAATCATCTCTTGTGAACTTGCGGACATGATGTTGGACGGCATCCGGATGAAACGCTTGTGCTTGATAGCGCTCAACAATGCCAGATCAGGACTCGACAGGAGCGTTTTCTCCGTCGAGCTTTTTGAACCATCCTGCCCTTCCGAAATAATGATGTAGTCGGGGTCAAGGACCACCAGGTCTTCGAAGCTCATTGCGAATGCGCCATTACGATTCAAGTCGCTAGCCGCGTTTTCTAAGCCTGCCGTTTTGATGACCCAATCGATGGACAACCCGGGACCTGCTCCCCACCCGCCAGAGCCATAGTTGGCGTAGGACACGAAGCGACGATGGGGTTTGTTGAGCGTTACCTCTTGGACCCGCACGTCTAATTGTTGCAGCCGGCTTTCTTGTTTCTCAATGATCTTCTTGGCCACGTCGATCTTACCGAGAGCTTTACCCAAGGAAATGATCGATTGCTTTAGTCCATCCCAATTATCTCGCGGGTCAAGAAAGAGGAGAGGAGTACCGAATCGGCGCAACTGGGCTTGGGTGTCGACTGGAACAAAGGGACTCACAATGACCAGGCTTGGTTCCCATTGCAGGGCAGTCTCAGCTACGAAGCGGTCAAAAGTAGGTAACTTGGCGTAGCGCGGATCGGTCATGGCTACACGTGAATACTTCAGAGCTTGAACCGGCACTGCGACCAAGGCATTGGGAGTGAGGAACAGACTGAGCAAGTCTATCTGATCGGAACTCGTTGCCAGAATCCGGTGCTCGCCGCTGGTGGGCGGCAAATCTCCGGGTTCAGGCACGTCTCTGAGCTTCATGATCGCCACGAGTGCAAAGACTAGGAGGCCGGCAATTGTTAAAGTCGTCTGTATTCGTTTCATTGCGGTTCTGTGTAGCCAATTCGCCTTCTGGTCTTCAAGCGCAGTCACCAAAGGTGTGACTCACTTGCCTAAAAGCGCCCTTAATTTGGTGACCGCCGAAGATGCCGCGTCCATGTAGGCTTTTTGGGCCCTGAGCGATTCCGCCACCCAAAACGGTTCATCTGGGCCACCAGTCAATTTTTCGAAGAACTCTTTTCCTTGGGCGTAGCATTTTTGGGCCGATTGATACGCTTCGAGCATTTCATCGCCGCTTGAATTAGCGCCAGACCTGCTCACCCAAACATGACCGCGCAGAGTCCACGCCTCCCCCATCGCCCTGATTCCACCCTGAGATTGGGGCGAGTGGAGATAGATGTCTTCGGCCAGCTGAAAGCTCTCTTCTGCGGCCTCGAGAGCGGCGTCTTTTTCCTGCAAGATATTGAGCGTCGCACCTTTCAGCCCCAGGACAATCCGCAGTCGACTCTTGTGTGCCACCGAATCAGGAGACATTCGAACAATTTGACGGGCCGCGGTCTCGGTGCGTTCGATGAGTGCCAACGATTTCTTCGCGTCTTGCTCGACAAACATGACGAGAGTCGAACAACGCTCGAGAATGGTAGCAAGATTTTCGAGACGACTAATGTTGTTGGCGTCACGTTCTGAGAGCCCCTCACGGATGGCAAGGACCTCCATGAACAGCTCAAGTGCTTCCTTCTCTTTGCCCTTCTGGACGCTCAAAGCATCAGCGAGTTGAAACAGAATGGAGGCGCATTCTCCTGCTTCGAGCATCCCGTCTTGGGCCCGGGCTTTGGCACCTTCCACCATTGGTCGCAGAGTCGATTCTGCTTTGGCTGCGAGCCCATTGGCAGAATAGATTTGGGCCAAAGTGAGCACGTCGTTGTTGAATTGTCGCTGATCAGCCGCTGTATATTCGCCACCCGCAAGGATTTCTTGGCGCAATTCAATGGCGTCGCTCACCAAATCAATGCCCTTCTTGACCTCACCATGGTTGGCCAAGAACGCCCCGTAGTCTCGTCGGTAGACGGCCAACATCGCATCACGTTTTCTCGTTAGGTCGCCATCAGGCTTCATCGACTCAAGCCGCTCAAGGCCATTGACGAAGAGCACTTGCGCTTGATCGGCTTGCCCGAAGATGAGACGCACATCGGCAAGCACAGATTGGACGACGCAGAGGTCGAGAGTTCTTCTTGGCGTTGGGTCTTCCTGCCAACGAACTTTGAAACCGGCCTCCGCCTTTTCCAAGTATTCCAACGCTTCATCGGGCCGTCCGAGATTCGGTCGAGTTGGTGATCCCAAGACCGCACCAATCTCCATGTAGGCCAGAGAAATCGAGCGCTGCACTTCTGGGTCAATCGTGGCGTCGTCGGCCATCGAATCCAAATGCGTTGCGACTCTCTTGGCAATTTTCTCGGTCAGCGGCGTGCTACCTGGAAGCAACGAAACTTCGTTCAGAAGATCGATGATGAGCCATTCGGAGAAACTTCGCGTCTCGGCCAACAAACGCAATGCTTGGGTCTGTCGGTCATCAGCAACAGCAGCGGCCGATTTGGCGGCGCGAGCGGAACTTCGAGCGTCAGCTGCTTGGATCACCGAAAAGACGGTGGCACCAATGAGGCAGATGACGAAAGTAGTTGTCATGAGGACCAAAGTTTTATTGCGACGGGCAAAGAGCCGCGCCTGATATGCCATGCTTGTTGGACGCGCTTGAACCGGAAGCCCTGCTAAAAACGAACGAATATCATCGGCGAAGTCATCGACCGATTGATAGCGTTCGCTGCGGTCTTTTCGCAACGTCTTAAGAATAATCGTTTCAAGGTCGCCGGCTAAGTCGTCCTTTAAACTTGAAGGGCGTGTAGGTGCAACTCCCTTGATAATGTCAATCGCCTGTGGCAATGACCGACCGTCAAAATCATAGGGGCGTTGTCCACAGAGAAGCTCATAGAAGATAACACCGAGAGTATATTCATCGCTGCGCACATCAACGGATTCTCCGTCGCCCACTTGCTCGGGGCTCATGTAAGGCAGCGTTCCGACGATTGAATTGGCGTCGGTCTCAAAAGAACGAGTGACGAATCCGTCGTCGTCAACATGAGCGACGCCAAAGTCGATGACGCGCGGGCGACCATCTTTGTCCACCAAGATATTCGCCGGCTTAAGGTCGCGATGAATGATGCCATGTTGATGGGCATAAGTAACGGCATCGCAGATAGTCAAGTACAACTCGCAGATCTCGCGGATACTGAGACGCTCATCACGAACGAATGCCGACAAGGTGCGAGCCTCTGGAACCAGCTCCATGACGATGTACGGAATAGCCACCCCACCAGCACCAACTTCACAAACGCCGGATTCGAAGATTTGGGCAATACCTGGATGTGCCAAGTTGCCAAGCAGCCGAGCTTCGTAACTGAATCGTTGGCGAGCCTCGTTCGAAATTAGTCCCGACTTCATCAGCTTGATGGCGACCTGTCGACCAAGCGGATCTTGACGGCCTTCGTAAACGGCTCCCATTCCACCTTCGGCGATCAGCCGACCAAGAACACAAGAGCCCAAGCGCATTCCAGTCATCACGCTCGAGGGCTGAATCCGGATTTGTTCTGATTGGGTTTGAGCGTTGGTTTGGTTTTCGTTGCCCCTCCGGATGGTTGAGCAATTCAATCGATCAGAGACAGCCTCATAAAGCATTGGGTTCTCAATCGCGAGAGTCTCCAGCTTCGAATTGACCAGTCCTGGAGATAGACCCTCCATGTCCTGGGCAATTTGGGTCACTTGCTCGTCGATTGGCTTATCCATGGGCTGTCATCATACTCTCTCAAAATGTGGCATCGAGGCCCGAGCGCGTTAGAATCTTGTCCTAAGAATAGACTGATCCCGGAGATTTCGATGAGATTTGCCCTTCTTTGCCTCGTGCTTTCTGTATTCGGGCCTAATACTTTGGCTCAAAACGATTCGCGACCGGCCAAAACCGAGAAAATTAGCGAAAATGCCCAAATGGGCCCCGAAAATGAGGCGATTTTCCTGTCCGGAATTCGCCAATTAACATTTGCCGGCATCCGCGCCGGCGAAGGTTACTTCAGCGTCGATGGAAATTCGATGATTTTCCAGAGCGAGCGATCCGAGAAGAACCCCTTCTATCAGATCTATCGCATGGACCTCGAAACGGGTGACACCGAGAGAATCTCCCCAGGATTCGGCAAGACCACTTGCTCGTGGATCCACCCAGACGGCAAACGCGTCATGTTTGCCTCGACCCATGAAGATCCGGATGCCTTGGTCAAGATGAAGGCAGAATTAGACTTCCGGGCCTCTGGAGAAGAACGCCGCTACTCCTGGGACTACGACGACACCTACGATCTCTTCGTCTTCGACCCTGCGACTGACAAGCACGTGAATCTCACAAAGATCAAGGGCTACGACGCTGAAGGCAGCTACTCGCCAGATGGTCAGTGGATTGCATTTGCTTCTAACCGCGCCGCTTTCACCGAGGAATTGTCTACCGCTGACCAGCAACGATTCGAAAAGGATCGTTCGCTATTCATGGACATCTTCATCATGCGGGCCGATGGCAGCGAAGTGAAGCGCCTCACCACAACTCGTGGCTATGATGGCGGTCCATTCTTCAGTCCTGATGGTCAGCGCATTTGTTGGCGCCGTTTCTCAGAGGACGGCATGCGAGCCGAGATCTTCACGATGAAGACAGACGGCACCGACCAAAAACAACTGAGCCACATTAACGCCATGTCATGGGCACCAAGCTACCACCCCAGTGGCGAGTACTTGATCTTCGCCACCAACAAGCACGGCTTCGGAAATTTCGAGTTGTACTTGATCGACAAGAATGGCGAAGGCGATCCCGTTCGCGTGTCTTACACCGACAAGTTCGACGGACTGCCGATGTTCCACCCCAACGGAAAATCGCTTTCCTGGACCTCCCAGCGGACTCCCAACACGAAATCTCAGATTTTCATCGGTCAGTGGGATCACGCGAGAGCTCTCGCCATGATCAAGTCCGGCCGCAAGGTGCCGAAGCCGACATCGATGCCTACATCGAAGCCGGCGCCTCAGGCGGGTGCGACCTCACGCAGCACCGCTATGACTGAGTACAAGCGTATCGCCTTTGTGATGAACAAGCTGGGCGTGCCGACCGGAGCATCGATCAATAAAGACGATCTCAAACTGCACTTGGAAACTTTGGCATCAGACGCCACTCGTGGCCGCTTCACTGGCACCATGGGCGAAAAGCTCGCATCGATTTATGCCGCTCGTCGCTTCCGTGAAATTGGTCTGACAGCCCTCAAGGGCGCCAACGCCAACGTCGAGCTCACTGCCCAAGGAGCCACAATGGTTCTGGCGCTGCGCAGCGATGGTAATATTCAAGAGTTTGACTTCTCAACCAGCCCTGCCAGCAACCCTCAGATTTCTGGCGTTGGTCATAACGTCATCGGCGTCCTCGAGAGCAACAGCAAGACGAAGTTGCCAGCTATTGTCCTCGGGGCCCACATCGACCATTTGGGCACTCAGGGCGGCACTTACTCCCGCTCCGAAGGCGACAACAAGACCCGCATCCACCACGGAGCTGACGACAACGCTTCTGGCGTTGCAGTCCTCTTAGAGATTGCCGAATACTTGGCTGACATGAAAAGCCGGGGCAAACTGAACTGCAAGCGCGACATCATCTTCTGCTGCTGGTCAGCCGAAGAATTGGGCCTCTTGGGTTCATCACACTTCGTCACGAAATCGTGGAATGAAGAGGGTCGCCCGGAGAGCCTTCAAGCGAAGTTCGCCGCCTATGTCAACATGGATATGGTTGGCCGCCTCGACAAGAAACTCACCATCCAAGGTGTTGGCTCAAGTTCGATCTGGCGCAGCGAGATCGAAAAACGCAACGCTCCAGTCGGCCTGAATATCGCACTCAACGATGACGTGAAATTGCCAACTGATACCAGCAGCTTCTACGCACGCGGTGTTCCCATCCTCGCCGTCTTCACTGGCGCGCACATGGATTACCACCGGTACACAGATACGATCGACAAAATCAATTACGACGGCATGAAGAAGATCGCACGATTCGTTGCGCTAACGGTCCGTGGACTGGCCCTGAGCGAAACAAAGCCTGACTACATCAAGCATGAAACTGAGACTGACGCACCATCACGGCGCAGCCAGAATGTTTCTCTTGGTACGATCCCAGACTACGCAGAAGCCGATATTCCTGGCGTTCCTTTGCAAGGGGCTGTCCCAGGTGGTCCAGCCGATAAAGCCGGAGTCAAAGCTGGAGACATCATTGTCGAATTGGCTGGCGAAGAAGTTTCTGACATCCATACGTTCATGGGTGCCTTCAAGAAACTCAAAGTCGGCAAGTCGACGACCATGGTCGTGGTTCGTGACGGCAAGGAAGTGAAACTCACCATCGTTCCAGGCGAACGCAAGTAGGTTAGTTCACCGAATTGAATTCAATTAAAAAAGGGCTTCCACATTCGTGGAAGCCCTTTTTTCATTCGATGTAGCGAATCTCAATCGTCCACTACATTGGTTCAAAGCGCTCGACGAATTCGAGGCCAACGGTCTTCATTTCGGCCAGAACAGGTTCATAGATCGATGGCAATGTTGGGATGTGACATCCAGAAGTGCGAATCTCACCCTTCAGAATGAGCTTGACGCCAATCGCCGCTGGTAATCCTACGGTCTTTGACATCGCCGTAAAGCCGCCTGGCTCGCCATAGGAAATCAGAGTTGAAAAGACGCGCTCTTTACGTCCTTCTTGATCGGGGTAAACGACCTCCAATTCGTGCTGAAGAATCGCCATGTCGCGCCCGCCCTCAGGCAACGGGAGCATCTTCACTAAGAGCGACGTCAGCACTTCGGCAGCAGTCTTGCCCCGAGAATTGACTTTTTCTTCCGAGAACAACCCGAGCCATCGCAGTTTCTCGATGATGCTGCCTGTTGGGTTGATCTGTAGCCAAACGGCGACGCGTTGTTCTACAGTCGAGCCGGTCGTTGTTAGTGGCAAGAACATCTCAACAACATCACGGTAACTTTTCGTTTCGAGATCTGGAATCTCAACGGTGTCGTTGGTGAGCCCTAATTTGACGATGTAATTCCAAGTCTCACACCATCCCGGATAACGCAAAGTTCCACGGATCATCGTACTGACGTCTTCCAGGCCGAAGATCTTCTTATAGCTCAATGAGTCACGATTGGGATAAGCCTCAAATCGACCAATCCCTTCGACATGAGCATCCCATGTGTGATGGAAGATCTCGTGGTAGGGAATGACCTTATACTGGCCATCTTCCATGTATTGAGCGCCGTAGGCACCGGCAATGGCAACGTTGCGCGGGTTCCACGTAATGACATAACCAAGCGGATTCGAATTAACCGTGTCTGGTGCTGGCACACCACTACCGTAGGACCGAAATCCTCTGATCACGCCGCCAGCAGCTCGCACTTGCTTAATGATACTCATGGCCGACATGTGATCGAGCCCCGGATCCATGCCCATTTCAGACAAAATGATGATGTTCTTACGCCGAGCCGACGGATCGAGTGCACGCGTGGACGCGTCGCGATAAGAAGCTGTCACCAGGTGCCGACTTAGCTCGACGCAATCCTGAGCGACAATCCGGTGAAACTCCGGTGCCAGCATAGAAACGACAATATCGGCCTTCTTGATCTCATTTCGTCGCAATTCGGCATCATGAACGTCAAAAGGGATGGCATCTCCATGATCGGAATCGCCGATTCGACTGCGGGCCATTTCGACGTTGATATCGGCGACGGTGACATGCCAATCTTCGATTGCAGCGTCTTCTAAGAGGTGATGGATCAAGTAAGGTGAGCTTTGGCCTGCGCCGATCACTAAGATGTGTTTCATCATAAGTCTTCCTGAGAATTCAGCTTCTTTCGGGACCACCTTACTATAACCGACGAGGCCTCTACTTTGCACCAGAAAGGATCGGGGCTTGTGTTCATATCCCGTTGGATTATCCTGCTTCTGAGACCTATAGAGGCCGAAAACGCGAAATTGACATTGAGGCTCCCATGTTCGAAAACAAGAAACAGATCGTCATTCACAGCAAACGAGAATTCGAGGGGATGCGTGCCGCTGGCCGATTGGCGGGGGAGTTGCTCGACTATCTCACTCCGTTTGTGATCCCAGGTGTTTCGACTCAAGAGCTCAATGACTTAAGCGAAGAATTTACCCAAAAGGCTGGGGCGATCTCCGCACCTTTGGGCTATCACGGCTTTCCGAAGTCGATTTGCACCTCGGTCAACGAAGTCATCTGTCATGGAATTCCAAACCCAGAACAAATCCTGAAAGACGGCGACATCGTCAACATCGATGTCACGCCCATTTTGGATGGATGGTATGGCGATACCAGTCGCATGTTCCTGATCGGCAACGTGAGCGAAGAGGCGCGTAAACTTGTCGACTGCACCTATCGCTGTCTCATGGCGGGAATTGAGCGCGTCAAACCCGGTGCCAAGACGGGCGACATTGGCTTTGCCATTCAGACCATTGCCGAACAAGAGGGCTACTCAGTCGTTCGAGAATTTTGTGGGCATGGCTTGGGGCGAGAATTCCATACCGATCCTCAAATCAATCACTATGGCCGAGAGGGCACGGGTATCACCATGAAGAAAGGCATGTTCTTCACTATTGAGCCAATGATCAATTTGGGGGCCTGGAAGTCGAACATCCTAGCCGACAATTGGACCGCCATTACGATCGACCATAAATGGAGTGCTCAATTCGAACACTCCCTCGGTGTGACAGATGAAGGCTGCGAGATTTTCACGGCCTCGCCAACCGGTCTGAAACAGCCGCCCTACCAAGTGGTTTAGTCGTCGCTATCGTCGGCAAGGTTGATGCGCCAACTCACGCCATCAGCGGTGTCCATGACCACCAAACGCATGGCCTCCAACTCAGCGCGCAGCTCGTCTGATTTGGCCCAGTCTTTTTCGATCCGCGCCTGATTACGAGCTTCGATTTTCTCTTCGATCGACTCACGTGTCAGTCCCATGGCTGCGAGGCGCTTGACCTTCACTTCTTCCTGGAATTCGCTGACGTCCATCTGCAAGAGACCAAGCGTTGGTGCCAGAGACCTCAATGCCGCCAAGGCTCCTTTGACCACTGGCCCACCACGCTTCTTTGCCTTCTTGTGGTTGGCAAAACGATTGACAGCGCGAGCCAATTCAAAGACAACGCCCATCGCTTGAGCGGTGTTGAAATCTTCGTCCAAAGCCGAGTGATAGCGTTCTTCGAAACCGGCAGCCAACTCGGCAACCCGAGCCGCGTCTTCACCAAGATCTTTGATGACACGCTCAGCCAGCTCCTCGCCCCCCATTTGCTCGCCTTTTTCCAGTGCATCGTACATGCGAGAAAGCATGTTGAGAGCTGCTGGTAGCGCATCCGCGCTCCAAGGCAGCGGTGAGCGATATTGATTCTGCAGGTAGTAAAGTCTGAGTGCTTCGGCCGGGAACGCCACCAAAGCATCTTCGATGTTGATGACATTGCCTAAGCTCTTGCCCATCTTCTGGCCGCCGCCCATGGTCAAGAGACCATTGTGCATCCAGTAGCGAGCATAATGAGTTCCGTTGGCGCACGTTGATTGCGCCACTTCATTCTCATGGTGAGGAAAAACGAGATCTAAGCCACCACCGTGAATGTCGATCGTTTCGCCGAGGCAATCCAAGGCCATGGCCGAGCATTCAATATGCCAGCCAGGTCGACCGGCACCCCATGGGCTCTCCCATGATGGTTCACCAGGTTTCACAGCTTTCCACAAGGCAAAATCAGCTGGGTCTTTCTTGCCCTTGGCCTCATCCGCACTACGCATCTCGTCGATTTTCTGACCGGACAAGCGACCGTATTCGCCGTAGCTCCGAACGTTAAACCAAACGCTTCCTTCTGATTCGTAAGCGTGCCCCTTCTCAACCATCTTCCCGATCATGTCCAGGATGATATCGATCGATTGGGTGACCCGAGGTTCGCGATCCGGCAACAACAACCCCATGGCATCACTGTCACGGCGAAAGGCATCGATGTACTTGTCGGCGAATTCGAATGGATCCTCACCCTTTTCGTTCGCGCGGTTGATGATCTTGTCATCGACATCGGTGTAGTTGCGTACGTACTTGACCTCCCATCCTCGAGATCGCAAGTAACGCACAAAGGAATCGAAGATGATCAGGAAACGACCGTGACCAATGTGGGCATCGTCGTAAACCGTCACGCCGCAGATATAGAGCCCAACTTTGCCTTCTTCGATGGGAACAAAATCGACAATCTTGCGTTCGAGTGTGCTGTAAATGCGGATGGGATGAGCCACGTTATTGTTCCTGTGCTTCGACGCTAATGGCAAGTGCTTTCATGCGCTTGACCATGGAGTGCAGACCGTTCGATCGCATCGGGCTCAAGTGCTTATCCAAACCAAGTTTTCCGAATTGCTCGGCGGGATCAAAATCTTTGATCTCAGCAGGGGTCTTGTTGGAAAACAACATCAAGAGGATGGCAATAAGCCCGCGCACGATATGGGCGTCACTGTCTGCAATAAAATGCATGACACGCTTGTCCTCTTGCTCGTCGAACTTGAAAGTCAGCCACACTTGGCTTGTGCAGCCATGCACCTTGAATTCGGGGACTTTGAAGCCGTCATCCAATGGCTCAAGCTTCTTACCGAGTTCGATGATTTGGCGGTAGCGGTCTTCCCAGCTGTCAAAAAGCTCGAAAATGCTAACTAATTTAGTGATTTCCATGTGCCACCTGCTCTGTGTTTCAAAGACTACGATTCAGCCCCATCGTGTACAGGGGATCCTCTTCGGTCATCAGACTGACACTAGCAAAACCCCACCAAGGCTCACAATGTGGAGTCTTGGTGTCATTGGGGCTTAAGGATCAAGAAAATCGCCTATTTGGCGTCAGGGCGAGATTTTTCTGGCAGCTCTTCGCCGGCGCCGACAAAATCGAGAGCCGCCGAGTTAATGCAGTAGCGAAGCCCTGTTGGCTGAGGCCCATCGGTGAAGACATGCCCCAGATGGGAATCACAACGTGCACAGCGGTTCTCAACTCGCACCATCCCATGGCCAGAATCACGTAGATCGCGCACATGGGCGGCATCAAATGGTGAAAAGAAGCTGGGCCAACCCGTACCCGACTTAAACTTCGTCTGGGAGGCGAATAGTGGCAGGGCACAAACTCGGCAGGTGTAGGTGCCCGTGTCCTTGGTGTCGAGGAGGTCGCCGCTTCCAGCTCGTTCGGTGCCCTGCTGGCAGGTCACGCTGTATTCGAGTGGAGTGAGATCCTTGGTCAATTCCTGCCGTGCGGCCTCGTCTAACGGGCTGACGTCGTAGCCAGCCTCCGAGATAGTCTTTTCGCCAGGAGTGGTCATGCGTGTCTCCGCGTTGCCAGAGTTCTGTTCTGCCTCGGTCATTTTGTGCCCACAAGCGGGCAGAAGGATCATGACCAAGACGAGTAGTTTCCAAGGTGATTTCATCGTTTTCTCCGCTATGAGCAACACTTTGATAACACACCTTATTCCGTCGACGCGAATTCTCTGACAATCTCCATCAAGAGTGGCAGCCCGTCGATAATCGAGGCTGGCCCTGGCTGAAGCATGATCGATGCCGGAACCTCCTGCATTCGATCATCTTGGGTAAATCGAGCATCGGCAAATCCGGGCCTTTTCCGCACCAATTTTGGATCAAAGTCGCGACCGCACCAGCAACCCAAATAGATGTCCGGTTGGCGCTCCAGGACATCGTCGGCTGAAACGATGCGGTTCTTCGCGAGCGACTCACCTTGAAGCTCACTGAAGCAATCGATGCCACCAGCAATCTCAATCAGTTCGGAGACCCAGCAAATACTGGTGATAATCGGATCTGGCCATTCTTCGAAGAAAATTCGGGGCCGGACATTCAAACGGGTAGCCGCCTCTTTTGCAGCCGCGACGGCGGTTTCCATTGAAATAGCGAGTTCCTCGCCCTTATCGGCAGCATCGACCAAGCGGCCGAGCCTGCGGACCATCTCGATAATGCCGGCGACCGATCGGTGATTGAGACAGTAAACCTCAATTCCAGCCTTGATCAGCTCGGCACAGATGTCGGCCTGCAGGTCAGAGAAACCGAGCACCAAATCGGGCTTCAGGGCGACGATAGCCTTGATATCCGCTTTGATGAAATGGGACACCATCGGCTTCTCGTCTTTAGCGCGAGGCGGCCGCACCGTGTACTTTGAGATACCTACGATTCGGTGCTCTTGGCCCATCAGATAGAGCGCTTCTGTGGTCTCCTCAGTCATGCAGACGATGCGCTGTGGTCCGGTCATCAAGAAACTCCCTGCCGATTGCGAGAAAACTTGCTCTAAGTGGATCAAGGTCGGATGATAGAACCGTACCAGAGCATTACAAGCGCCCTGATCTCCGAGGACCCTCATGAGCAAGCAGACCCTATTCGACACCAAGATGGTCAAAAAACATGACCGCTCGGGCCCTCGATATACGTCTTATCCGGCATCTCCCTTCTTCGTTGACGACTATCCAATAAGCTCCGTCGATGAGGCCTTGGCTCGGGTGGGCAATCGCCCCATTTCGCTCTACGTTCACTTGCCATTCTGCTCGGCACTCTGCTGGTTCTGTGGCTGCCACAAGTCCATCACACGAGACCGCGAGAGAATCGACAAGTACCTCGACGATTTTGACAAAGAGCTGGAAGTCATGACCCGTCATTTGGGCCGACGTGCTGTGGTTCAACAACTCCATTGGGGTGGCGGCTCACCCAGCTACTTGGACAACAAGCAAACCACGCGTTGTTTTCAATCGATCCAAAAGCACTTTGATTTAGATTTGGCTGGGGAGATCTCGATTGAAGGGGACCCTCGCCAGCTCACACCAGCGCGCGTTGGGTTTCTCAAAGATCTCGGCTTCAACCGCCTGAGTATGGGACTCCAGGACTTTGATCCTAAGGTTCAAGAAACAATCAACCGGGTGCAACCAGAATCCATGGTGCTGCCTCTCATCACGGCGGCCCACGACGTCGGCTTCAGATCCGTGTCTGTCGACTTGATCTACGGTCTCCCGCACCAGAATCGAAAGTCATTCGACAAAACTCTCGAGTCGGTCATGAGCGTGCGCCCAGATCGCCTGAGTGTCTTTAATTACGCTCACATCCCGAACATGATTCCGTCACAGAGAATGTTCAACGAGGCCGACCTCCCGCCGGCTGAAGAGAAGTTATCGATTTTCCAAATGGTGACCGAGACGCTTCTTTCGAAGGGCTATCGTCACATCGGAATGGATCATTTCGCGCTGGAAGAAGATGAGCTGACTGGAGCCCTCGACCGCGGCAAACTCCAACGTAACTTCCAGGGTTACTCGACCCGCGGCGATTTGGACCTCTTGGCCTTGGGTGTGTCGGCTATTTCCTATGTCCAAGGGGCCTACTGGCAGAACACGAAAGCCCTCAAGGAATACCGCGAAACCGTGGCAAACGGCGACCTGCCGGTGAAAAAAGGGCTGACGCTGACAGCTGACGACCTGGTCCGCCGAGAAGTCATCATGACCATTATGTGCGGAATGGGTCTGGATTTCGGGGCAATAGAAGCCAATCACAACGTTAAGTTCAGCGAGTATTTTGCCGAAGAATTGCCTCAACTGGACGATTTCTTCGCAGACGATCTTCTTCAGCACCAGGAAAACGGTTTCTTGGTCACCCCGGCCGGACGTTTCCTCGTCAGGAATATTGCCCGAGTTTTTGACCGACGATTGAACAATTCCAGCCGTAATACCTTCTCCAAGGTGATCTAAGGGATCTTAGACTCAGAAGTAGTCCCAAAACCTTGAAATTGGTGTCCTTTAAGTCAGGATACCTCCGAAACAGACAGAATTACGTCGAGAAAGGCTCTATCACATGTCCCACCGATTCCTCCCAGCGCTTCTTTGCGCCGCTCTCCTCCTTGCTGGTACTACCCTCAGTGCGCAAGACTCGAAGCCAGCCAAGAAGGCTAGCGCCAATCCTGTGCTGATCATGAAGACCAGCATGGGCGACATCGAAATTGAGCTTTTCGAGAAATCCGCGCCACTCGCCGTGGCTAACTTCATCGCCCTCGCAGAAGGCACGAAGGAATTCACGGATGTTAAGACAAGAATGAAAGAGACTCGTCCTTTCTTCGACGGTCTGAAGTTCCACCGTTGCATCGACAAGTTCATGATCCAAGGTGGCTGCCCGATGGGCACCGGCATGGGTGACCCAGGCTACAAGTTCGAAGACGAGTTCAACTACGACCTCTTGGGCTTCGACAAGATCATGCTCTTCGATGCCGCTGGCAACCAAACACGAAGCGCGCGCCCTGATGAAATCAACATCGCTGTCCGCAAGGCTGCCAATGACTTGGGCATCACCGACCAAGCCGGATTTGAAAAGCGCAAACAAGAAGTCATGAACAAGCTCAAGACCGTAAGTCTGAAGGATCTTATGATCCTCAAGGGCTACAAGCACAATCCAAAGCTGAAGGTCACACACAAGCCTGTCCGAGGCAGCTTGGCGATGGCGAACTCCGGTCCAAATACCAACGGCTCCCAGTTCTTCATCAACGTGATCGACACACCTCACCTCGCAGGTCGTCACACCGTCTTCGGAAAAGTGACTTCCGGCATGAACATCGTTGACCTGATCAGCAAGGTCCCAGTCAACGGTCAAGCTCAACCAAACGTACCTGTGATACTCACGTCTGTTCGTTTAGTTAAGGGCAAGAAAGCTGCTGCGCCAAAATCAAAGCCAGCCAGCCGCCCAAGCAAGAACTAATCCAACACAGCTACAAGCCCCTGAGACGTCAAAGCCTCAGGGGCTTGTTCTTTATCAACTTTCTATGCGGCGAATGACAACCGATCGATGGTCAATTGGAACGAAATCTCGGATGAAGATCTTCTCGCTGAATTACACCAGCGATTTGGTGAAAGCTGGTGCTCATTTTCCAGCGGTGTCCGGTCCCGTGGCGAATGTCCAAGTTGCAAGGAAGACACGAAGCTGACTCGCCATCACCTTGTCCCGATTGCCAAAGGCGCCGGCCGTAATTTGGAGGTCAACCAACGCTACGTCAAGATCTGCCAACCTTGCCACCTCTTGACGCATGCCCAATGGGGACCAGGCAACTCCTATGATGGACCTCAGGATCGTGAATTGTTCCTCAAAGAATTGCGTCAGGTCTACCTGCAATCCGTACAAGACAAGGAATCGGACTGATCGCTCCTGCTGAATGGGAGCGACCTGCGAAACATGGCTTCAACTAGCCATAGACAGAGCCTCAATCATTTGCAAAATAGCCGACACACGGCACGTCAAGCGGTCGTGAATTTGAAACGGAGAAAATCAATGAAGACATTCCTTACTCTCTTGCTTTGCTGCTCCCTCGTCACATTAGTTGCTTGGTCCAATGTCGAAACTTCGACTCCTTCGGCCCAAGAAGAGAAGAAGTCAGACGAGAACCACGAGAAGCTCGAAAAAGAAATGAAGCGCCTCAAGGGTGCTAACCGTCGCCTCAAGAAGCTCTTCCGCAAAAAGACAACAAAATCAAAAGACATCATTGCTGATCTCCATATCTGCCAAGCCGCTCTTTTGGTTTCACGTGATGTCTACCCATCTGAGCTCAAGGGTGAGAAGAACGCCAAGAAATTGGGTGAGTTTCAGTCGATCATGATCGATTGCCTAATCGATGCTCTCAATGCCGAGAAGGCCGCTTTGGCTGGCGATATGAAAAAAGCGAAAGCCGGTTTCGACGCCATGAATGCCAACCAGAAAAAAGGCCACGATAAGTTCCGCGAATGAAATCGACATCACTCATCTTTTTGGTTTTCGTGTTCAGCATCTTCTTGCCTTGCAGCTTGCATAGTCAAGTAGATGTTGAGCCTGACCTTTCTCAGCGCATTCAGAAAATCCTCATCAAGAAGTGTGGGGAATGTCACAGCAGCACTGTTCGCAAACCTAAGGGCGCGTTCGGTTTTGTTGATGACTTGGCTCGGGTCAAAAAGGAATACTCCGCTGACACGAACCTCGAAGATAATGACCTGTGGTATTACATGGTCGACGCTGAAGAAGATGAGGTCATGCCGCCGGGTAAGGCCAAGAACGGCCCGATGAGCAAGAACCAACTGGCACTCATCAAGACATGGATCTTGGCCGGGTCACCAATCCCTCAAAAGGCCAAGAAGGACAACGAGACAAAGCCCACTAAGCCCACTGAGTCTTTAATTCCGGCTGCCGAGAAGAGCGACCCCGTAGACGACTTCGCTGACGAGGCAACACCAGCGGCAGAAGAATCCAGCATCATTGCGCCCTTCCACCCAGTCTTGGTGCACTTCCCAATAGCCCTCATCATGGTCGCAGTCCTCATGGAGTTCCTGCGCTACAAGCAGGGCGAAAACTGGCGACCTCCACTTAAGCTCATGCTCGCCTTGGTGTTGATCAGCTCCGTCTTAGCGGGATTTGCTGGCTTTAGAGCCCAGGATGCCGAGGGTTATAGTGATGCGACCGTTGAATGGCACCAGTGGTCTGCCATCGCCGCCACCGTTCTCGCCACCATTGCCTGCTTCTTGCTGTTCAGCAAGAAAGAGCTAAGTGGACGGCGAATCTGGCTTTACCGTGTTGCGCTTGTGGCCTCCGCCGTTCTTTTCGGCCTCACTGGTCATGAAGGTGGAATCTTGGTCTTCGGACCGGACCATTTCGGTTAGACGAAAGCCGCTACTCGGTCGATCAGCAGGATTGCAGTGAACGGCAAACCCACTATGCTTTCAGTGCGCCATCCATCTTGAATGATCGGAAGCACAAGTCGCACCTTGCCCGCCAGATCTTCGGCGACAAGGCCTCCTGCTTTCAATAACTCATCTAAGGAAGCAGAGAATATGAAGACTGCAACGACTCTCAGCACTAAGCAATTGAACCTCAGAAAAGATCGCGACCGCGCAGGGCGAGTCACCCAACTCACCTGCTTCATGTTCCTCTTGCTGACCGCTGTGGTTCGCGGTCAAGATGTGCCAGATCGAATTCTTGTTGGCTATTGGCACAATTGGACGTTCTCCCCCAACAACCTCACGCTGACTCAACTGCCCAGTGAGTACGACGTCATCAACGTCTCCTTTGCCATCCCTCAGCCCGTTTTTGGGTCAACGATGACATTCAACCCAGACGCGAATCTGTATCCGAATCCAGCCACTTTCATCAGTGATGTGGCGACGCTCCAGGCTCAAGGTAAGAAAGTTCTCATCTCCATCGGCGGCGCCAACGGTCCCGTCCACCTGAATAATACGACTGAAATCAACAACTTCGTGACCTCCATGTTGTCGATCATCAACACTTATGGTTTTGATGGACTCGACATCGACCTCGAAGGTGGTTCTCTCAGCATAGGACCCGGTGATAACGACTTCACCAACCCGACATCGCCGCGCGTCGTCAACTTCATCAGCGCTATCCACCAACTGCTCGCTCTCTTACCGTCAGATTTCTTGCTCACAGCGGCTCCAGAAACGGCGACCGTTCAAGGAGCGCTATCGGCCTATGCTGGTGTCTGGGGCAGTTACTTGGCCGTGCTTGACGCCTTACGCAACGACTTGGACTGGGTGCAAGTGCAGCACTACAACACCGGCTCCATGCTTGGACGGGATGGCAACATCTACAACCCAGCCACCGCTGACTTTCATGTCGCGATGGCCGACATGCTCATTACTGGCTTCTTTGTACCGGCCGCTGGTAAGACCTTCGCCCCACTGGAACCGCGCCAAATCGTGATTGGATTGCCCTCAAGCACCTCTGCCGCTGGCTCAGGCTTCACCTCAAATGCCATTGTTCATCAAGCTCTCGATCACCTTTATCTTGGGCAAACCGGCAGCAGCAGCTACCAACTCGGAGATCAGAACGGTTACCCAGATTTTCGCGGGGTGATGACATGGTCGATCAACTGGGACGTCAATGCAGGGGGCATCTTTTCTACAGGACACCGTGCGTATCTCGACGGTGTCAACCTGAAGTCCGACACCAAGCTGGTGACTTATTCGGCTGGCGCTACAGTCAACTTCGATCTCAGAGCGGGAGTTGAACATGCTGGTCGCACCTATTACTTGGTGCCAACGATCAGTGGAACCAGTCCAGGGACTTGGCTTTCCAGCAACCGCACTTTCCCAATCAACTTAGACTTCTTCTCAGATTGGCCGTTCGAATTTGCGACGCAGAGTTTCTTCCCAGGCTTCATCGGCATTCTCGATGGCGACGGCGAGGCCACGGCGACCATGAACGTACCAGCCACACCCGGCCAACCGCCGTATGTAACTCACTACGCATTCATCTTGTCGTATCCTTGGGAGTTCTATTCGCCCGCAGTGAGAATCGACTTCATTCCTTAATCACCGCGCGATCCCTCAAAGCATAGGGCGCCATTTCGGCCCCATGCTTTCAGTAGCTTGCACTCGGCAGAAGTGAGCTCAAATCATTGAACGGACTCTTGGCTGACGCCCCGACTTCTTCGCCCAGCTGATTCAAAGACCACGCACAAGCATTCTTGGCGATGGCTTTTTCCGTCGACAAAAGTCTTTTGACCTTCTTCTTGAGCTTCATCTGTCTGTGGGTGCCAATGACATAGTAGGCAGCCGCGCGCACATTTGCGTTTGTGGACCTGAGGCACTTCGCCGTAGCTTTTTGGTAGCTCTCATTCCAAGCGCCACCCGCCAAACGATAAAGAATGGTGATCTGGTCGAGGTCGCCACCTGTTCGCAAGATTTTTGAAAGAGACTTCACAATGTCCGGTCGGTCACCGCCGCAGGTCATCAAAGACTGAATCAGAATCGACCGCAGACGTTTCTTCTTTTCCTTCTTCAAGATCTTGAGGAGAGGCCCAACACTCTCCACCAAGCCGATATCGCCCAAGGCTTGAGCGATATTGCTGCGCACATGAAACCCTCGTTCCTTGCGAATCAGCTCATGAAGACATGGAAGAAATTTGATTTGAGCGTTCTGCCCCATCGCGCGTATCGCTTCGAGACGTCGCGACTGGTCGACGTCTTTACTCGTTTGAGCGATGAGAAAATCGATCACCATGGGATGATCTTTGACGGCGACAGCGGTCATCGCTTCGCGCCGCGAGTTCATGTTTCTGCCATCAGCAGCATTAAGCAGTTTCTTGATTTCGACAACTTCGTTCTTGTTGATGTCGGCCAAGACCTTTGGCAAGGCATGCTTGGCATCAAAAAAGTGAAGTGCCTTGTGCATTTTCTGAGCGAGTTCAGAGGCAGAAAGAAGCCAGATGTGGCGCAATAGAATCGTCTCACCATCGGGGCGGACAAAAATAAATTGAGGCGCCGATGCTTCGCCAGCTTCCAGATACTCACCACGAGCTTCGAACTCGAGCTTGGTTAGTTCTTTGCGAGGAACACGGTGAGCGAATGACTGAACATAAGCATCACTCGTTGCGGTGTCACCCTTGTTGTCGCCCATCACGTCTTCGGCGTAAGCCAACAAACAAACGAAGTCTTTGCTCAATGCAATGATCCCTTTGTCAACGAAGTGATCACCACAGATAGACTCGTTAGCTGACTCTCCACGTAAGATAAAGGCAACCATGATCGGTCGATTCTCTTTCTTCGCTTTCTTGAGTGCGTTGTCGAAATTCGATTGCCAGTCGATGCCTTTGTAGCTGTCGACTGCAACTGGTTTATCTTGTGCTTTGAGTGTTCCTAAGCCTGAAATAAGGAACAACAAGGCGAAGATTAGGTAACGCATGAACAGACCCCCTCTTCCGACCGCTTCTTGGTAAACCAATCACGATCTGCTTCCTACCACTCCAACGATAAGACGGCGGCGACGCGTACAGAATTTCAAAAAGATCATTTTGAGACGGATTGTGGGGCAAGCAGTGAGAGAAGAAAGGCGCTCAAACGACGATAAATCAGGGTCTTGAGCAATTGAGGGCCGTTAAGAAAAGAGCACTCCGGGGCAAAAAAAAGCCCTCAGCCTGAAACAGGCTGAGGGCAATGATCTTATTTGTGCAATCTGCTATGGGTTCAAGACAATCTGAACCGCGTTACTCAGGGCAAACCCTGTAGAGTGATAAAGGATTGCTTGGAACGTCGTCAGGATGCCTGGCCCGAAGGCTGGCATGACATAGGACGTTGAGTTCAAACCTGTAGCATCTGTGAAATAGCCACCGCCTGGCAAGTAAAGCCCAGTTCCATCTTGGAAAACGGTCAGCCCAGTCGGCACACCGTTCATGGGATCAAGTGCCCCACCGATGTCAAACTGCCCGACCGCTGCTCCGTAGGTGGCAGCTTGAAGATTCATGTCACCCCACATCAAGACCAATGGTTGGAATGGTTCGCCACCAACGTCAAAGCTGAAGGTAGCCCCTTGGTCAAAGACAGTACGGTAAGGGCCGACTACCTCTGAGGCGACATCGCTGCCGCATGCGCTCCGGGCGCCAGATTCGCCTGCTGCGTAGATATCCAACGTGGCAAGGCCAGTGCGAGGCGCTTGGCCAATCGGATTGAGCATCGAATTGAATTCGTCGGCACCGACATCGATCGTCATGCAGACAACACGTGCGTCGCCATCAAAGTCAGTGGCTTGAATGATGCCAGCACTGAGATCACCAGCGTCGCGGCAAGGTGATTCTTGCTTCAAGTGGAAATCACGAAGAAGAGGATTCAGAAACTTAGGATCAAGGTCGAAGTTTCCGGCACCAGCGTAAGAGCCCTCGACGTCGCTGTAAGCAACAGTCAAAGTTCCGAGTCCGAGATCAAAGATGTTGTCGGCAACACCATTGGCAACGTTGTCCCGAATGATGCTATTCCCAACATTGAGCGTTCCGCCAAATGCCAAGATGCCGCCACCAAGTCCCGTTCCGCCTGGGAAACCAACAATACCGGGGAATCCAGCGCTATTTTCCAAGATGTTACTGCTACTCAGTGAAACGGTACCGCCGACAATGAGGATGCCGCCAGCCACGCCAGCGCTACCGGCGCCGGCCACAGAAATATCAGATACGCCCGAATCAGCGCCATTGCCAGCCTGGTTACCGACAAGAATCGCATTGGTAATTCCGCCTGTACCGCCAGCAATGGAGATGGCGCCGCCGCTACCTCCAAAACCACCGATACCAGCTGGGACGCCAAAACCGGCGCCACCGGCACCACCGTTGCCCGAGGTATTATCGATGAAGGCGCAGGCATCAATGGTGTGATTACCTGTGACGTTCACTGCACCACCATTACCACCAAAGCCACCGATGGAAGCCGTACCGGACAGCCCAAAGAAGCCGCCGGAGAAACCACCGATTCCACCATGGCCAGAAGCGTTGGCTGAAAATGCCGAGCCAGTTAATTGTAAGTGAGTACCGGTAGAGAAAATCGCGCCGCCAGCTCCGCCATTTCCGCCAGGCAGAGAATCTGAACCCAAACCGCCACCGGATTCGCCACCGTTGCCGCAGGTGTTCAAACTAAAGAAACAAACATCGACGGTCGCGGCTCCGGCAAGAAGGTAGATGCCGCCACCCGAACCACCGATGGCTCCAGCGCCAGAGTCGGCGCCCAGGCTATCGCCATCGCTGCCTTCACCACCCTTGCCGCAAACATTATTGTTGAAGGCGCAACTGGTAAACGTGACAGTTCCCGCGTTGATAAAGACCGCACCACCGTGCCCGCCTTCACCACCATTTCCGACTGTCGGGTTGCCATTGATGTCAGGGAAACCGGTGCCTTTGCCGTTGCCACCAATGCCGGTGCTGTTGTTCGAGAATGCGCAACCAGAGAAAGTCGGCGAGCCACCATCAATAAAGACGGCTCCGCCTCGTCCGCCGGCGCCACCTTCAGCCCCTGGATCACCAATCGATTGATCAAAGGCGATGCCGCCATCACCAGTGCCATTATTTTTGAAGACACAGTCGATGAAGGTTGGTGAAGAACCAACAATCAAGATGGCGCCTCCATCATCACCGTTGCCACCAGGCGTCGAGCCTGAAGTTCCTGCAGCCCCGTTGTTGGTCTGCCCGCCTTGAATGGTGAAACCATTGACAACAGCGGCAGCCGTCTCTCCTGAGTTGAAGAGCATGATCCTTGGATTGCCAACACCGTCAATAGTGGTGACAAGAGGACCACCTGAACTGGTCAAGGCAATGGACTTACCAGCAAAGTTAATATTAGCCACGTTGTAAGTTCCGGGGGCAACAACAATGGTGTCACCATTCTGAGCTGCGTTCACAGCTCCAAGGATACTTCCAACTTGCGAAGGAACGTTAATAGTCGTTTGAGCGAAGCTTGGCGCAATAAACGCAAACACTAAGGATAGCGCGAGGATGGTATTCTTTGGCATGGTCCGGCAATCTCTCGGGAATTCGGCTGTACTATACCGAGAGCATAGCTATAGGTGCGGTGTCACACCTACAAATGCCTAAATTCTGAGCCGGGGGTTTTCGCACCCACGCCAAGCTTGGCGATGTAAGCTAATGATTAGTAGGAATTTAGAGTAAACTGCGGTTTTGAGAGCTCATAAAGATATCTGAGCATGGGACACCCCAGGCTGAGCTTGGCGAACAGCCGTCATTTTCATGCTGCTTCATTCACTCAAAAACATGGGCCTGACAGGCGAAATACTCTCGACTTGAACCTAACAGCCGAGGCGTCGGCCCAAGAAACGAGTATCTCCTGTGACCTCGCGCTCGACTTCAAAGGCGAGCCAGTTTGGAGGATCAGAGGCGACGACATCCTGACGTCCAAAGACCCGCGCCAAGACGAGGTCGCGGTCATGGAATTCGTCGATATCCCATGAGCGTTCGCCTTCACGGAAACTGTAGCGACGTTTTCGTTCACGCTGCCCAGCCGTGAGAGCCCAGAGCGTATCGAAGACTTCCTCGGTCGTTTCCTCTTCAACTTCGAGTTGCCTGCCGCCTTGCCCGAGTTGAATGCGACGAAAGTGCTTCGGAACGCCTTGCCCATAAACACGCCGAATGCTCTCGCAAACTCCCCGACCTGGAAGCCAACCAATGTAGACTTCAGAGATCAGCGTATTGTGATCGAGACGTGGCGCCCGTCGTAGAAGAAAGATCCGTTCGGCATCTTGAACGCCTTTCGCAGCATCATCAAACGCAACGGCAAGATCGCCAGCCAATTGGTCGAGAACTGTTTCATTCTCGCCTTGCAAGGCGGTCCAAGCCGCGTAATTGCGGCTGCGCTCACGACCCAGGGAATCCAAAAGTGCATCCAAGCCGGACACTTTGCCTTCGAGCTTCGTCGTTCCCACCAGCAGCATCTCTTGATCCAAGATATTCTGCAATGCGGCCTCTCTGGGGCGCAGATGATGCATCAACGGCACAGAACCTTCAAAGACAGGGAGCCACGGGGCAAGAAGTGCGTGCATCCGATTGAGTCGAACGGCGTCTGCTTCGTCGAGTTCTTCGGCCGGCCTCCGGCAGATATCCACGACTCTGCTGGCTTCGCCGCGAACCCAATTGCCAATCACTTCCCCACAGCGACGGAGATCGGCTTTGCCAAACTCTTGCCCGGGTGCTTCCTCGTTTTCGAAGCCCTCTTGGAGATCCGGAATTCTGGCGGCCAAACGTGGCAAACCCGTGGTAAGGAGTAAATGGCGCATTCGTTCATGCCGATTGCGAAAAGATGCAGCCAAGGCGAATCCCGCTGGCGGAAAGCCTTTACGAGCCGCTAACATCTCGGCCGCCCGCAACACACGCTCGACCCTGGAGAAACCCTGAAGGCTACGCCGACATTGAGCCAAGACTTTCTGTGGGCGCCGTTTCCAGCGAAACCCCAGTACTTCTTGATGAACTTGCATCAAAGCCCGAATCTCGGAGAGTCGGAATGTGACAAGACGAAAGAAATCGGCACCCTGGCGACGTTCGGGGAGCCGGAGTAGCTCCTGAAGTGAGGAAAATGCCTCAAGGGCCAAGTATCGAACCGCTTCAGAAGCCGGTAATTTCAAGATTTCGTTGGATCTGCGCATGTCTTACATTAAACCATGAGGGGACCAATGCGCCTTACGGATGAGCCGATAAGTCCTATCGCGGGGGCCGCTCAAAGGGCTCTGGCCGCAGGATCGCCAAATTGCCGATTCTGCTTAGTTTGCCTAAAAATCCAGAGAACTGACAAAACCCGACGTAAATAGCCGGGTTAGCCAACAGGAAGCCGACTCTATGCCTGCCTACGTTGCAGAATAGAGCGCATGATCAAATTCGGAGAATATCGATGCGACAAATCTTAAGTACTTTTGCAGTTTTGGCACTTGCCTTGGTTTTCAGCGTTCCAGGAAGCGCTCAGGACGATTCAAAGAAGAAAGCGGAAAAAGCGCAACGCCACGAAGCCATGATGAAGCGCTTCGATAAGAACGGCGACGGTGAGCTGGATGAGACCGAAAAAGCTGCTCGCAAAGAAGTACGGCAAGAAGCTGCCAAGAAACGCGCGGCCAAGCGCAAGCAGCCCAAGAAGGAAATGTCGCCAAAGCGCAAGGCTGCTTTGATGAAGAAATTCGACAAGGACGGCGATGGCAAGCTCAGCGAAGCAGAGAAAAAGGCCTTCACCGAAGCCAAGAAAGAATCATCTGCCGCACGAAGAAAAGAGATGGATCTCAATGGTGATGGCAAGGTCGAAAAAGACGAAAGAAGTGCCTACGAGAGCCGCAAGAAAGCCCAAGAGATACGCAAACGTCGCGCCGCTCAGGTGAAGAAATTCGACAAAGATGGTGACGGCAGGCTCAACGAAGAAGAAAAGAAACAGGCCCGCAACGCTCCTAAGATTGAGCGCGAGAAACGCCGCCTCAAGCGCTTCGACAAGAACGGCGACGGGACACTTGACGAAGAAGAAAAGAAGATTGCCCGCGAAGCCAACGCCAAACGCCGCGTCGGACAAGATAAAGCCAAAGATAAAGCCAAAGATAAAGCCAAAGGCAAAGCCAAAGGCAAAGCCAAAGGCAAAGGCAAAGGCAAAGGCAAAGCCAAAGGCCATGACAAAGGTAAGGCTAAGGGCAAAGCCAAAGGCCACGACAAGAAAAAAGGTAAGAGCAAAAGCGACGAAAAGAAAGACAACTAAGTCTCTTTCGCTTTAGCATCACCGATAAGGTCTAAGAAAGAAGCCGCGCAAGACTTGCGCGGCTTCTTTCTATTTTGCATCTCGGCAAGAACTAACTCTTAACGCCGATTCATCCACGCTCTATTTGCGCCGACGACGGTTGCTCGACTTCGACTCTGTTGCCACAGGACGCTCGGCCCTTTGGGCAAATTCTCGCGTCACTTCGGCAAGGCCATTAATAATGGCCGTCATGTGCTTCAGGTCGATCTTCTCGAATTCGTCTGTTGGTTGGTGGTAGTCCTTGTGCAAGGAGCCAGCGCTGATCGAATGCGCGATGACTTTCTTCTTAGCGAAGGAGAAGTTGTCGGATTGATAGTAGAGTTGCTCTGCCATGCGGAATTCAATCATCTTGATTCCTGCACGCTTAAAGCCGACCTCGGCAATCTCATCAAAGTTTGATCGTGAGGCGCCAGTCACCCAAGCACAATTGCGCTTGCCTTTGGCCGGACGTCCAATCATCTCGATATTGATGTTCGCAACTATCTGCTTCAGGTCGACGGGTGGAGAATCGGCCATGGCTTTAGAACCTAAAAGCCCTTTCTCTTCGCCTGAAAAGCAGACAAAGAGAATCGACCGAGCCGGTCTCATCTGAGGATTCAAGCCCGCGAACAACTCGGCAAGTTCGACAACAGCGGTAGTGCCGCTGGCATCATCGTCGGCTCCATTATTGATGGCATCTTTACCTTTGCCCTTCGGAATTCCGACACCAATGTGGTCGTAGTGTGCCGACACCAGGACGAACTCGTCTTTCTTGGAAGTGCCCGGCAGCAACCCGATCACGTTGCGAAGGACAATCGGAGAGTCTTGTGACACAGGCGTTGAAACCTGCACTTTGATTTTTCCTGCGGGAAGAAGACCAGGCCGAACCAAAATGATTGGTGCCGATTCATCTCCGCCACGGGATCGCCCGAGACTCAGAGAATCTTTGGCACAGGATGTCCACAAAGACGAGTCTTCAGGGGCCTCGACGAGCAACACCTTCGCGACTCTGCGTCCAGACCAAAGCCCTTTCCGGGCCGCATCGGCCAGCTTCATCCTCGCCGGTTCAATCATCTTCCCAGGTGCATAGCCAGCGCGGGGTGCCTTGTAGAGCCGAAAATCTTTACCGGGAACCGCTACTGTCTCTTGGTTGTTGGCATGAATCGTCAACTTGCAATCACCGAGAGCGACACGTTTGCCATTCTTTGAATATTGGTGAAAGAATGTCTGATCCGCGGCACCACCTTTCAATCCCGCTTTCTCAAAGCGCTGGCGAATATGCTCCGCCGCTTCTTCCAACCCCGGGCTTGGAGTATTCCGGCCAGCCAGGGCGTCGCTCGACAAGTACTTGAGAGTCGCTGCGACCTCTTTGGCATCAATCTTGGGCAACGGGCTTTGGCCCTGCAGACCAGAAATCAGCGTGAAGGTCGTAATCAGGAAACAAATTGGAATTCTCATGCGTGTTCTTCGCTTCTGGCGTTTACCGCCATCCGAACCAAAATCATCCAAAAAAGGTGCTGTCAACTGTACGGACTTAATTTGCCAGCCAGTTTTCCGCTGATCAAACCAGAAAACATCGTCGATCTTCGCTGACTAATCCACACTCTGCTTCAACGGGTTCCGTCGCTCTGTCACATGGATAATGTCAGGTGAAGGCGCTCGGAATCGTCTCATTCGAGGTGGAGGAGTCGCAGACGACCAGGAATCCAAGCGAGGTGGAACAGTAGGCCCCATAAACTCGATTCTGGCCAGTCTCTTATACTCCATTCTTCATATATTTGGAGATCAGAATGTAGCCCACTTGCCAATTTCAGAAGGACCGATCCCAATCGTAGGTCTTTCTACTCTGTTGACTTACATGTGCTAATCTCTTGGCATGATGGTTGGAGCCTTGGCTCCCGTTCGATTTGTCAATATTTGATGGACTTTCGTCGATGCATTACTCAATGGCGTTCATTTTCTGGATTGCCTACTTAATTCCAGGATTTGCCATAACCATGCGCTGGTCGCCTGGGCTCACCAAGGGCGGCCTTCTCAGCACAATCTCTGTTTCATTCTTAGCATCGACAGCAGCGCTGATGCCTTTCGTCATCCTCGGCTTTCTGATCAGAATTCCATTGATAGCGGTATCAGGGCTGATCGTCCTTTTCGTTGTCTTGGGCCTCATTGACATTGTTCGAAGCGGCGCTTGGCGACAGTGGAAAGAACAGAGCATAAGTGTCCTTCGAATCGAAGCAGCCGTACTGGCGGTGGGTTGTTTCATTCAGTATCGCGTAGGCTCACTCATGGGCGCGGATGCCCTTATTCACATGGCTCGTGTGCGCCAGATGACGGACCACGGACTGACCAACGCCGACCCGTTCATCAAAGGTGACTTCTTCTACCCCATCTACCACACCAACATCTATCACGTGTTGTTGGCATCGTGTTCCCAACTCACGCAAGTTCACTACTTGGACGTGTGGTATGGCGTGCTTCCTGTCATCTTCGTCCTGGTAGCATCTGCCATCTACTTCATGACCTATCAGGTCTTCGCCAATCGTTGGGCCGCGTGGTTCGCAGCCATGTTCTTCATGGTCGACCAGGGGCACGTCAACTTCCTGTCTTACCCCAACAAAGTTTCGCCATTCTTCCTATTGCCTCTCATGATCGGATTCGTGGTTCGCGCACTCAGGACGAAACCAAGTTATAAAGACGCCGTCCCGATCGCCTTCACCTCCTTGGCACTCGGCATGTTCCACGGCATGTACGCTTTTTTTGGTGTCATTCTGCTGGGCCCCGCAGTTTTCATCCTTGGTATTCAGAGCTACCTGCGCAAAGAAGGCGTGCTTAAGAAGTACGCCTTGTGCGGATTAGCGCTCATGCTTGCCTTACCCTGGCCGATGATCACCAAGCGCGTGCAAGAGGGCACGCGCATCGAGACAATTCGAGCTCGCATCGAACGCGATCGAGACCCCGAGTCCATCCACTTGGCTTCAGCCAACGTCGGTAAGAAGAAAACCACCTTGGCCGCGAATTCTGGCTCCAATGCTTTTTTCCGGTCGGTCGCCTTCGGACTCATCATGAAGAAGCCGTTCCGCGGCTTTGGTGGTGGTGTGGGCCTGTTTGGCTTGAAGGGCTTTCGCTATCAGTATTTGATCGTCGGGCTCATACTTGGATTCTTTTCGACGAGGCGACGACAGTATTTCATCGCTGCCAGTGTGGCCCTGGCAACTCTGGCATACCTGCTATTTCCGCCGCTCTGCACCATCCTCTTCGAGATCATGGAAGCCAAGTGGATGCTCCAGAGGCTCGAGACGGCTGGCCTCACGATGATGTTCCCGACGTTGGTATTTGGCAGCATCATCTACCACTTAGATACGTGGCTCAAGCGATTCGATGGCGAAACCATATTCAAGAAATCGCGAGTCATGGCAGCTCAGGGTTTGATCGGTTGCGTGCTTTTGATCTTCGCGTTCTCTTACTCCGATCAATGGAAGACTTGGCATAGCTTCACGAAAGAGAAGCCCTTCACCTCCCGCCAACGTAACTGGAGTGCGAACTACCACATCGCTATGAACTTGACTGCCAAACAAAGGCAATCGAAAGTTCGCACCATGAAGCGCCTGCGCAAGTTCTATCAGGAGAAGATCCCACCAGGTTCGAACGTCATCGTTCGCGACAACATGGCTCTCGAATTGGTTACCTTACATGACGCACACATCTTGAACCCGATTCGTTCGAGTGTGGGTGTGCCAGATCTCTCCTATTATCGCCGTCTCAACAAGCGCCTCCTAAGCCCAACGACGAAATGGGAATTGCGCAAAAGGATTCTGAAATACGTCGACTGCAACCTCTACATTCCGCAGGGTAGTCGAGCCCATTGGCTCGATGGGCACGTAAAAGCCTACTGGGGCATGAAGCAGGGAAACGCAAAGTTGGTTGAGATCAACTTAGACGAGTAGTTGCGAGAAGAGCGAAGCTTACTTCGCTTCTTCAAAAAGATCAGCAAACTCTTGCCAGAAGGACTGCCATGGGGCTGGAGCCTGCGGGCCCCGCACGTCCTTGAATGCCAAGTCGGAGGTCCAGGTTTCGAGAGCTGTCATGGCTCCCGCAGCAGATCTTCCACCGGCCTTTACTTGCACCAAGCGAATGACCAAGTCCTGTCGTAGCCAAGTTAGAGCCTGATCGAAATTCTTGGCCCGCGCGGCCGACCAGGCGGCGTTGTAACGGTGACTCTGATTGAGGTCATCTGCCAAAGACGGGTCTTTGGTGAAGGCAGCCTGATAGAGTTCTGTCGCCAAAGCAAAGTCATTCTTCACGATTGCGACTTGGGCCACGTCCAACATGGTCCGGGGCTTCAGGGTCGAGCGCGTCTTTTCTTTTAGCTGATCATAGTTGGCGAGAGCCGACCGGCGTCCAATTGACTGATCACGTAGCATTCGAGCTAACTTGGCTAACTCAGAATTCTGGAGATCAGGTCGACGCGCAACAGCAGCAAAAGTGTCGCTAGCGCCACCAAAGTCACCCTGTTTCTGTTGGATCAGTCCGAGCTGACACATCACCCGAGCGTCCGTCTTATCGAGAGTAAAAGCCTTCTCAATCGCCACCTTCGCCTCGTCGAAGCGCCACGCAGCTTCAAGGGCGCGCGAATAGTCGATCCAGATTTGCGCATTGTAGTCATTTATCGATAAAGCCGTTTCAAAAGACTCGATGGACTCATCAAACTCGCCCCGCGCCCGCAGAATTCCTCCTCTGATCCAATAGACTTCGTGCGAGCTCGCACCATAGGCGATGGCCCGATCGATTGAGGCTCGGGATTCACGTAATCGATGAAGCTTCATCAAGGCCAATGCCTTGTAAGAATGAGAAATAGCATAGCGCGACTGAATCCGAATTGCCTTGTTGTGGACTTCGAGTGCCTCGTCGAATCGTCCGGCCGACAACAGCGCCCCACCGTAGGCATTCCAGGAATAGGGAACCGCCGGAGCCAACTCGGTCGACTTCTTAGCAGCAGCCATCGCTATGGCATAGTTGCCGTTAATGGTCTCCAGCTGAGCCAACAGAATGAAGTTGAGGCTGTAGCTCGGATTAAGTGCCATTGACTTGTCGAGGAGTTCACGAGTCTTGACGTAGTCGCGTTCACCTTTGGCCTTGGCGGCAAAGTAGTAGTACGCCCGCCCATTGTGCGGTGCTTCCTCAAGAACTGCCTCCCACATGAGATCTTCATTGGAATAGAGGTGATTGCGCCGATGCGTCGCCACACCGAGAGCGAGATAACAGACCAAGACGAGCCCCATGACAAGGCGAAGTGAAAGGCCGCGCTTAGCCAAGAGCCACGCTACCAAGGCCGCTGCCAAGGTGATGAGGGAAGCCGAGGAAAGATACATCCGATGTTCGGCAATCGGATCGTTGATTGGAATCACACTCGACGTCGGCGTGAGGATCAGGAAGCAGGAGAGGATGAGGAAAGCGATCTTTTTGCCGCGAGACAGAGAGTAAACACCAAATCCCAAAACCGCCAAGATGACGAATCCGGGTAGAACGGCATCCTTAATGCTCTCTGCCAGTTTCCAATTGTAGTCAAGGCACTGCCCCACTGGGGCAAACACCAGGCGGATATACCGCAACAAGACGGCTGGCTGGGTAAATAGGTACTCCCGAGGGGAGATCTGCGCCAGCCCCAGACCGGCACTGATATTGCTGCCACGAGACGCGTCACCACCCACAGTGAGATTCAAGAGTTGTCCGGTTGCCAAAGGCACCAGCCAGATCGCACACAGCAAGGCATAACCGCGCCACCGCTTCCTCAATAACTCCTTGAACGACTGGGCCCAGAACAAGCGATCGTAGAGAATCGCGACCACCGGCAAAGAACCAATGACGATCTTCGTGCCCATGCCGAGAGAACCTGAGACTGCCGCCAAAACGAACCACGGCAGATACTTCTTCGCTGTGCAACCTCGCATGACGGCCCAAAGGCTCAGGAGGTAGAACATGCCCATGAGAGACTCAGCACGCTGCACGATGTAGGTGACCGACTCAGTCTGCAGGGGATGCACACCCCACAACAGGGCTACCGAGAAGGCGAACCATAACGGCGGAGGCAGCCAACTAGGAGGATCTTGCCAATGATTCAGCGTACCGCGAACGAGCAAGAACAACATCAGTACGCTGCCGAGATGGATCAGCAAGTTGAAGAGGTGATAACTCCAAGTGTCAAACTCAGAGATTTTGTAGTTGAGAGCAAAAGTGAGGCTGACGACCGGCTTCTTGCCCTTGAAGTGCAACCTGAGGGGAGTAAACGATTGAATACGACGGCTCTGCTCGATTTCTCGAGAATCGTCAAACACGTACCCACCCGCGAAACTGCTAAGCCATGGGAGAACGGTCAAGAGCAGCAGAAGCGGGATAACAAAGCGCTGAGTTGCCTGAGTCGCCGAAACCGTCATGCAGTCTTGCCGTCCTTTGCCTGGTCTGTTTTTGCTTCGTCTTCCCTTTGAATCGCGACCTCACGAACGAGCAAGGTGATCTCGCGACTCAGTCGACGCGTTCGGGCGTAAACGAGAACCAGGCAGCAGCTGAGAAAAATGACGGCGCAGTAGAGCACCAAGAAGCGACCACTGTCGATGCCTACTGCGGAAGCGATCCGGTTGGAAATACTAGGATCAAGTGCAAGATAGCACATGGCACCCCAAACCACGGACCAGCGTAGGGCGTCGCCCAAACTGGCCTGGCCACGGAATTTGGCGATCCAAGTGCTCAGGAACAAAAAGCTCCCGATAAGCAGCACAATAATCCGAAAGTAGCTAAGTTGATCCATGAGGACATTTCTCCGGCAGTCGAGACCAGGATAGTTCATCCGGGGCCTTATCCTCAATCTAAAAACTTGATGTTGATGCACTCAGGGCAAGTTTTGAGTAAAAACACGCCATGCACCAGGACCATTTGTTGGACACACAGCCAAAACCATGAAAGTTAGCCTCGTCATTCCCGGTCGAAATTGCGCCGCCACCCTCCGGCCTTGCCTGGAGAGTGTGATTCCGATGCTCCAATCACCGGACTCCCCACTCACAGAAGTGCTCTTTATTGACGATGGATCGACCGATGAGACGGCTGAAATTGCCAAGAAATCACCTGTCACCTACGTCTTGGGTGAAGGCAAGGGCCCTGGCGCCGCGCGCAACTTAGGCTGGCGCCGCGCTGTCAACGAATTGGTCTGGTTTATCGACTCCGACACCGTTGCCGCCCCAGACGCCTTAGACCACCTCGTCCCTCACATGGAAAACGAGGAAGTCGGTGGTGTTTCTGGGAGCTACGACAATGCCGTCCCCGACAGCCTCTTAGCCTGCTTGATTCATGAAGAGATCATCGAGCGGCACTTGGCGATGCCCACAGAGGTCAACTTCTTGGCCACCTTCAACGTCATCTACCGCCGTGAGATTCTGGCAGAGCTTGATGGTTTTGATGAACGCTACCTCAAGGCACAGGACGCAGAGTTCTCATTCCGCGTGATGGACTTAGGCAAGAAACTCCACTTCGACATCCGATCACGCGTGGCTCACCATCACGTCACCGAACTTCGAAAATACTTGAGAGTCCAACGCCACCAAGGATTCTGGCGGGTCTACCTGCATCTTGAGCACGAAGGCCATTCCACTGGCGACTCCTACTCAAGCCTCCTCGACCACATTCAACCGCCCCTTGCCATGCTCTGCCTGGCCAGCCTGCCATTCACAATGGTCGGACTACCAGGGGCCTGGCTCATAGGCGCGCGCCTCATTTCAATTGGCCTATTCATCGCCCTCTTCGCTCTCCAGTTCCCGCTCACGGGCAAGCTGGTCAAGCGCACCAAGAAAGGCCGCTATTGGGCCTTCGCCCCGATGAGCTTCATCCGCGCCTTTGCCCGCGGCATCGGCATGTCGCTTGGCACCTGCCACTATTTCCTCAGCAAAAAGCCAACGAGTTAAAAACTCAAGCTGGTTCGGTGCCGAACCAGGTGTAATCCACCACCCTCGAGCGGCGCCAAGCTCCCTCGCACTTGTAGCAAGGTGGCAACCGAACCTGGGAGCGCTTCCATGGATATCCGGGGCATCTACTCAGAGCCAAGCACATCCCACCTATCCATCCCCAAAAGGTAAGCATCACCAAAGGTGCCTGGCTCATGTTGGTAGTCCAAGGCGCAACACCAAATGCAGCATCTCTGGCGTGCCCTTCCCGATTTCCGCAATGAACCATCAATCCCAATTGGGCTACCAACATGTGCCTGGCACCGTACTAGTCGCCAAGCTCCCTTCG
>JBLINQ010000010.1:0-63438 GCA_047639315.1 Planctomycetota bacterium
TCTCTTGCCAGCCGTGATGAGGGCTTCGGTCCGTTCGACTCCAGACAGAACACTCCGATGGGCCGCATCCATGAAAACGATGCCATTGTTGACAACAATCCCAACCAAAATGATGCCGCCAATCATGCTCATCATGTCGACCGGGCTTCCAGTGAGGACAAGGAACCAAAACGCACCGATCAAGGCAAAGGGGATGGTGGCAAACACCGCTGGCGGCAACATGACCGACTCGAAGAGGACACCCATGAGGAGCAGGATCAAAACTACAGCGAGTGCTGCGGTGCCGGCAATTGCCACCGCTTCTTCTTTCAAGTCTTCATCGGAAGTTTCTTGCCACGAATATCCCTTAGGAAGATTATATTCGCTTAGAATTTGAGCCACGGCGCTGGTGATCTTCTTGTCTTTGCCATCAAGGGTTTCGACAGTCAGGTTGACGGATGATTGGCCATTCTGCTTGCGAATCGTGCCATAACCCTTGGCATAATAGATGTCGGCGAAGTTTGAGAGCGGTTGAGTTTTCCCCGACTCGGTCCAAATTCCCAGACGTTTGAGATCGTCGACGGACGTGTCACCGGCATTCTCGTACTCAATGAACATCCGCATCTTCTGATCGCCGAAATGGAAATCGGGAAGCCGTTGTCCGCGAATGCCATATTGAACGGTACCCATGAGGGTTCGTGGTTCGACGCCAAAGAACTGCATGCGCTCTCGATCGGGAGCAATGATGATCTCTTCGGTGTTCTTAGCCACACCTCCGCTCACGCGTGTGATGCCATCGACCTTCTCAAGCTTGACTTTGAGGTCTTCACTGATGCCAGCCAGAACCTTCACTTCCTTGCCAAAAATGCGGATATCTAGATTAGAGGCATCTTGGTTTTGCCGATCGACACCGACGGTGATCTTGGCTCCTGGAATGTCTGGGAGGTTTTTCTTGATCGCCTCGCTAACTCTCTGGGTGTAGTCACCATCGGTATTCTTCAGAGCCGCGAAGATTGGGCCGCCGCTGCGTCGGAACCAAAGATAGCTCACGTCAAATCCGAATTCGTCCCATCGGTCTTTGAGGACTTGATAGACGCGTACGAACACTTCATTCGCATCGCCCAAAGTGTAGTTGTTATCAAGCTCAATATTCAGGCGGATGAACCCTCCTGAGTTATCGTCCATCTTGACGAACTTGGCGTGCTTCGTCATTTCATAAGTGATGCCGCCGGTCACGCCGAAAATCAAGATGAGGGCGAAGAGACGGTGCTTGAGGGCATGCCTGAGGGTCCAACTTTGAGATTTCTCGAGCTTGCCAATACCCTTCAGGGTCCAGTCAGCGAGGAAGTACATCGGAGTGAGGACCAAGGCTAATCGTGCTACGAGCTTGCTCATCGACTGATTCTTGCCAGCTAATCGGTCGCGCGCGTTCTGATAGAAGCTTCTGTTGCTGTCCGCATCGTTACGGTCGCTGTAAAAGAAGACGGTTGCCAGCGGAATGAAGAACAGCGCAACGATGAGAGATGCCACGACGGCGTAGCAAACCGGCAAGCCGATAGCCTTGCTAAAAAAGGCGGCCTCTTTGCCGGCATCCATGAAGATGAGAGGGAGGAAAGCAGCCACTGTTGTCAATGTCGCCAAGGTGACAGCGAGGGCAACTTCAGCTGTGCCTTTTAGGGCAGCTTCCTGTGCTCCCATCCCTTCTTGGCGCTTACTGAAGATGTTCTCGACCACAACAATGGAGTTGTCGACCAGCATGCCGATCGCAATGGTGATCCCCATCATCGACAACAAGTTCATTGTTCCACCGCCGAAGTAAATGCAGCCGATGGTGATCAAGAGAGATGAAGGAATGGCCAGCATGATGATCAAAGTCATTCGTATGCGGCGCAGGAAAAGGAACAGCGGGATGATTGCGAAGAGGGCGCCGATCAATGCCGACTTCACTAAGCCCGTTAAGGCGCCGGTGACGATCGAGCCAGTATTGCGGTTGTCATTCTGATACCACTCCCAGCCTTTCTCCTTCATCCGAACGTCAGTCATGATCTTTTCTTCAACGGTCTTCTTGACCGCATTGCAGACTTCGACCGTATTGGCGCTCGACTCTTTGTAGACTTCAAACCACACCGCGCGACTGCCGTTCAGGCGAAAGACCCAATCTCGAAACGACTTGGCCGAGACGATTTCAGCTACATCTTTCATCCTTACATTGGCGCGAATCGGATAATTCTCAAGCTCTTCTATGCTCTCGAATCGACCTAACGAACGCAGATAGAAGTAACGATCGCCTTCTTTAACTCGGCCGCCAATGATGTCTTTGTTGTCGGCGCCCAGTGTTTGGGCGACTTCGAAGAGCGAAATGCCGAGAGAACGGGCTTTTTCTTTGTCAACAAAGATACGAATCGACTCTTCAACAATTCCCATGTTGCTGATTCGCGCGACGCCATCGACGGACTCCAAGACCTTGGTGACCTTTTCGTCGAGTACGAAGGAAGTGTCGGATTCCCATTCATCTAGGAGGACGCCGAAGCTAAAGATCGCAATGTCGGTGTCGAGGTTGAAGCGGAACGTCCGATAGTCCTGAACTTCCTCGGGCCAAGAGAGCTTAGCGATCTCCATGAGATCTCGCACTTCGGCGAAGGCCTCGTCGGGGTTGCGATCCTTACTAAACTTCAAGTTGATATTGGACGAGTCTTTGCTTGAGCGGGTCTCAATTTCCTCAAGCCCTGACATCTGGCGAATGATGTCCTCGGTTGGGCGTGTGACCTGTTCTTCAACCTCAATGGGGTTGGCATTGGGCACTGGAATATTGATGGAAACCGAGCTCATGACGAAGCCAGAAGGGAGCAATTCTAGCGGTAGCCTCGATTGCGCCAAGATGCCGATCAGCACGGTCGAGCACAGCAACATCAAGACTGTGACTGGACGTTTGAGGGTAAGCCCGACAAATTTCTCGACCGGTCCGTTCATCGTCTTGCTCCAGTTAGGTTGCCTGCCATTTCCGTGCCCGCATGAGCGGCCGAATAGACGACAGGGATAATGATCAGCGTGAGGATCGTGCTGAAGGAAAGGCCGGCGATGACGGTGACCGCCATTGGCATTCGCATCTCAGCTCCTTCGCCGGTGGACAGCGCCATCGGCAACAGCCCGAGGACTGTGGTCAAGGTCGTCATGAGAATGGGACGGAGCCGAAGCATGCCACCCTTGAGGATCGCATCGTGACGACTTAAGCCGTGTTCTCGTTGGAGACGGTTGATGCTGTCGATCAAAACGATGGCGTTATTCACCACAATTCCCGCCAACATGATGATGCCAATGAAGACCACGACACTGGCAGAGATGTCCAACAGAATGAGAGCAAATATGGCACCCACGCCAGCAAAGAGGCTTGAAACCATAATAACAAGCGGGTCCAGAAGGGATTCAAACTGGGACGCCATCACGATGTAGACCAAAATCAAAGCCAAGATGAGTGCAAAAATCAGTTCTTCGCTGGAACGTTCAGCTTCTTGGCTTTGCCCAGCGACTTTGACGACTACACCGCGGAAGTCTCCAGGGCTCTTCGCCCTCATCTCTTCTGTTTGTGTCTCGATCAAGGCCGCCGCCGTCTTGAGGTCAACCTCGTTGGGGACAGCTGTGATAATGATGGACCTTTGCCCAGCAACCCGACGAACTTCAGAAGGTCCACGACCTTGCTTGACCGATGCGACCTCTCCCAATCGAACCGAACGTCCATCAACTTTGGCAATTTCGATGTCCTGCAAGGCTCGTACTGAGGTCACATTCTCATCAGGAATTTTGACCAAGACGTCGATCTTGCGGCCTTCGGATGTTTCCGAGTAACGGGTTGGTATGACGCCCTTGATCTTGTCGCGCAAGACACTCGCCGCCTGTGATAGTTTGAGATTGCGGTCGGCAAGTTTGATGCGATCATATTTGATGACGAACTCGGGGCTACCTTGTTCCGCCGATGAGCGAACGTCGGTTAACTCGCCCATGTTCTTCATGCGACGTTCGATTTCTTTGGCGACCTTCTCAATCTTGACGAGATCGTCACCCAAGACTTGGACTTCCAGTGGATTCTTGAAAGTGAACAACTTGGGTGTCGAAAATGAAAGTTCTCCGCCGCCAATCTGATCGGTGAGTCCGTCCCGCAAGATGTCGACAACCTCGGCCTCCTTGGCGGCCATGTTCGGACCGACTGGAAGCTTGAGATAGATCTTGGCGGTATGAGGCCCGTCACCTGCTGGGGCGATTTCATCGCGAGCAACACCCATGGAAGACGATACGCCTCGGCCGACGAATTCCCCGGCGTCGCGCATACCCATGAGCTTCTTTTCCAGTTCAAGCGTGAGGCGACCGTTGCTGTCGAGCGCCGTTCCGATTGGCTTTTGGCTCTCGATAATGATCTCGCCACTGTGCATCTCTGGAATCAGATCGACACCGACTTGGTCGAGTAGTTGCCAAGAAAATACCATCAGCGCGACAGCGGCAATAAGAACCAAAGCCCGCTGTTTGAGTGCCACCTTAAGAGTCAACTGATAGGTCGATTCGACCAAGGAGTAGGCGGCATCGAAGATCTTGCTAAATACTAAGGCCGGATACTTGAGGATCATCATCGGGACACCGATGCTGATCTTAATGAGCAAGAGGATGATGACGAGGGCGACATAGGGGATCTTGAGGGCGAAGTCGAGCGTCGCATTGAACGGCAAAGTCGGCCCGACGAAGATGATTGCGAGCCCGCGGGAGAGTGTGCTCTGACGGTTCTTGATGAAGCGCCAAGCATTGGTCACAAGGGGCCATTGCTTGAAACACCGGTCACGAAGGAGAACCCAAATATCGCCGAAGTACTCCCGCAGACCGCGCGGGGCCTGCTTCTGCTCATCCGCAAATGGGCGAGCTGCCAACATCGGAATAAAAAAGAGGGCGACTGCCAAGGACGCCAGGAGTGAGAACACGACTGTGAGTGATTGGTCTTTGAAGATTTCGCCAGCGATGCCTTCGACGAATACGATCGGCAAAAAGACGGCGATGGTTGTTAGCACACTGGCCACAACTGCTCCGCCAACTTCTCGGGTGCCGCGAATCGCAGCTTGCCTGAGGGAGTCACCGTCTTGGCGGCAACGGTCAATCGATTCCAAGACGACGATCGAGGCGTCGACCAGCATACCGATGCCGAGGGCCAAGCCACCGAGGGACATGATGTTGAGACTGACATCAAAGTGCATCATGGGGCCGAAAGTCGCGATGACGCTGATTGGAATGGCGATGGCAATGACCACCGTTGAAACCAACCGCTTCAAGAAAACCAAGAGAACCAGGATGGCGACGATCGCACCGATGATGCCAGAATTTTGTACTTCCGAAATTGAGCTTTCGATGAATCGGCTTTGATCCGAGAGGATTCGCAGTTCGACGCCGGCAGGAAGCATTTCGGCCATCGGGCGGGCAGCCTTCAGAGTCTTAAGAGCATCGTCGTCTTGGTCTTCATCGCTCCGCGCGACAACAATCCCGTCCTTGAGGCGAGACTCGAAGCCTTCGCCGAAGAGCTTGGTTTTGACTAACTTGCTGACGTTGACAATGTTGGCGGCATCTTCTTTGAAGATAGCGATTTCGACGCTGGGACGCCCTTCGATGCGCGTGATGACATCTGGCTCTTTGTTTGCGCGATGCACGTGGGCCACATCTTTGAGGCGAATGAAAGTGCCGTTTCTTGAGTCGACTACGAGGTCGGCGATTTCTTGGATACTCTCGAACTCATTGAGCGTTCTTACCAAGTATTCGGTGTCGCCCTCTCGCAACAGGCCGCTGGCCAAGTTGATGTTTTCTTCTGAGAGGCGCTGCTGAATGACATCGATCGTGATGTTATTGCGTTGGAGTGATTCTTCACTGATGTCGATTCGAATTTCGGACTCGAAACCGCCGCGAACTTTGATGGCGGCCACGCCAGGAATGCTCTCCAGTTGTTTCTTCAGCTTCTCTTCGCCATAGAAACGAATTCGCTCTAATTCGAGGTCGCCGAAAAGACCAAGTCTCATGATTGGATCCAGGGTCGGATCGTATTTGAGGAGAAGTGGTTTCTTCACGTCCTGCGGTAGGAAGCTACGGACTTGGTCGACTTTCTCGCGGACGTCCTGAGCCGCGAAGTTCATGTTGGTGTCCCATTCAAATTCGAGAATGAGATCGGACACGCCGGCGCGAGAAATACTGCGGAAGCCATTCAGATTGCTGATGACCGCCAAGTTGCTCTCAAGCGGCTTGGTGACCAGTTCTTCTACTTCGGCGGGAGCCGACCCAGGGTATTCGGTGCGAACCGTGAGAGACGGATAACTGATCTTAGGCAACAACGTCAGGGAGAGTTTTTGAAAAGAGACCCACCCGAACACGGCCACTGCCAAGACCACCATGGTCACTGCCACGGGCCGATCTACGATCAATGGAATCAGACCAGATTCTTGGTCGTCCTGCGATTTCATTCAGTCGGATTCCTACTCGGTGGGCTCGGCTTTGGACTGCTCATCTTGGCTTTTCTTCTCAGATGCCTTTTCCCCTTCGATGGTGATCTGAGCACCATCTGTGAGGCGGTCAAGGCCCACGACCACGATCTCGGTGTCATCGTTCACTTTCGCCTCTTCATCTTTGAGCGGCAGGTATTCAACTTCAGTTGAGTTTTGCAGTCCTCGGCGGATGTAGATCTTTTTCACTGTCTTTGAGTCTGCGTTGCGCTCGACCACGTAAATGTAAGGGCGATCACGGTCAAAGAGGAGAGCCTTCTTCGGGATCAAGAGTGAGTCTTCTCTAATCTCGGTGACGATATGCCCGGAAACAAACATCCCTGGACGTAGCGGCGGTTCGCTCTGGTTAATCCTGATGCGAACATTGATTTGGCCGCCATCGGTGTCAACTTCCGAAGCGATCAGATCAACGACTCCCGTGTACTTCACGCCGGGGTAGGCAGTGGCATCCAAATTAACCTTCAGGCCTATCTTCAGCACCCGAATATCTGTTTCTGGAATTCGGGCACGAACGACGAGGGAATCAAGGTCAGCAATGAGGAATGCGCTTTGGCCTAAGGCGGCCCTTTGTCCGGTGCGAATGTTTCTCTGGGTCAGGCGACCGGCAATCGTGGCCTTCAGCTCGCAGAAGCTCAGCTTCAGTTGCTCAGCTTGGAGGGTGTTTTTTGCAGTTTTCTCATCGATTTGCGTTCTGAGGATGTCCTCTTGGGAGCGCTTGAATTTGAGTGCGGCTTGTTCTTTGTCGGCCACTGCCTTGGTGTAGACGAATTCGGCGGCCTCGTTGTCTTTGTCAGAGATTGCTCCGCGCTTGTGTTGGGCGAGAGCCCGGTCTCTTTCATTAATTTCACGAGTGAGCGTGGTTTCAGCAGTTTGGAGCATAGCTGCCGACTCATCTCGAGAGAGCTTCGCCATCGACACGGCGACTTTGGTCTGCTCGACGGCCAATCTCTGCGCCGCGACCTTGATGCGTGCCTCGTCGTCCTCGATTCGGGCCAAAATTTGCCCGCTCTTCACGTCGCTGCCTTCATCAACCAAAACTTCGATGACGGTCCCCTCAACGCGGGGAATAATTTCGGTCTGTTCCAACGCCTCGACCCGGGCCGTGATTTCGAGGCGGGCGGATAGTTGGCCTCGTTTTGCGTGCATGGCACGAACGAGCTGAATATCGGCCTTTTTGTCTTTCTGGTCCTTTTTGTCCTTCTTGCCCTGGCCCATGTCGCAGCCGAGGAGAACCAGGAAGGCGCAAAGTGGGATGATCAATCCAAATTTCATTTCGATCTCTTTTTTGGGTGACTTCGAAACATCACCCATTCGCGGGGTGTACAGTGATATGTCATACATTGTGATAACCGGCACAGAGGATTACGCATAACTCGTCAGATTGCGTCGACCTTCGTCCTCATTATTTGAACCGCCATAGTGATTGTGTGAGAATTTGGTGGTTCCAGCAAAGGTGAACATGATTCTTATCCCTTTTCGTTCATAGATTTATGAAAAATAACTCCAAACAAGGTGGTGAAGATTGGGATCGGGTCCTGGAAGTCCGTCAGGAGTTCCCGGATATCCCGATTGAGGCGGTCTACAAAGAAGACATGCTTCGTCTGGGCGTTTGTTTTGCCCCAGAGGCGTTCAAGGCTGTGGGCGAATACGCCCGTAAGTCCTATTTCATCTTCAGCTTCGACCACGCCCCCTTGTCCCAACTCGACGAAGTCTCGAAAGCCAGAGCGCCAGAGGAAATCCGATTCTCCGGCGGGGCTGAGGGGATGGCGCCGACCATCGTATCAGTCCGTCTTAACCCCAATTCTCCTTATCGCGTGGTGAAGACATCGGCTGAGGAGTGGGAGGGCACCGGGTGCGTGCTGACCTTGGCTGGGGACGAGATCGCTGAAGTCGAGTTCTCACCGACGCCACCGTATTACGGCGGGACAACTTTAGATGGCACCCCTCTGATCGAAACGGCGCCCTCGATTGAGTGGGGCTATTTGCTCTATTTGACCGTTTTTCGCATGTGCCAGTACTTCGGCCGTGATGAAGAATGCCAGTTCTGTGATATCAACCGGAACTTCCGTCAGCAGCGCGAGGAAGAGCGCATCTATAATGCTGTAAAGCCTGTTGATCGCATGATTGAGGCCCTGAGGCTTATCGTGGAATCTGGTTCTCAGGCCAAAGCCTACACCCTGACTGGTGGCAGCATCACGACCGACCTCAAGGGCGAAACTGAGGCCGATTATTACATCAAATACGCCGAAGCCATTGAGCGAGAATTCCCTGGACGTTGGATTGGCAAGATGGTGGTCCAAGCCCTGCCTGCCGACGATGTCAAGCGTATTCGCGATGCGGGGATTCAGATCTACCATCCCAATTATGAGATTTGGGATAAGAACCTATTCGAGAAGATCTGTCCCGGGAAAAGCCGCTATGTGGGCCGGGACGTATGGATCGAGAGAATCTTGGAAGCCAAGGACATCTTTCCGGCTCATTCGGTGATTCCGAACTTCGTCGCTGGCATTGAGATGTCGAAACCCTACGGCTTTGCGACCGAAGACGAAGCTTGGGCGTCCACCGGGGAAGGGCTCGAATTCTTCATGTCCCAGGGGGTTATGCCGCGTTTCACGACTTGGTGCCCGGAGCCCCTCAGCGTTTTGGGAGAAACCGGCGGTGGGCCAGCCTCCCTGCGCTATCACGTCGGACTGCTAAGGACTTGGCGTGACATTTTTGAACGCAATTCGATGCCGAATCCGATTGGTTATGGCGAGCCTGGGCTGGGCAAAGCGGTGTTCTCGGTTTCATCCTTTATGGATGTCATTCGCGACCCACGGCCTGAGACAACGACATGATGGAAAAAGACGAAGCTCTGAAGATCTTGTACGAGGCCACAGAGCGTGGGGCCGAGATCGAGCAAGTTGACCTAGATGCGGCTTTGGGCCGGGTCTTGGCTCAAGCCGTTGTGGCCGACATGAACGTGCCGCCTTTCAATCGATCCGCAATGGACGGCTACGCTTTTAAGGTTGCCGATGTGACCGCCGATGGAGCGGAACTCAACATTTGTGGCGTGGTTGCTGCCGGCGAGGTTTTTGAGCGAGCTCTGAATATCGGCGAAGCGGTCAAGATCATGACGGGGGCACCGGTCCCGGAAGGTGCCGATGCCGTCCAGATGGTTGAAAAGACCGAGGACGTCAGCGATTCCCGTGTACGCATTCTCAAGACTTGCTCCCTCGGGCAAAACATTGCTCCGATGGGACAGGATATGACCACGGGCGAAGTCGTCCTCCATGCAGGCACCACCATTCGTCCAATCGAAATTGGCATGTTGGCTACCCTCGGGCAGGCTCAAGTCTCGGTGTTTCGAAGACCGTCTGTGACCGTCTATGCCACTGGCGATGAATTGGTGCCACCTGGGGCTGGAATGCCCGGTCCTGGCCAGATTCGTGAATCCAATGGTTCTATGCTGGCTTCCCAAGTCAGGGCCTTAGGCGTGGGGTTAGAAGCGACATTTGCCGGAATTGTTGCAGACACTCAAGAGGCAACCCGAGATGCCATTGAGGCCGGAATGGAAGCGGATGTGCTCATCCTCTCCGGTGGTGTTTCCATGGGCGATTTCGACCATGTTCACCACGAACTGAAAGCTCGTGGGCTGGAGGTCAAGATTCAAAGTGTCGCGATCAAGCCAGGGAAACCTCTGCTTTTTGGTCGCATGAAACGCCTTGATGGCACTTATACGTGGGTTTTCGGATTGCCAGGCAACCCTGTGAGTTCTTTCTGCACGTTTGAACTCTTCGTGAGGCCGTTCCTGCGTGGGCTGATCGGATTGCAGCCACCACATACACTTACGGTCAAAGCGACCCTTACGGCGCCGCTTCGAGGTCGCCCGATTCCCCGGACCCAACACCTCCCAGCTCAGGTGAACTTGGGGCCTGGAGGGCTCACCGTCTGCCAGGTCCCTTGGAACGGCAGCGGCGACCTGCGCGGCCTCATTGACGCGAATGGCTTCATAATCAGCAAAGCGCTTGAGCCCTTCCCTGAAGAAGGTGACCTCGTGGACGTGGTTCTAAGTGAACCTGAAGCTTTGCGCCTGCCAGCAAAAACCTCTCGAGGACGGTCGTGAGCAAGAAGAGCGATGCCGCTCCTACTGGTTCTCGTTGGCTCTCTATCCTCGTCGGTGGACTCAGCTTTGGTTTGCTCGCCTGTGCCTACGCGCCTTTATCGTGGACCGAGCTTGTGTTCTTCGCGTCTGCGCCGTGGTTCGCATACGCAGCCGCTCATCCTGAGCGTGGCTATTGGTGGGGTAACGCGGCGGCGATGATGGCCTGGGGAGGTACGCTCCTCTGCTGGCTTTCTTCTCTCGCCGGAGCTCCTGTGGCGGGCTATATCGGTTGGGTCGCGGTCAGCCTTATTTTCTGGGTCTTTTCTCTACCCTTTGCCTGGTCCTTCAAACGCTTGGTTGTCCGGACCAGATGGCCCCTGGCTCTCCTTGTTCCCCTCACCATGACGGCTTTTGATGCGCTACGCCGTTTTGGCACCGCCGGGATCGCTTGGCACGATCCAGGGTATGCCCTGCATGCCTGGACCGAGTGGATTCAAGTGGCAGATTTTGGCCGTGTCTATCCCCTTAGTTTTGTGTTGTGGGCGATCAATGGCTGCATTGCCGATTTACTGCTCATGGGCTTTCGAGCGCAACGAAAGCCGAATCTGGCCACCTTCGGCGCATCGGTGCTCTGTTGTGGTTTAGGAGTCGGAGCAATCTTGCTCTACGGACATTCCCGTATCGATTCCATTGAAGCTCAACTGACCGATGGACCCAAAATCTGTGGTGTTCAGCCCAGTATCTCCCAATCAGAACGATTGGAGCCCGGAATTTCACCTGCAGAGCGACGGTACCAGAAGTGTTTGGCCTTGATGAAGGAGGCTGCCGCCGTTGAAAAAGACGTCGACCTCTTTGTGTGGCCAGAAACGTCGTTCTTCCGCGTCGATGACTCACGCAAGAACCCTGACCGTCGTCGCATGTATGCGCCTCTCAGCACCATGCTAAACACACGCCGGCGACAAACGCGCATGAGCGTCTCCGAAGAATTTCGAGCCGCTTGCCAAGGTTATGCGGCAATGCCCAAATTCCTCATAGGAATGGTTACCTACGACGATCTGCCTGAAGGCTTCGTTGACATCAGGGGCGAAGGATTAAGAGAGAGAAACTCCGCGATCCTGCTGGATTTCACTCCTGACGGGACAAATGGAGCTCAGTTGCTTCGAGCGACCGCCCGAGCCGACAAGCAAAAGTTAGTTCCATTTGGTGAATACATCCCGTTTTCTGGTTTGAGTTTCAAAAGGCAGGAATTTGTTGATTGGGTGGAAAATACTGCCGGTTACCTTCCCGCCATGACGCCTGGGGCGGAAACGGCACTTTGGACCACTGAATTGGGCGGCAAGGAATACGAATTTAGCGTCAATATCTGCTACGAGGTCGTTTTTCCGGAGGTTTTTGCTGAAGGCCGCCGGAGGGGGGCTGAATTCATCATAAACACCAGCAACGACGCATGGTACGACGAAAGTGCCGAGAGAGACCTATGCAACGCTCAAATTCGATTCCGGGCGGTGGAGAACCGTCTTGGGATTCTTCGCCTTAGCAATACCGGAATAAGCTCTTTTGTGGACCCCCTGGGACGGCCTATGTTGGGGATGCTTGAGAAGAACCAGAAAGGGCGCTTAAGTGCCAGGATCCCACTCGGAGCGGCTTATCCGTGGGCCGTTGAGGGAGGCATTTGGGTCGAGAGAATCCTCATTGCACTGCTTTTCCTAGCCCTGATTTTGGGGCGAGGAAATAAGGGCAAATGAGAGGATGATTTAAGGGAAAAGATGTTTACTTGACATCCCTGCTCCGGCCCATAGAATCCTGCCATTCGCAAAGGGATAGTTCGTTCCAGGTGGCGGAATCGCCGCGCGCGGCCTCAAATCGTCAGTTTGCCTACTTTACAAAGGTAGCGGCAGGCGATAGCGTCCCGTCACCAATCAAATGGAACGCCCAGAGAAGGGAAAGATTAGGAATGAATCAAGTCGCACGCGTATTTGTCGTCATCAACATCCTGTTGTCGGCCGCGTTTCTCATGGCAGCAGCAACGTTTTTGCATCAAAGCACTGACTGGAAGCAACAAGCTGCCGATACCGTTACTGAGAAAATGACCTCAGAAACGAATCTCAACGGTCAAATCGCCAAGCTTGATGCTGACATCAAGAACTTGCAGGACGACCTTAACAGCCGCAAGACCAAGGTCACCTCCATGGAGGGCGATCTCAATACGGTTCAAAGCCAACTTGAGAACGCAATCGAGCAGAAGAACCAAACTGAGCGCAAGTATCAGGCCTTGGTTCAGACCAATAACCAAGTGACTCAAAAGCTTGGTGCCATTACTGACTCAGTTGGTGGCCTCGAGGATATGATTGAGAACTACCGCAAGCGTGCGGAAACTGCTCAAGATTCCGAGAAAACAGCGCTGGTTGGCCAAAAGGAACTTGCGGGCATCCGTGAGAACCTTGAGCAGGCGAAGCGAGGACTTGAGAATCAAATCAAGGAACTCCAATCCAAGCTCAACAACACAGCAACTGAGTTGGCTGACTACCGCAACAACTACCCACCACCTACCAACAAGACTCAGCCATTGGTTGAGGGGCAGGTGATTCGTTTTGATGCGGTCACGAACATGGTTCAGGTCAACAAAGGTGCCAACGACGGCATTCGCCTTGGCCACCGTTTTGACATCTTGAACGGCAGCAACTACGTCTGCACCGTCATGGTCGATTATATCGATTCAACCACATCTGTGGGGCATATCGCTATTCCAAGCACAAACGGTGCAATGCCAACTTCTGGAAACAAGGCCACCAAGCTCACCGGAAAGTAGTCCGTCGAGAGACCAAGGAGAAAGACATGGCAAGTTTTGACGACGCGGACGACATGGACGACCTCGATGTTTTCGAGGAAGAGACAGATAACGCAGTCGCGTTGACCAGTGGATTGATCATCGTGACTACAGTTTGCCTCTTGGCAGCTATCGTTGTGATGTTCTCCGCTCTCAACCAGTATCATGGCGTCGGCCCTATGGCTGGCTAAGTGAGTACTTTGCTTAACTGATTTGAGAGGCTCCTTCTGGCTTTGTGCGAGAAGGGGCTTCTTTCTTAAAACATCTCCAGAGCAACCGTAAATGCTACTTCTGAGCGAATTGAGCAGCCCAGTTCGTCTCTGAAACGCCTGCACAGCCTATGGGCTGATTTCGATATGGTTCGAATAGCGTTATGATCTGGTGCCCAGTGAAAATCCGAATTCTACTTTGAAAGAAAGTCGATCTCCCTCATGTCCCCAAGCAACCCTCAAACTGGTCGTTGGCCAAATGCTGTTCCGACCATCATTCAGGGCGGGATGGGAGCCGGGATTTCGAATTGGGTTTTAGCGCGGAGTGTGGCCCAAGCAGGGCAACTCGGGGTGGTTTCTGGAACTGCCTTAGACCTAATCTTGGCTCGAAGGCTACAGTGCGGTGACGAGGGCGGCCATATGCGCCGGGCCTTAGCTCACTTCCCTGTCCCTGAATTGGCTCAGAGAATTGAAGACAAGTACTTCATCGAAGGTGGCAAGGCTGCGGATCAACCCTTCAAGGGCAAGTCCATGGTTGGTCACAATCGGTCTCAAGAGCTCGATGAATTGCTCGTCGTGAGCGCCTTTGTCGAGGTTTACTTGGCGAAAGAAGGTCACGACGGTCTCGTCGGGATCAACGTCCTCGAAAAAATCCAGGCTCCCAACTTACCGACGATCTACGGGGCGATGCTCGCTCATGTTGATGTGGTGACCATGGGCGCCGGTGTCCCAACTGCGACGCCAGGGATCATTTCCGACTATATTACTGGCAAGCCAACATCCGTGGATCTTCACTTTCCACTGGAAGAGGGTGCTGCCAAGCCCAAGCTGACGTTTGATCCAGCCTGCATTTTTGGCGAAAATCCACCCACTTTACCTCGCCCCTTGTTCATACCGATTATCGCAGCCGCGACTTTGGCTGTGATGATGATGAAAAAGTGTGGCGATGGCATTGATGGTTTTGTGATCGAGACGCCAACCGCTGGTGGCCACAATGCGCCACCACGGGGTCGAACAAAGATCGATGAAAAGGGTGAGCCTATCTACGGGAAAAGAGATCTCGTCGATTATGAGGCCATCCAATCTCACGGTATTCCGTTTTGGATCGGTGGCTCCTATGGCAGCCCTGATCGATTGCTCGATGCCCAAGAAGTGGGCGCGGTAGGAATTCAGGTCGGAACCCTTTTTGCCTTTAGTGACGAGTCGGGCCTCGAGAAAACTCTCAAGCAAGACACGCGCGCGATGAGTTTGGCTGGGACGGCCGGGGTCTTCACTGATCCAGTCGCTTCGCCGACGGGATTCCCGTTCAAAGTCCTGCAGATGGAAGGCACAAACTCCGACCAGCAGCAGTACGAGGATCGTAAGCGCGTCTGTGACCTCGGTTATCTGCGTCATGCTTACCGACGACCAGACGGAGCCTTAGGCTGGCGTTGTGCCAGTGAGCCTCTTCAGGCGTGGGCCAAAAAAGGCGGCGACGAAGAAGCCACTCAGGGGCGCAAATGCCTCTGCAATGGTCTCATGGCTAATATCGGCATGCCCCAATATCGCTCTGACGGCACGACCGAGCGACCCCTGATCACTGCCGGCGATGAGGTCAAGAAGATCCACATCCTCTTAACCAAAGAACGTCCCTACTATTCGGCCACTGATGTCCTTGACTATCTCTTGTCTGCCGATCAAGAAGTGCCGCATTCCAAGAGCACTTTGACCGCCGAGAACTAAGCCTCTCTCCCGATTTTAAGCTTCAGCCGTCCCCCTCCATCCTTAGCATGCGCCATGATCCTTGGCGGAGTTACATCCGAATCCAACTAGGGTCAATACTCGGACAACATGCAGAGGCGAGGACTTCTATGTTTGCACTCATTGACAAAATGGCTGGTGTGTTCTCTGTTGATATGGGAATCGACTTGGGCACCGCTAACACCTTAGTTTGTATCCACGGGCGTGGCGTAGTCATTGCTGAGCCCTCCGTGGTCGCCGTGCGCAAAGGAACGAATCAAGTTCTTTTGGGCGGTGAGGCCGTTGGCCAACGTGCCAAAGAGATGCTTGGTAAGACGCACTCCAACATCCAGGCTATCCGTCCTTTGAAGGACGGGGTCATTGCTGATTTCGAAGTCACGGAAGCGATGCTTCGTTACTTCATTCGCAAAGTTCAGGGTGGGCGCAAACTCCTCGCCAGCCCTCAAGTAGTGATCGCAGTCCCATCCGGCATTACGCCGGTTGAGAAGCAGGCTGTCATCAATTCCGCTGAGCGCGCTGGCGCACGGCGTGTCTTTTTGATCGATGAACCAATGGCTGCCGGGCTGGGTGTCGGGCTGCCGATTCGGGAGGCCGCAGGATCCATGATCGTGGATATTGGCGGTGGCACAACAGAAGTGGCCGTCATGTCTTTAGCCGGCGTCGCTTGCTCTGAGAGCATTCGTGTCGCAGGTGACGAGATGGACGAAGCCATCGCCACTTGGATGAAGAAACATCACAATCTGCTCATCGGCGTTCAGATGGCTGAGAAAATCAAGATCTGCATCGGTTCCGCATTCCCGTTAGAGCAGGAATACGAAATGATCGTCCGCGGTCGCGATATGGCTTCCGGACTACCCAAAAGTGTTACCGCGACGTCTGAGCATGTGCGCGAAGCACTCAAGGAACCAGTGGACATGATCGTCCAGGCCATCCGTCGAACACTCGAGCGGACTGACCCAGAATTGGCCGCCGACCTGGTTAATCGTGGTTTGACTCTCTGCGGTGGCGGCGCACTCTTGCGCGGCCTCGATAAGCGCATTCAGAGCGTCATTGATCTTCAGTGTACGGTTGCCGATGAGCCCTTGACGGCTGTGGCACGAGGAACCGGCAAGATTTTGGACAATCTCGATATCTTGAAGGAGATCCTCGAGAGCGCTGAGGACCTCTAATTCGATGGGGCGCGCGCGTTTCGGAACGATCGCCGTAGCTGTTTGCTTGGTACTCACTATCGGCCAGCCCGGCATTCTGGATCAGGTCCGGTATCCGCTGGCGCTCGTCCTATCTTGGCCAGCTCGTTCACTCGCTGAATGGGCTGGCGGATTACCGCGTTCCACTGAGCAGCTCGACTTAGAAACCCTCCAATTCCGTAAGACATGGGAAGCTGCCGCGGCCAAACAAACCAACGCGTTTGGCTTTCGTGTCTTCTCCTTCAATGCAGAGAAGCAGTCGTTCTGCATTGACGGTGGCTGGGATCGTGATTTGCGCCGTGGGGCGATTGTTCATGACGGCATTCAGCTCTTGGGTTTCGTTGATCTTGTGACTGAGAGCGCCTCGAGAGTTCGCCTGATTTCTCATCCTTCCAGTCATGTTGCCGGACGCATTGAAGTCGACGAAAAGGATGTATTGCCACGGGCCTCTTCCCTTGACCTTCTGCTGACAGGACGAGGGGAATCTGGATTGGTCGCCCGACAAGGTTGCCGCATTCATCTCGAATTTGCGCAACACCTGGTCCGCTATCTTGATGAGAAAGGGCTTTGGGATCTCACGATTGGCGTGATTGAACGTGATGAGTCCATGGATCAATTAGTCGTGAAGGCCAATGTCGACATGAGCACGATCAACCGTGTGTTGATCGGCGACACGGTGGAAACCCCTGAGCCCACGGGCCGCCCTGGCGACCTCACGGCAAAGATCTTAGCCATTGGCAGAACTTCGGTGGCTGGTGCGACGTGGTTGCTTTCCCGCGGTAGCCAGGATGGAGTGAAGATCGGGGCTTGGGTGTCTTGTGGTGGGGCACTGATTGGGCGTGTCGATCGTGCCGGCGCATTCAGCAGCTATATGCGCCCTTTGGAGAGTGACATTGACAGTATTGATTGCCAAGTCGTGAACGAAGCTGGCGACCTTGTTGGTCTCGCCCACTGGCAAGAACTTGGAGCAGTAAGCTTGTCGCCTGGTCATTATTTTTCTCGCGGGCGCGCTCCCAAGAACGGCCTTCCAGCCGGACTCTGGTTAGGACTGATCAATCATCAGGGGCTGGCTGAGCTGCCACCACTGCCCACTTGCGGCGAGCCTGTGACGATCCATGCAACGATGCCGAGTCGAACAAGCCTACGTCTTGGACTTGGGCGATGATCTTCACTTGGATTCTGGTCACAGCAGCATGGTCGAGTTTGATTGCGACTAGTGATCTCGGTGGTTTCGTCTTGCCGGACATTGCGATTGCTATTTCAATCTGGGGTGGTCTTCGAGCGTGGCGCCGCAACGAAGATTTTATCTTGGCCCTCATTGTCGGTCTGGTCGCCGGACTTTTCTCTGTTGATCCATGGTTCATGTCGCCCCTTTGTTGCTTGTTGGCGGTTGTCCTTGCAGCTGGTTTGAGGACGCGAGTTGCACCTCAGAGTTTGTTGGGCCGGTCCCTTGTCATTTGTGTGGTTTACTTGAGCCTCTATGGGATTGAGTGCCTCCTAAGAATGTCGGTTCCGTCGCTTATTCTTGGCGGGACAGCGGTTTTGAATATTGGTTACCGCACCCTGGGGGGAATCCCACTCACGATTCTCTTGGACAAGGTCACACCTCAACGCACATGACGACACCTACGCCAATTCGATCAGAGCAGCGACTTGGAATCGTCTTTGGTGCCTTTTCCTTGTTCTTTGTGTTCATGTTGCTTCGCCTGGTCCAACTGCAGTTCTTCGATGCGGCGGAGATTGAAGAAAAAGTCGCTTCACGCCGCTACAAGACTGAGCTTATTCCAGCGTTTCGTGGCAACATCTTAGATCGCAACGGTAAATCTCTCGCGACTACGGTCACTCGATATGATCTCGCTTTCATGCCGTCGACGTTCCGCGAAAAGAACCGAGTCGATGCCCTTCAAGATCTTTTGATTGCTTGGTGCCCAGAGATCCTGCCGCCTGAAATTGGATCAATCCCTCAAGCCTTCAAAGACCGGGTGAATGAACGCCATCGACGTTTTCATGCGATCTACGAATTCAGGACAGAAGGTCTCGAATATTTGGCTCAACTCAAATCCTCCTCAATCACATTCGACAAGGCCGCGTTGGTGCGTCGGTTTGGCGATCTTCGTCATCCCCGTGGCGAGTTGGTCTTGCCACCGTCGAAGCTAAAGCGCCGGCTGGAAGATGCGTTGATCTTGATTGCCGACAACGAGGTTTGCAGTAGTCGGCGTGCGCTTCGCCTCCGACTTGCAGAACATGAAAAACTCGTTGATGCCCTGGCGACCACGCCGGAGCGCATGATCGCGGGGATCGAAGCGGAATGGGAGAAGCTCGAACACCTTTCTTCTCAGGTGGTGCCGGAGACTCCCCGCGCGTTTCTTCTCAAGGTCTTTGAAATTGAACAAAAGAATATTCGCCGAATCCTCAGTTTTGTCGATCAAAGTTTGGACGATCGCATCTGTGCGGTTGAGCTCGGAACTCACGACTTCGAAAATGGTCTTTCTGCAACGGAACGCGAGAATCTCGCGGTTGAACTGAAAGTCAGTCTTGATCGTGAGCAAGAAGTCGCCATTGCCCTTGACGCTCTGCGGAGCCGAAAAGATGAGGGCTTTGACGAGAAGGTCGCGATGAAGCTCGAACGAGCACAGGCGATCATGGGCCTTCGCACCCGAGTGCAGGAACTTGAACCGTTTGAACTCGAGGGCTTGGCGATTGCCCTGGAGTTCTGGGACGACGACCCAAAGAGAATCAAGCGAGCTTTCGCCAAGCGATTCAAGAGCACGCCCGACTTCGCGGATCGTCGCCATGAGTATTTGAGTATTGAGAAAGAATGGGCCCGAACCCTGCAATCTAAGGGCGGAGTGCCATACCTGTTGTTTCGCGGATGTGGGTTCCCCGTCGCGGCTCAGGTCTGGCGCAGTTTTGGGCTACGTGATTTGGGATTCACCCCTAGGGCTTCCCAGGGTCGCACCTACTGGCGTGATCAAGATGGTATTGCCGCTCAGATCATTGGCCGTTGCAACAGTAGTGGACAACCTCTTGGCGGCTTGGAACTGTCGCTGACCCAAAAGCGGCCCGGGGCGCTCAGCGCTCCACTGATCGGTGAGCAGGGGCGACACCAGCGTTATCAAGGACTCGACGGAAGTTGGCGAACCGTTTCTGGTGGGACCGAGCCGACCCATGGGCAGGATGTCAGACTGACATTGGACCGTGACCTACAAGCAAAAGCCGAGGAGCTTGTTGTTTCCCTCAAAGATGATCTCGCTGCCCGCAATGGGGCAGCCATTTGCGTCATCGACATCAGGACTGGTGAGATCCTCGTCTTGGCCTCAGCGCCGCGTCCGATGGGTGGGACTTACTTGTCGCGATTCTTGGAAGAGTCGAATCTGCGGCGCGAAATGGTGGCGGCCAGAACCGCATGGGATCGCGGCGATACAACCTTGGAAGAGTATCGCCAAACCAAAAGACGTATTCGGGACGACCTCGAACATCTTGCCTTCTATGAACGGGCCATTTCAGCGGGCATTAAGTATCAGTGTCCACCCGGCAGTGTTCTAAAACCCATTGCCGCGGCCGGCCTTTTGCATCTTGGGCTTTTCAAATCGACAGAGATCTTTCAATGCCCAGACAAGGGGCCAGTCGATTGTTGGTTGGCGATTGAACGTTCTTCAAACCCTTATTTCTGGCAAGGGGCTGAGCGTTTTGGGCGCGATAAACTCATCGATTGGTATCGGTCTTTTGGATTATTCCGACCGATCAGACTGCTGACATCTCAGTTCGATTGCGACCGACGACTGCAGCAGGTGAAGGGCGACGCAGCCAAGAACATCATCATTGGTCAAGCAAGTGTCAGCTTGTCGGTTCTCGAAGTTGCCAGCACGATGACAAACCTGGCACGGCGTGGACGTCCCATTGAACCGATCATTGTGAAACAGGTCGGAGATCAGGCTGTTACGGCTACAACTTTTCCCGATCTCGGAATCGACGATTGGATCTTCGATGGCATCTTTGGCGCTATGACAAAGGTGGCCGAGCACTACGTCCCTGGGAACCGAGCCCAAGAGCTGGGAATGGCCGCCAAGACCGGAACGGCGGAATTGGGCGGCAAAGATAAAGGGTTGTACAACGCCTGGTTCGCTGGTTTCGCACCAGCGCACAATCCGCGATTCGCTTTTGCGGTTGTGGCTGAACGGACCCTGATGATGGGCAAGGCTACGGCACCTTTCGCAGCTGAGCTGATGTCCTTGGTCATGGGAGAAGATCGATGAACGAACGACGAGTCATCGTCTTTGCTCTCGCCCTACTTGCTTTCATGCTCGCGCTCGCCGGCCTCTTGATTCAAACCTCCATCTTGGAAGTCACTGGAGATTTCGGGCATCGGACTCAGTGGAAGTGGGTGTTCCTGAGTTGTGCTGCGGCGGGCATTGTTCCGTTCCTTCAGTTTCGCATGGTCATGCGCCGGTCGTATGACATTTTTGTTCTGACACTGATTCTATTAGCTCTCGTGCCTTTGATTGGCGTGAGTCGAAACTTCAGCCAACGGTGGTTGGAAATTGGCGGATTCAGCTTGCAGCCTTCGGAGCTGATGAAGATCGCCTTTGTGCTCGCGCTGGCACGGCTGCTACGTTTTCGCGGTGACTTCAGTCGTTTTCGCAATCTCGTCCCGGCGGGCGCTCTTGTTGCGCTACCGGTTGGTTTGATTTTTGCGCAACCTGATCTTTCGACGGCGATTCTCTTTGTGCCAACGGCGCTGAGTATGCTCTTTGTTGCTGGTGCCGAGAAAAAGCACATTGGCATGATTCTCTGTGGTGGCGCACTTGCCGCGAGCATCGTCTTTGCTTTTTTCCTCGAGCCCTACCAGCGCGAGCGTGTGTTCTCGACATTCGGCAGTAACACATTGACGAAGGCCGAGCGCGCCAGAGAAGGGTATCAACTGGAGCAGTCAATCAACTCGATTGCTATCGGCGGATTTACCGGGCAAGGATGGTCTCAGGGCACACAAAACCGGCTGAACAAATTGCCGTATCGTCACAACGATTTCATCTTCGCCGTTCTGGCCGAGGAATTTGGGTTTTTGGGGTGTACGGCGCTCTTCGCTTGCATCCTGCTCTTACTCCTATTAGTTCTTCGGGTCGCCTATCTCACCCGTGATGTCGCGGGAAGACTTACTTGTGTTGGCTTAGGTACCATGTTCGCTTGTCAATCTCTGGTGCATATTGGTGTCAATTTGGGAATCGTGCCCACGACCGGGATGACCTTGCCTTTCGTTTCTGCCGGGGGCACTTCGCTGCTAACTTTTTCTGTTGCGGTCTCGATCGTTGCGAGCATCGCTAAGGAACCAGCCCGGGGCTTTGGTGGGCCGTCGGTTCGAGAGCAGTTGGCGCGCCTTGAAGTCTTAGCTGGTATCCGGAAGCATCGGAATCGGCCCGTGAGCGCGTTGCAACACTCTGGCCCTATGGTAGAGTCCAAATCCAAGAGCGATCGTCTGAGATCGTAGTCGCAAGATCGTCCGTAGAAGGGAATCTGATCCAGGATGAACGCTGATCTAGATTCAAGAATTCAAGCTCGTGAATTGCTGCATCGGGGCCGCGCTGCCTTCGATGTTCTGCGTCGTTTTAGCCAGCAAGACGTCGATCGAATCTGCTACGCCATGGTCGAAGCTGGATATCGCGCATCTGAACAACTGGCGAAGATGGCAGTGGAAGAATCTGGCTTCGGAACGGTCCCAGGGAAAATTGCCAAAAACCGCTTTTCGACTCGTGGACTTTGGGCCCACATCCGTGACATGAAGACCTGCGGTCTCATCCGCTCGGATGAAGGCCGGGGTGTTTTTGAATACGGCGATCCTTTCGGTGTCATTGCGGCCATCATCCCGACCACCAATCCGACGTCCACGGCGATGTTTAAAGCCATCATCAGCGTGAAATCCCGAAACGCAATGGTCACGAGCCCACATCCTCGGGCAGTCGGGTGTATCAACGAGAGCATCCGGATCTTGCACGAGGCCGCCGTCGCTGCTGGTGCTCCGCGCGATTTGATCACCTGTATGGACAAAGTCTCACTCGATGGGACGGATGAATTGATGCGTCACGAACAGACGGATCTGATCTTGGCGACTGGCGGGGCAGGCTTGGTGCGGGCAGCCTATTCTTCAGGCAAGCCAGCTTTTGGCGTTGGACCAGGAAACAGCCCGGCGTGGATTGATCGCTCTGCGGATCTGAGCAAAGCGGCGCGATGTTTGGTTGATAGTCAAACTTTCGACAACGGCACGATCTGTGCATCGGAGCAATCGCTTGTCATAGACCGTCCCATTCGTGAAGCGTTCTTGGCAGAAATGCGCCGGCGAAAAGCGCATCATTGCTCGGCGGGTGAAGCCGAAGCCCTGGCCAAGATCGTCTCTGTCCGTGGCGGCATGAATCCAAAAATCGTCGGTCTTGCGCCTTCCCGATTGGCACAGATGGCCGGGTTTTCCGTTCCAGATGACACCACAATTCTCCTGGCAGATTGCCAGGGCGTTGGACGTGAATACCCGCTGTCGATCGAGAAGCTGTGCCCAATCCTGAGTATGTTTACTGCCGATGGATGGAAAGAAGGGTGCGAACGTTGTCTTGAAGTCCTTCGCTTCGGCGGGATGGGGCACACGCTTGCGATTCACTGCACCGATGAGGGGATCATTCGAGAGTTCGCCGAGAAAAAACCGGTGAATCGCCTCGTCGTGAATAGTCCTTCGAGTCAGGGGGCGGTGGGGTTCACTACGAATCTTGCCCCAAGTATGACGCTCGGTTGCGGCTCATTCGGTGGCAACATAACCTCAGACAATATCGGGCCGATGCACTTGCTCAATATCAAGCGCTTGGCCTATGTCGTACCTGAATATGATTCACCGGATTGGGGCCAGGAATTTCCAGATGTTGGCCCGGCCGGGAGCAGTGCCCCGACCCCAAGGGCATTCGTGCCGCAGAAATCCAGCGAACCGAAGACATTGTGGCAACCGAAGTTCTCCCAGTCGCCGACCAAAGCGGCTGACGTGCCTCCGGCTGAGCCCCCTGCACCAAAGACGGCAGGTGTGTACAATGAGAACTCAGACCAAGAACTACGTGCGATTATCGCCGATGCACTTGGCACGAAACGATCAGACAATTGTCCCTTTGGACGGTGCGCCGAATGCCCACCAACCGGGGATTGTGAGAAGTGTTCTTGAATATTGAATTGGTCTATTGAGCGACTTCAATAGTCCGGTCGACGTTGCGGATGAATGGAGAGAGAATAATGAGTCAGGTTGCATTGGGTATGATTGAAACCCGTGGTCTCGTTGGTGCTGTTGAGGCTTCGGATGCCATGGTCAAAGCTGCGCGGGTCACCTTGCTTGGCAAAGAGAAGATCGGTGGCGGTTTTGTCACTGTGATGGTTCGAGGCGAAGTCGGTGCAGTTAAAGCTGCCACAGATGCTGGTGCTGCTGCGGCTCGTCGTGTTGGCGAACTGGTCAGCGTCCACGTCATTCCTCGTCCCCACGAGCAGGTTGAAAGCATTCTTCCTGTGGCACTCAACCCAAGCGAAAGTTAGGGGCTGAGCCGTGGCGGATATTACGCTCAGGACCTTCGTTTTCTTGGATTCGATGCAGCCTCAATTTGCGTCCTTCGTGGCGACAACTTCTCGCGGCTATTTGCCAATAGCCCACGAGGCGAGTGTCTTTATTGAGATTGCGCCCGGGATTGCCATCAACCGCGCCACAGATGTGGCGCTTAAAGCCAATGACGTGCGTCCCGGAATGCAGATTGTTGAACGGGCTTTTGGTCTGTTGGAGATTCACGGCCCGTCTCCAGCCGAGGTTTTATCGTCAGGTACGGCTGCCTTGGAAGAGATGGGGCTAACGATCAACGACCGCATGAAGCCCAAGATCATGTCGTCTCAGATCATCACCAACGTCAGTGACTATCAGGCGCAACTCATCAATCGTATGCGCTATGGTCACATGCTGCTTGGTGGTGAGTCGCTCTACATTCTTGAAGTTGAACCGGCAGCTTATACGGCACTTGCCGCCAATGAAGCTGAGAAAAACGCCGACATCAAGTTGTTGGAAATGCGGGTGTCGGGTGCTTTCGGCCGTCTCTACTTGGGTGGTGAAGAATCATCGATTCAAGAGGCAGTCTTGGCCGTTGACTCTGCTCTATCAAACGTCACGGGACGGGAGACGACTTAATGTTGCAAGGGTTTGTTGCCGGTGAACTATGGTCTAGCACTCAAGTGCCAGCATTGGCTGGCTCGAAGCTGCTCCTTGTTCAGCCCGAGGCATCGAACCCGTCCCAACAGGAACTCGTTGCGGTCGACCTCGTTGGTGCTGGAGTGGGAGATCGCGTCCTTGTTGCCCTTGGACAGGCTGCGCGTAATGCTCTGAACAAACCTGATGCGCCGATCGAAGCTGCCATCATTGCCGTCATTGATGACTTGCGACGAGAAGTTCCACTCGCCCACGACCATAGAGGGGTGCCGGCAGCTGAGATCCAAGTGGAACCTCGGGGCAGGAAACTCTCGCTGAAGAAAAAAGCTAAGAAACGAACCATAGAGCCCGCGGATGAGACGCTCGATCTGTTTCCCGGAATTTCGGAAACAGAAAGTAGCGACTCTGAAGCTTCAGATACTCTCGATGAATCTGAAGCGCCCGACTTACCATCCAAGTTGCCAAGTATTGATGACGTTGATCGCATCTGGGGTGACACCGAAGAGGAAGAAAGCACAAGCTGATGGTTAAAGCACAGCAAGCACGCGATGATACCTGTCTGGGGTTGATCGAGATTAGTTCGATCCCTCGGGGCTTTCAATCCGCTGACTTCATGATCAAGGAAGCGTCGATTCAGGTGTTGATCTGTCGTGCCGTTTCGCCGGCAAAATATCTGATCGTTTTTGAAGGAGACGTTGAGTCTGTGTCTCGTAGCCTCGCTAGAGGAGAAGAGACCGCGGGCACATTCTTGGTTGGTTCGCTCATGCTTCCACAACCTCACCCTCAAATACTGATGGCTCTCCAAGAAGTTCGCCAAGTCAACGACGTCGATGCAGTCGGGGTTCTTGAATCAACCCAAGTTGCTGCAACTTTGGCAGCTGCTGATGCAGCGGCCAAAGCGGCCGAAGTCGAAATTGTCGAAATTAGATTGGCGATGGGGCTTCATGGGAACGGCTTCTTCACCATGACTGGCGAAATCTCCGCTGTTGAGGCGGCCCTCGAGGCTGCTGCGTCTGTGGCTAAGAAAAGAGGCGCTTGGCATGATCAAACGCTCATCCCTCGGCCCGATCCTGATTTCATCCCTCATATTACCGATCCCTGCCCGCCTTTCAGTCCCTTGCCGCATTGAGCCACCCGATTTCGATCAACTTTGCTGAGCCAACAATCGTTTTGTGGAACGGAATAGGAATCGATGGGTCTAAGTGACAGTGACAAGGTGATAAAGAACCACAGCGATTTAGAGCTGGTGCGCCTTGCTGTTGACGAAGACTTGGCTCTCGCCTTTGAAGAGCTGATGAGCCGTTACTACGAAAGGACTTACGCCGTTCTCTATCGGATGGTCCGGGATCAGGACTCAGCTTGTGATTTGACACAAGAGACGTTTCTGAAAGCATGGCGGGCTTTGTCCACCTATTCCGGAGACGCCGCTTTCTTCACCTGGATCTACCGAATCGCCAGAAATCTGGTGAGTTCGGAGTACCGAAAGTTGAAGGCGAGACCGAAGGTCGTTTTGTCTCTTGGTGATAGGCAATCAGAGGACGACAAAGCCGGACTCGACCCAGAATCGCCAGATATTGGTCCTGACGAAAAGTCGTATCGAGAAGAACGACGGCAAAGGATCTTGGAGGCAGTTCGGTCACTGGTGCCTGATTTTCGCGAGATTATCGTGTTGCGTGACCTAGAAAAACGATCTTATGACGTGATTGCGGATTTGTTGGAAATCCCAGTCGGAACAGTGCGATCTCGATTACATCGGGCGCGTTTGGAACTGAAGGCCAAGTTGGCCGATTTGTTTGAATGAGGATTCATTGATGAATTGCCGGGAATGCCACGACAAATTGTCTCTCTACCTGGATGGTCAATTGACCGACGAGGAGAGGCTGCGCGTGGAGGAAGCGCTTGAGCGTTGCCCGGAATGCGTTGAAGAGCTTAACGTTCTTCGAGAGCTGCTGGATGAACTGGGGAACGAGGAAGAGATCTCCGTTCCAACCGCACTACTACAAGATCTCAAGGATGCTTTTCAGCAAGAAGTGGCTGAGAAGGAAACTCCTAAACCCGCCTTCTCCTTGATTCAGGCCTTGGGGAATTGGCGTATCGCTGCCAGCGTTGCAGCCTTGCTGTTCGCCAGTTGGACTGTCTACCTTGATCAGCGAGCCAACATCTACCCAAACCAGAAGACGAATTCGAATTTGGCCACCGGTGAGGGGCCAAGGCGGCGCGCCGAGTCCTTCGAGACCGCAAGTGCACCTGAAATGGACAAATCAGCGGGCCGCGAAGGTGCGGCAGCATCTCAAGATACAATAAGTGATCCAGACGAGGTCTCCCGCAAGGTCGGCAATCCTCAGAAGGGGAAGAGTGATTTCAAGAACGAAAAACCCGCACCTGGTTTGAATATGCGGAAAGACAGCGGGCTTATCGCCAAGAACAAAGGTCAAGAGGATCAATCGGCATCAGAAGAGAACGAAGTGATGGCGCCGTTGAATCTGAAGCGAGACTACGAACTCTTGGAACGCAAAATGCAGGCCGAGAGTGAAGGCGATTTTGAAGCAGAACCTCTTGGCTCTGGCATTATTGCTGTTCTCGAATCATGGGCTGGCCGACATGAGAAAAAGGGTGTCCGGCCTCTCCTCGACGAGAAGAATAAAACGAATGGTTTTCTTCGGGCACGAAAGAAGGTGCTGCCGGCGAAAAGTAAGGATGTGAAGGTCGACCGTCCCGATGGGAATGTTGCGAAGGCAAACAAAGCATGGACTGCTAAGTCGTCACCGAAAGTACCAACCACGGCCTACTTCGCTCTTGGTGAAGGTGCCATGAAGAACATTGATTCGGTTGCCAAGGAAAGCGGACTCAAGTACTCCACTTCGTCAATCGGGTCTTTGGCCAAGGATAAGTCCGCCTCTGATTTGGGTAGTTTGTTGACTTTTGAAGTCGACGAGGCCCAAAAGGATGTTCTCTTGAGAAGGTTGCGTTCGACATCAGGATTGAAGCTTCAGTTGTTTGGCAAAACGCCAGCCGCCTCGCCCGCCAATTCAAACGCAGATGAGGACGACAGCCTGTTGTCCAAAGACAAAAGTGCCAAACCTGGGCAGGCCCCTGGGTCACCGGCGAAGGCACCCAAGACGGACCAATCGGTTCCTGGTAAAGGGCTTGCCTCGCCCAATGGGCTGGGAGCAAAACCCAAAGCAATCCCACCGACTCTCTACCGGATAAGCTTCATCGTTTTGGCTCCTTGAGCCTCAAGCTCTGTGCCATTGACCAGCTTTTTTGACCCAATATGGCCCCGGTATCAGGGGTGCTTTCATGGGCGGCACAAACGGCACTTTTCCAAGAAGGCATAAAATATGGCTCGGAATAAAGTTTTCTCTTGTATCGGAGGAGGAATTTTCTATATCCTCTTAATAGTAGTTGCACGGGGCTAATCGAGCTATACAATTGTCAGTTAAACACTTGTAACCGATTCGATGTTTTTCGAATCACTCCGCTTTGGGGGAAGGGTGAGTCAGTGTTTAGCTGAAGGAGAAAGATCATGGCAGACGAAGGAAGCGTCAAGCCCGCCCGTGAAACCACGGTGAAAAAGAGTCGAGCAGAACGTGAAGCCGAGGTTCGTAGGAAATACGACTTTGGTGTCATTAGATCGCTACGCCAAGAAAAAGGCCTGACGATCGAGAAATTTGCAAAACTCTGCGGCCTAAGCTACGCACCGATTTCGCGTATCGAAACCAACCTCATCAAGCCTAATCTTGAGACGTTAGACAAGATTGCGAAGGGCTTGGGGATTACGACCTACAACCTTGTGGCGATGGCCGAAAAGCGTGATGCCGAATTACGCGATGGTCACGAATACAAGGCAGGCGCTTTTGAATTCCGCACATTCACGTTCGATGGTGTGAACGTCTCTTACGGTTCTGCACCGAAGGGCGCGACGACCGACGAGCTCGACATGCGGAGCCAGCAATACGAGAATCTCGTAGTTCAGTCTGGAATCTTGGAGGTGGCTGTGAATAACAGAACCTTCAGGCTGCAAGCTGGAGAAGCGTTGCAATATGATCGCGTGTTCCCGAGAACCTATACAGCTATCGAGGACACCACGATTATCGTCGTTTCTCACTCAAACGCGTAGTTTGTGAAAACTTAAATAAGAAGAGCGCGCCCTAAGACGCGCTCTTTTTTTGTTGTGATGATTTTGTCGCTTTGAGGTTTAGGGCTACCTATTTCTCGATCTCTTGGGCGCAGCGGAAACCGACATCGAATTTGCGTGTTCCAAGGGCCGGCATCTGCCAACGCCACTTCAGAGAAATTCCGGAAGCGGAACTTTCAAAACTGCCGCCACGGACGACCAAGATCAACCCCGGTTTCAGTTCTCCAGCATTTTTGCCGTTCACCAATGTGTTGAGCCATTCCTTGGCGTTGCCTGAGACGTCAAAGAGCCCATAGAACGAACGTCCCCGAGGGAAGCTGCCAACATCCTTTGGAGTCTTACTCTTAGTCTTTGCATCATTGCTGCATTCTGGCACCCATTCCTGGCCCCAGGGATACTCACTCGTTTTTCCGGGAGTTCCGGTCGCAGCAGCCAACCACTCAGCTTCGGTTGGCAATCTCTTGCCTTGGGAAGCGGCATAAGCCTGGGCAGCCTTGGCATCAACCCCGGTAACTGGCCAGTTCATGCGTTCCTTGTGAGGGGCATATTCGCCTGTCTCTGGGTCTTGGACCCACTGCTTTTGATCACGGCCACGACTGTCAGCGAAGATTGGAATCAAGGAAGCCTTGACCTCTTTGTCTTTGAGGTGAACCCAGAATTTGCTCCAGTAGTCGCCGTGGGTGACTTCCTTCACATCGATGTAGAAGCTCTTGTAGTTAGCTTTCCGTTTTTTCTCGGAGAATCCGTAGGTCGATTCGATGGAGATCTTGCCGCCCGGGATCTTCGCCATTCCCTCTGGCGCACCCACCGTGAATTTCATCTTTGGGTCTTTGAGCACCATCAATGCAGCTTCGGACTTACTGAGATTGTCAAAGGCCGCAACGTAACTCTCCCGGTTCTTCATCTTTCCGAGAATGGTCTTGTTCCAATGTTCCCAGAACGGCATGTCTTTGGGAAGAAGCTCATTCACAACAGACCGACCGAAGTCGATGATCTCGATCTCTTTTACTTTGGCTTCAATCTTGGCATTGAAGGCGGCCTCAATCGATTTCTTTAATTCGGCCTTGAGAGTCTTGAGCAACTCGTGCTCAACTTTGTCTGGCGCTTTAGCGGCACTCTTCATGAACTCGCGCTTGAGCTTCGTGCCCTGGCGTCCAGCACGCATACTCGCGTTTACCAGTTCAATTGGTTCTTCGAGAACACGAACTAAGTCCATAAGTGCTGCCTTGTTCGCACCACTCCGAGTTTCATCGAATAATTGGTGAAGACGCTGGTAGTCGTCTTGCAGCAGGCGATTAGCCGAGACAAGCCCATTTTCTTTTTGACCAACCACGGCTTCTTGCGCGCGGATTTTGGCCAGAGTTTTAGCGTCAGCGACACCGATTCCTCCTTGAGCCGGAGCAATCATGCACACCGAGGCCCAAATAACGATGGCAAGTGCGAATCTCATGGTCTTATATTCTCCTCTTTCCCCGATTGGAAGCTGGAGGGAGTATACCTGATTGTCGGGTCAATGCTTAGTACTGGGAATCGGCAATCGATGGTGAAATTCCAGCGCGGGGGGGAGATGCTAAGATCTCGCCCTATGGCCTATACCAAAGATATGCTCCTTTGCGACATTGTCGACTCTCACCCCCAAGCCAAGGATGTCTTGCTGGATTTCGGGTTGCCATGCTTTAAGTGTATCGTCGCTTATACCGAAACCTTGGCCGAAGGCGTTCAGCCTCACGATCTTGATGCAGAAAAGATCATCGAGAAGCTCAATTCTTTGCCACCGGTTGCTGATTCCAAAAAATGATGAGCGAGTCTTCCGGAGAAATACAGACTGACGGTCTATCTACACCAGTTGGCACACTTAAGGGAGTCGGCCCTAAGCGCGAACAAGCTCTGGAAGCTGCTTCTCTTCACTCAGTTGGCGACCTGTTGGCCCACCTGCCAAAGCGCCACCGTGTCTTGCCGCCGGTCAGACCATTCGCTGATTGCGAAGATGGGCAGCTCATCACCGTGAGAGGAACGGTTCTGTCCTTGGTTCACCGACGGAGTCAACGGTCTCGTGGCGGGCATCTTCACGTCCAAATCGATGTTGGTGGAGAGACGGTCGGACTTAACTTTTTCAATCAAGGTTACTTAAAGAATTCCATCGTCGCAGGCCAACCGATCCGCGCGACGGGCACGGTCAAGTTAGACCCGAAGCCATCCCTTTCGCCCATCCATTATCAAGTCGATGATGACCTCGGTGACGACCTCCTCATATTGAGCGATTATCGCTTGCCGGCCGGACTGAAGGCTGGACAATTCTCGACGCTCATTCGCGATTCAATAAGGCAGTACGGTGACCAAGTCTCAGAACCTCTTCCTGAGAGCATCTTGAGTAAGCGTGGTTTCCTTGGTCTGACTGATGCTCTTCGCGCCATTCACAATCCTCAATCCCATCTTGAACTTGAACAAGCCAGCAAGCGCCTTACTTACAACGCATTCTTGGTCGGTGCATTAAGCGCCGTCGGTGAATCGAAAGAAGCGAATAGGTCAACCATTGGCGTCATTCCACGGGATGAAAAACGGGAAGCAGAGATAAAGTCTGTGCTCCCCTTCAACTTGACCGAGGGGCAAGATGAAGCCTTGGAAGATATCCTGAACGATCTTGCGGATGACCGACCGATGCGACGCATGTTGCAAGGGGATGTCGGGTGCGGCAAGACAGCGGTGGCCGGGCTTGCAGCTCTTGCAGTTGCCAAGGTTGGCAAGCAAGTGGCCTTGTTGGCGCCGACGGAGGTTCTGGCTCGGCAACTTCACTCTGTCGTGTCATCGTGGTCCGAGCGCGTTGGTTGCACAGCCGCTTTGGTCGTTGGTGGCATGCGGGTGCGAGAACGTCGTCAGGTTCTTGAAGGACTCGCTAGTGGCAAGACATCCATTGCGATTGGCACTCATGCGATTTTTCAAAAGCCGGTGAAGTTCAAGAGTCTGGGCTTGGTCATCGTCGACGAGCAGCACCGATTCGGTGTGCTTCAACGACTGCGCCTGGTGCGCAAAGGGCGCTCTCCACATCTCCTTGCCATGAGTGCGACACCGATCCCCCGAACCTTAGCGATGACGCTCTACTCTGATTTGCAGTTATCGTCGATTCATGAGCGTCCAGGCCAGCGTCAACCGGTTGAAACTTTCCATCATGTGCGGGATTTAGATGGGCACTTTGATTGGCAAGGTTTGGCCGACAAAGCACGACAAGGAATGAAGTGTTTTGTCGTTTTTCCTGGGATTGAAAGTGAGAACGAATCTTTTCCGACGCTGCTGGGCCTCGGGCGGATGTTAGCCCGCCGGTTCTTCAAAGGCATCGGGGTCGCGGCGCTTCATGGCCGAATGAAGGACAAAGAGAAAGAAGAAAAACTGGAAGCTTTCCGCGCTGGAAGCGTCACAGTCTTGTTCGCGACGACGGTTATCGAGGTTGGTGTCGACGTCCCGGATGCTCAGCAAATCGTCATTGTTGGGGCAGATCGCTTTGGCTTGGCACAATTGCATCAGTTGCGCGGGCGAGTGGGGCGTGGCGTTTTGCCTGGCGAATGTCATTTGTTGACCAAGTCCAAGAAATCTGCCGACTCGGAGCGCTTAGCGCTTCTCACCGAGTGCCACGACGGGTTTCTCATTGCCGAGCACGATCTTGAATTGCGCGGGCCAGGAGACATGATGGGGCTGAAGCAGCACGGTCATGGGCCAATGTCCTCACCCTCGGACGACGAAGGGCTTCTTCTGAGTGCATTCGAGGATGCAAGAGCTTTGCTTGAGAGCAAAGCCAATGTAGAATTATTGAAGAGCATATTGAGCAAATTCGCTTGGCACCGACGTCGCCGATCACGTGGCTACGAAGATGCTGGGTAAGGGGAACGGATTATGAGCGGCAGAGTCTTGTTTCTTACAGTGCTGATAGCACTGAGCACATTGACAATTTCGGCATGCAAAGAAGATGACACCGCTCTCTTTCGCCAAAGTAAGCAGCTTGCTCGTCAATTCCATGAAGCCGTCATGATCCGTGATATCGAAGTCATGGGGGCTTTGGCCTACTATCCTTTTCACTTCGACAACTCGGACGTGATCAAGGATCGTGTTCAGTTCAAGAAAGTCATGAACAAGCGCCTTTCAAGCATGCAGGCACGGATGAAATCTGCCCGCAGCATGGAATCTGTGACCTACAACGGATTTGTCAGTGGTCATGAAATCCGCGGCAAGAAGTTGGAAGGCGATGTGGCCAAGCGTGAGGCCGAAAAGCTCAATTTCGAAGAAGGCGATGTCTTGGTGCGGTGTTTCGCCGTAGACAGCGAGAAACGCGAAGATGGACGTGACTACTACGTGGTCCTACGCAAGGATGACCTTGGCGACCTTAAGATCCATACTTACTTCGACTAAAAGCGCCCTGTGGTTTCAGCTTGCTCTAGATTTCTCTGTTTGATGAGAACATTCGAAAAACAGCGAGGAATCCTCGTTTCAAAGCATTCTTGACGGTAAACTTGTCGCTCCTGCACCGCACTCGGGAGTTCAAGAATGCCTCGTCTTTGCCTCATATTGTTGACCTTACTTGGTTTCGCTGGCGCCCTTGTGGCACAGACCGGCGAAGACCCTATCTTTGGTACCAAACCTTCAGTCAAATCTAAGACGAAAGGGAACGCCAAGAAGGTCCCGGATAAGCCGGCAGTCAAGCTGAGCCCCGATGAACAACTTATCGAGCGTCTGAGCGCTTGGCCCGGCCAAGAGGCTATGATTGTTGCACGGGAGCTGATCATCAAGGGGCCGCGAATTGTCCCCCTGCTGATCAAGAACATCGAAAACAATGACTGGCGAATTCGCTGTGGTTGCGCCTACGCACTCGGTGAATTCAAAGAGCAGTCAGCCTTCGTGTCGTTGCAGAAAGCACTGCGCGACATCGCGAACCGGATCAGCCTCGGCCCATTCTTTCAGGCGATGTCGAAGATCGATCCGATCTCAGCAACTTCAGAGATCTTGCCTTTTGTTGCTTCCGAAGACGTGCGCGCCGCAAAAGCTGCGATGGCTGCACTACCCGAAGTCATCGACCAGAAATTCGAAGCGCGCGTCATCGCGCTAACAGGCAATCGCAACAATTCGGTTCGGCACCGCGCTTTGCTGCTGCTGTCAAAGCTTTTCAAGCCGGTGGCGCCTGAAGTCTACGTGCGACTCCTCAATGACCGAGCGCCGCGGGTTGCGTCAGGCGCAGCAGAAATCTTGGCCGATTCTCGGGATGATGCCGTTTACAAGACTCTCACCGATCTCGTTATCAACGGCAGTTTGAGATCTTCTTCCTATGCTCTGTTGTCCTTGGTGATCGCTGAAGACCGGACCAATCAAGTGTTATTGACTGAAGATGCCAAGCTCATGAAGCGCCTCATGGTTCTGCTCCGCATTAGGGGCGATTTAGAGAACTGTGTTGCCGCCGTTGCCTTGGCCAACATGTCGATGCACTCCAGTTCGCCAGATCTGAGGAAATTTGCCGACGTCTCTATGATGGACTATCTGCTCGATGCCGTCGCTTCGGGCAAAATCTTCAAGGACTTCATTTCCGTCAAGGACATCTGCCTGCAGAAAGCCGCAATGATTAGCGGCCAGAATTTTGGGCTGAATGGTCATATGTGGGTCGATTGGTGGTTGAAGAATCGAAATGGATTCAAGGCCAGGCGTGAGCTGCGGGCGATCACGAAGTCGGATGCTCCTCATATGAGAATTCGATTTGCTCAACGAGGTGGAAGCGGCTCTTTTCATCTTGAGGTAGTGGCCGGCGAGCCAGCCACAGACGAGATCCATGTGCGCCGACCAATTTATGTCAGCAACGATGAAATGGTTGAACTTGTGGGGCATATGATTTCGACAGAGACGATGAAGAAGAGAGGCATGCGCCTCGATCCTGGGTGGGTCGGAGATTATGTCCAACTCACCATCGCTCTCGAAAACAGCGAATACCGTCGCGCACATTACGGGGAGACCCCCCAGGACTTAGTTGTGTTTGGCGAGGAGCTCAAACAAATCTCCGAAGCGCATCGCTGGCAGTTGTTTTGGAATCGCGCCGAAGAGGCTGATTTCGGCGTGTGGTTCCGGGCCAATTTTTCACGATTCGACAAGCTCTCGGGTCAAGAGAAAACGCGAGCATTGGCAGACGAAGGCCTCCGCTCATTTTCTCAACTTGACCCTCGTTCACGCCGAGCCGCCCGCCAAGCTTTTACTAAGGCTGGTCCAGAATGGTTGGCGGAGCGCAAAGACCAACTGCTCAAGCTTCTTGATCCATCGACGCTTCGTTTAGATGCCTCGACGGAAGTCTTGGCAACCTTGGCGCATGTCGGCGGCCACGACGTGATGGAAGCCGTTATTAGCTACTTGCCGTTGTTTCGGGCAGATGGCGGTGAGGCACTTCGGGAATACTTAGCGCGTCGTCCTTTGGCGGAAGTGTTGGAGCATGATGATGGCAACAGACCGCATTTGCGTGCTGCTCTGATTCCATATTTTGCCGAGCATATGAAGGGTCAGCCGAAGGTCATTGAAAAGCTGCTGAGTTTCATGACCGATGTGGATTCTCGCGTCAGGACGGCGTTGGTTGAGTCTCTTGCCAAAGTGCCCAAGGACGAATTGCTCGTCGCGATGAAAGACCGTATTACCTTGGTCGAGTCTCAAGATCAGCTTAGTTTTGTCGAGTTGTTTGGGGCCATTGGTGGTGAGAGTGTTGTGGCGAGCTTGCGAGATGCTTATCGCACTGGCTCGCAGCCCTTGCGAGTCTCTGTCATCAAAGCCCTCAATAATGCTGGTGGCTCCAGTGCTCTCCAAGAGCTCTTGAACATTGCCAAGAACGATGAAGTCGCGTTCTATCGCGTGGAAGCGCTTTCTGCATTGGCCAATATTGGCACCGGTGAAGTGCGGGCCGGTGTTCGGAAGTTGTTGGCTGGCAATATGAAGCCAGAGCGTTTGCGTGAGTCCATGGGAGTTTGCACTCGAATCTTCAGGGCATCACTTGACCGCGATTTTGTTCCTTTCCTCGTTCACGAAGACCCGACGATTCGTAAAGAAGCTGCCCTGTTGCTCGGTCCCTTGGGGATTAAGGCATCGGCACCGGAGTTGATGAAGCTCTTGCTTGACGAAACCGAATCGAATCGGGCATGGGAATACCTTGAGCTGATTACTTGTCACTCAGTCGTGACACCTGGTGGTGAAGAAGCGCTGACTGCTTACCGCAAATGGTTCAAAGAGCATGACGGTGAAGCTCAGCATGAGTGGTTTATGGCCGCTATGAAAGCTCAAGGATTGCCCTCTCAACAGCTACTTGGCTACTTGGAAGGGAAGGCCAAGCCGCTTCGGGCGATCTCATTGCTGATTCGAGCCATGGATTCGGAAAGCTGGTTTATTCGGGTGAATGCTTTCAATTACCTTGCTCGTATCCGCGGCGCCCATCTTGGAAAACTCGATCGCCGTTCGACACCAGCCGAAGTGCAGAAGGTAAGGAACCGATGGTCTGAGTGGTACAACGCCCTCATCGAAGGGTTCTAAGCAGTTCCTGAAGCTGTTTGAGTCAGAACAAAAGAAAACGGGGTGCAGCATGAATGCTGCACCCCGTTTTTTTCTTGGATCGGATCTGGAGCTATCCCAAGTTCATGGACATCAAGAATTCGACATTGGTGCCAGTCTTCTTGATCTTCTGGGCCAGCAAGTCCATGGCCTCTACAGGATTCATGTCGTTGATGACTTTCCTGAGAATGTAGATGCGCTTCAATTCTTCAGGATCAAGCAAAAGCTCTTCTTTTCGAGTTCCTGATCGATTGATGTCGATGGCCGGGAAAATACGCTTATCTGCCAATCGACGATCGAGTTGAAGTTCCATGTTGCCCGTGCCCTTGAACTCCTCGAAGATGACCTCGTCCATGCGGCTGCCGGTCTCGATCAAAGCAGTTGCCATGATCGTAAGGCTACCGCCTTCTTCGATGTTTCGCGCGGCGCCAAAGAAGCGCTTTGGCTTTTGAAGCGCGGCGGCATCAACACCACCGGAGAGGATCTTGCCTGAATGAGGAACCTCGGTGTTGTAGGCTCGTCCCAATCGAGTAATCGAATCAAGGAGAATGCAAACGTCGCGGCCGCATTCGACCATTCGCTTAGCTTTCTCAATGACCATCTCTGCCACCTGAATGTGACGGCTTGCCGGTTCATCGAAGGTTGAAGAGATGACTTCGCCGCGAACACTCCGCTCCATGTCCGTCACTTCTTCCGGACGTTCGTCAATAAGAAGAACGATCAGGTCGACATCCGGTGAATTCTTGGCAATCGAGTTGGCGAACTTCTGCAGCAGGATGGTCTTACCAGTCCGCGGTGGCGCAACGATTAGACCCCGTTGCCCTTTGCCAATCGGTGCGATCAAGTCGACGATCCGCATGGCGATTTCATCTGGAGTAGTTTCCAGGATGAATCGTTCATCAGGGTAAAGAGGGGTGAGCTCTTCGAAGATCGGCGTTTCAACCAACTGCTCTGGCGGATTTTCGTTGATTGTCTCAACCCTTAGAAGAGCAAAATAGCGTTCGTTTTCCTTGGGTGGGCGAATTTGGCCAGCGACTTTACAGCCAGTCTTGAGACCAAAACGCCGGATCTGTGAGGGCGAAATGTAGATGTCATCAGGACAAGGCAGGTAGTGGTAGGCGGGCGATCTCAAGAACCCAAATCCATCGGGTAGAGTCTCTAAGACGCCATCGCCTTTCATGACACCACCCTGAGATGTGTGGGACCTAAGGATTCTGAAAATCAAATCCTGCTTGGCCATGCCACCAACATCTTCAACTCCATGCTCGGCTTGCGCCAAGTCTTGGAGCTGAGTGAGTGTCTTGAGCTGAAGGGTCGAGAGTTCAAGCGGTTCTGGGACCGGTGTCGGTGCCGGCGCAGGTGTCGGTGCCGGCGTCGGCGCAGGCGCAGGCGCAGGCGCAGGCGTCTCAGCTTCCATCTCGTTGAATTCGACTATCTCTTCAGGTTCTTCGACCGAAAGACCCGCGGCGAACTCTGTTTCAGCCACTTTCTTCTTTCGCGCAGCCTTCTTGCGAGTGGCCTTGGCCGCTTTCTTTTTAGGCTTTGCCCCCGTGGCACTCTCTTCTTCAGTTTCGGCGCCCTCGAACGCTAAACTTTCTTGAGTGTCCTCGACTGGCTTCGTGGTGCGTTTTGCGGTCTTTTTCTTGGCGGCTTTTGCCATTTCTTCTCCGATTCAGCTTCCGACTATTTGGTCGTAAAGCGTCTTCACATTCAATTCCAGCTCCTCGATGCTGCATTCATTCTCAATGATGAGAGTGGCTGCTGTCTTCTTCTCCACGAGAGAGAGCTGGGAACTCTCGCGTCGATCTAATTCTTCTGCTGACCACTTGCGTGATTTCACGCGAGTCAGTCTTGTTTCGCGGCTTACATCAACAAAGATGATGTGGTCGCATTCATCTTTGAAGCGCGAATTCATCAACAAAGGTATATCAAGAATCACCATGGGCACGGCTTCACGCCTTGCCTTCTCTAATCCCCGGTCCAATTCAATGCGGACCGCTGGGTGAACAATCTGGTTTAGGCGCTCAAGGGCGTCCTTTTTTTTCGGCCCAAAAACGAGATCAGCCAGATCCCGGCGCTTTAGGCTTCCCGTTTCGTCAAAAATCTCGTCGCCAAACTCTCTTCTGAGGGCAATCTTGGTCTCTGATAACTCCAGCACATCATGCGCCAGGGTATCGGCATCCAAGACTTGGGCTCCCAATCGACCGAAAGCAGCTGAAACAGCTGATTTGCCGCATCCTATGCCGCCAATGACGCCAACTACGTCAGTCATGCTTCACGAATCTCAACATGGGGAATTGGCACTTGTTGGTGACTTTAATTGGCAATGGGAAGAATTTGGGCCGACTCGGCCCCCTCGTGGGAGTTCACTATAGGGTTCAGTGAGGCTGGCGCAAGAGTATCTCGTCGATTGTGACAGATTTGCCCGAGGAGACTGATTGGGAACTCAAAGGCGGGTGGGGTAAGGGATTGGGGAAAATTTGGCCGGCGAGGGGTACGTGCGTTCACGGATTTACCATCAACGATGACGTCTGGAGTTCCGCGGTCGAGAATTAGCCAGCCGACCGTCTTTTTTTGGCTTGACACTCGGGAGGCGAAACTCCAGAATCCCGGCCTCAAGACGCAAGGACTATCGTTCGGAGCAAAGACTGAAAGCTGTCGCTTCAGACCTTTCAAATCTGAAGCCGGAACGGTACCCTGTGCTCGCATTCACTGGAATGTGCTAGGAAAACGGGAAGAAGAGCGCGGTTGGTAGGAAAAGACCCCGCCTCTAGGAGGTAATTCGTTGATGACGCCCTCATCTCGCCAGTCAGGCGCGGTTCATATCATGTTTCTTATCGTCACGATCGTTCTTGGCCTTGCTGGCTGGGGACTCTGGTTCGGCGAAAAGTCCAAGAATGAAGTAACTGTAAGTGAAAAAGACGCCGCCGTCATTGCCGAAAGAAATGCGGCTACGGAAGCATTCCAGTACAAGAAGGGCTTTGAGCTCTTCGCAACTGCCGTTGGTGGAGTACCGGAGTCAATCCCTGCGGCGCTTCCTTTCGAGCGTCAGCTCGAATACGAAGGAATGATTGCCAAAGATTTCGTCGCTCCTGTCGTTACGAAAACGAAACAATTTGTGAAGTTCTTTGGTGGTGATCGTAGCCAAGACAAGTTGATCATGGCTGCCACGCCAGGTGAAGCACTCGTGACTCGCCTTGAGTCCGAGAAAGCTCAACTGACCTCACAGTTGTCGACAGCTAAGGCCGACAAAGCCACAGCCGAAAAAGCCAACGATGACATGGTCACGGCTCACAACACCGAGTTGTCAGCGAAGAACGATACGATTGCTCAGCTGCGTCAAAAGAACGCAACGAAAGAGCAACAGCTGGAAAGCCAAAAAGACGGCATCTCGAATGAGCTTCGCGCTACGACTGAGAAGCTTGACACGACGATGGCTTCCCACACCAAGGAAATCACAACGATTCGCGAAACTAACGCCGCCCTTGACCGCGACGTTCGTGACATCAAGTTGACTGAGCGCACTCAACGTGAGCGCAATCAGCCAGACGGACAAATCACAGATGTCAATTACCGTGAAGGTACTTGCTTCATCAACATCGGCACGAAGCATGGTCTTCGCCGCGGAACTCGTTTCAAGACTTACAGCTTTGCCAAGGGACGCGTTAAGGTCTTTCATGGCTACATCGTTGTTCGTGACACGGAGCGCGACCGCGCACTTTGTGCTCTTGAAAACGGCGCCCGTCCAAGCCGTATGAACTACATTACGAGCCCACACTACGACCGCGAAAGCTCCAAGACATTCCACTTCTTGGGCAACTTGCCGGGTCGCTTCAACAACCAAACTGCTTCCAAGATCCTTGGTCAGTATGGCATGAAGGTCTCTGACGACTTCAATCTCTTCGTTGACTTCTTGGTCCTGGCTTCAAATCCAGAATTGCCAGAAGAAGGCGAAGAAGCTGATCCTAACTGGTTCAAGAAGACTCAAGCTTACAGCGACGCCGTTCGTTGGGGAGTCGAGATGATTCGTGCAGAAGACTTGGAAACCTACCTCAAGTACTAAGCTCGTTATCTGATCGCCCGTAGATTCAAGACGCAGTCCTTTTAGGGCTGCGTTTTTTTTTGCCCCGTCACTTCGAGTCGGCCTTTGCCCTTATGCGGCCAAAAACCACGGCTTGCTCATGCGTGCCCATGGTGATCCATTGGGCGGGACGTACAATGAGACCAGACGATGCAAGGGGATCAAGCAATGGCAAGCAAATCTGACACTGGTGAAGAAGCGGAGATGAGCTTCGGCGATCACCTTGAGGAACTCCGTTCAAGGATGATACGTGCCATCCTGTCGACGTTCCTGGGTTTCATTGTCGTTTACAGCTGGCATGAAGAAGTGCTTCAGTTTGCGGTGGCGCCGTTCACTAACATTGCCCATGACCTTGGCCTCAATAGTGTGCTGAATGTCTTGGGACCTACCGATGCTTTCTTTGCCTACATGAAGATTTCGTTCATCGTGGCGCTCATGGTTTCAGCCCCGATCTGGATGTGGCAATTTTGGGCGTTCATCGGTGCCGGACTCTACTCTCATGAGAAACGATCGGTTTATAAGTTTGCGCCACCGATGGTGCTGCTTTTCGTTGCTGGCATCAGCTTCGGCTATTACATCCTGATCCCAATTGGCCTGCGTTTTCTTTTGGCCTTCGCCGACCCAAGCGTTCTCCAAAACTTAATCAGTCTCTCTGAGTACATGAGTCTCTTTACGACCATGACTTTGATCCTTGGCTTGACGTTTCAGTTGCCCGTGGGCATGGCACTTCTTTGTAAGATAGGCGTTGTCACCCCCAGAACGTTTCGGGAAAAGCGCCGCTACTTCATTTTGGGCGCATTCTTCTTCGGGGCGCTTTTGACTCCGCCGGATGCCGTCACTCAGATCCTCTTGGCCCTGCCATTGATCCTCTTGTTCGAGCTCGGCATTTCCTGCGCCTGGCTCGTACAGGGATCGGGACGTGAACCCATCGATTGGGATCGCTGGAAGAAGCGGGGGATTGTTGTCGTGGTCGTTGTCATTGGCCTTCTCGTTTTTGGCGAACGACTGGCTCAGAGTTACCGGGAGCGTCTCGTCGATCAGAACATTCGTGAGGCCGGCGCGGACCAAGAACAAGGCATGCCCTATTTCTCGGTGCTTAATGGCCCGGAGGGCTGCGCATTTCTCAAGTACAACGTCGATCGCTTGATGATCGTGGAGAGTGGCGAAGATGAAGAGCTTGTCATTGTCGGCAACGGCAAGAAGAGCAATGTTCTCCAATTCGTCTTTCGCGACGATCGCGTCACCAAAATGAGCGTCAGCGATTCTGACGCGCGGTTCCTGGTCAACACCAACGCGCGGAGCGTGCATGTGCAGGAGGTCGGCTCCCAGAAGGGGAGAGAGTTCCTCGGGCCATTTATGCTGGCTTTCGAGAATTCATCTTCGAAGTCGCTCTCTAAGTTGGAGTCGCTCCTCTTCGGTTTACTCGGTAAACAACCAGCCGGAACAAGGCCCATTGTTGCTGATGACTCCGACTCTGATATCGAAGTGATTCGAGAAGCCTGGGTGATCTGGTGGAAGACTGAAGGCAAGGAGTGGGTTTACCAGCCTTAGAATTTCATGCAATTTCAGATCATCATTAGCGGCGACGAATTGATCGAAGGTCGGCAGAAAGATGCCAATGGCCAGTTCTTGGCATCGGCTCTTTATCTTCGTGGGTTTGAAGCTGGAGGCGTGGTTTTTGTCGGCGACGACCACGACAAGCTGGTGCGTACGTTCCGAGAAGCCATGGCCGAAAACGACCTCGTTATTTGCTCGGGTGGGCTTGGTGGAACACTGGACGATCTCACGCGTTTCGCGCTATCAGAGGCCGTCGATAGTCCCTTGGTCGAGAACCAAGATGCGCTCTGTGCATTGCGCTCCTTTTGGCAGCGAATCAAGCGTCCGTTCCCTAAAGGAACTCCTCTTGAGGCCATGATGCCCGCCATCGCCAAGATGGTTCCTAATGGCGCTGGGCTTGCTCCAGGAATGTATCTGCGTCATGAGAAGTCACAGTTCCTGTGTCTGCCTGGCGTCCCCACAGAATTACGGCACATGGTCGAGGATGGAGTTCTCGATCTATTCGGTGATTCACCCCTGAAGATGTCGCAAGCGAAAATGCGAATCGTCAACATGGGCGAGTCGGTGATTGCGAACAGGCTCGGAGGTATTCTGAGTCGTGGTCGCAATCCGCTCTGTGGGATCGCCGCCAAGCACGGTGAGGTGATCTTGAGCTTGCGGGCGAAAGCCGTCACCCAGGTCGAGGCCGATGACCTGATTGGATCTGTCGTCGCTGAGATCCAGACCATATTTGGCGAGCACGTCTATAGTGCCGACGGTCGCAATCTCGCGGTCGTGGTGACTGAAGAATTGCGACGTAATCATCACACTTTGGCGGTTGCCGAGTCGTTAACCGGCGGGCTGATTGGCCATGAGTTGACCGAGCTGCCCGGCGTTTCGGATGTTTTTCTCGCCGATTTTGTCACTTATTCCAACGAAGCCAAATGTCAGGCGCTTTCCGTTGACCCCAAATCAATCGAAGAGAATGGGGCCGTGAGCGAAACGGTCGCCAGGCAGATGGCCGAGGGGGCGCGCCTTAATGTGGGCGCTGATTTCGGCATTGCGACTACCGGGATTGCCGGGCCAACCGGAGGTTCGGAAGAGAAGCCGGTTGGGACTTGTTGGGTCGCAGCGAGCTTCGCTGACGGCACAACCTGGGCCGAGATGAAAATTCATGGCGTCTCACGAACCGAAGTGAAACGCCGAACCGTCAATCACACCTTCGATTTGCTGCGCCGACTCATTGATTTTGTTGTTCAGAAAAATCAAGCTAAATGAGCGTTTGAGGCCACTCTGAGCTAATCCAAGAGTGTTTTGGCCGAAGAGGGCTTGACCAATAGCCGGTGTCGAGTTATTAACGTCCCGTCGTGCCTGGTAGTGTAATCGGTAACACACTGACCTTTGACGTCAGTATTCCAGGTTCAAGTCCTGGCCGGGCAATTTGAGATTCTTGGTGTTTGTTGGCTCAAGGCGACGCCGAGACGTCGAATCGGGTCCATGCCGACACTAGGGTCTCGTGCAGAAGGGCGAAGCAAGCCTTTCGATCAATACCCGATGGTGTAATCGGTAACACAAGAGATTCTGATTCTCTCGTTCTAGGTTCAAGTCCTAGTCGGGTAATAAATAAGGGAGCTCCCACGACGTGGGAGCTCTTTTTTTGCATTTAGGCCACCCCTGGGGGCCAAGTGTCATTGAAACGCCAGATTCGGCCGCTACAATGGCCGCCTTGAAGTCCAAAAACTCATGTGAGATTGAACCTAGCTGACAATGGCACGAGACCTTGACATATTGATTCTGGCAGCAGGCCGGGGTACGCGCATGAAAAGCGATCTGCCCAAAGTTCTGCATAGCCTCCATGGCCAGCCCCTGATCCACCACGTCGTGGAAGAAGCGGGACAACTCGATCCACGTGAAATCGCGTTGATCGTCGGTCATGGACGTGATCAGGTCAAGAAGGCCATGCAAGGCCATTCTGTCTCGTTTGTCGTACAAAAAGAGCAAAAAGGTACCGGTCACGCTATCAAGTGCTCTTCCCGCCGCTTCTCTGGTCGTAGCGGGCATGTCATGGTTCTTTCGGGTGATGTCCCACTTCTACGGGCATCAACAATCAAAGACTTCTTCCAACGTCATAAGCGCTCTCGCGCCGCAGCGAGCGTCATTACCGCGACCTTGGAGCATCCAGGAAGCTTGGGGCGCATCGTCCGGGATAGTCGCGGACGCCTCGAGCGAATCGTGGAAGCACGCGACGCTGATTTTGCCGAGTTGGCGATCCGCGAGATCAACTCAGGCATCTACCTGTTCAAGAACGAAGCTCTCTATGATGGGCTTCGGCGCATCCGTCCCAACAAGAATTCCGGTGAGTACTACCTGACCGACGTCATCAAGAACTTGGTGGCTGACGCGAAGAAGGTGCAGGCCATCTCTATCAGTGATCATACTGAGGCCATGGGGATCAATACCCTCACCGACCTTGGTTTGGCTCAGAGCGCGCTTCGAACCAGGATCGCCTTTGAGCATGCTGCTGCTGGTGTGGAATTCGTTGATCCGTCGTCAACCTTTGTCAGCAAAGGAGTTACGATCGGCGCGGGGACTGTTGTTTGGCCCTTTTCCGTTATCATGAGCGGTGTTAACATCGGCGCCCGCTGTAGAGTCGGGCCTTTCGCTCATCTGCGCGAAGGGACTGTTCTCCACGATGAAGCCGAGGTCGGAAACTTCGTTGAGGTCAAGAATTCTACCTTGGGTGAGGGCACTTACGCTCGTCATCTGAGTTACTTGGGTGACGCGACTCTTGGTCGTGGCGTCAATGTTGGAGCTGGCGTCATAACCGCCAATTTCGACGGCGAATCAAAACACCTGACTCAAATTCTTGACAACGCGTTTGTCGGGAGCGGTGCGGTGCTTGTGGCTCCCGTTGTGGTGGGCAAGGATGCCGTGGTTGGAGCTGGCGCTGTCGTGCCTGCCAACCAAAATGTTGAATCGGGGCAGTGTGTTGCTGGAGTACCAGCAAAACCGCTGCCGAGAAAGAAACGCAAAACGCGTTTGAAAAAGAAATAGGCGCCCTTCATCCGTGAAGGCCGCAGTGATCACCCACAGTGGTGTAGATGGACAAGGACATGGAAAGCCCAAAGCTAGACGTATTTGATCGCTCTGACAGAGGTACTGCCGCTGCCCGTAGGCTGCGTAAGACCGGGCAATTCCCAATCAACCTCTATGGTTTGGGACGGGAGCCCCGTGCCTTGCAGGCGTCATCTCATACTTTTAACCGTATTCTCGATGGCGGATTTCACATCGTCGAGTTGCAGCAATCAGATAAGAAGCAGGTCGTCCTAATCCAAGACCTCCAGTTTGATGCTTTGGGAAGCACGATCCTTCACGTCGACTTGATGCGGATTGATCGCGACAAGAAGGTTCACGTTCACGTTCCATTGCGCTACATCGGGATGGCTCCTGAGATCACCGATAGTATCGTCGAGAAACTTTTGGACACGATCCAAGTCGAAGTCTTGCCAATGGTAATTCCTCAGTACTTCACTTTGAATCTGAGCAAGCTGGAAGTTGGCGCGGCCTTTCGCATCAGTGATGTCGAAATGCCAGAAGGTTGCGCTGCTTTTGAGCACAGCGACTCCGACGTTGTTGTCTTGAACCATGTGAAGGCTCAAGATGAAGAAGTTGCCGAGACCGGTGAAGATGGCGATAGCGTCGAGCCTGAAGTGATCGGCAAGAAAGCTGATGACGGAGACGAAGACTGAAAAGTGACTGCCTTATTGTTCTCGCTATCGGGAACCCTGGGGCTCACTATGCCGGAACTCGTCATAACGTCGGTTTTGCGGTTGTTGACGAGTTGGCCAAGAAGAGTGGTGTGGTTTTTCGGAAAGCCAACGAGTTCTTCATGGTCGCTGAAATACAAGGTGGGTGGCTGGTAAAGCCACTGACATATGTCAATCGGTCAGGTCAGGTCATTGATCTGCTTCTGGCCGAAGAATGGAATCCTGAAGGACTCATGGTTGTGGTCGATGACCTCAACCTTGATGTTGGCCGGCTTCGCATTCGACCGAAAGGTTCGGATGGTGGTCACAACGGTCTGAAGGACATTGCTCGCGCCCTTGGCTCGAGCAATTACCCTCGAATCCGCATTGGCGTGAGCCGGCACGGAGAAGAGGGGATGAAAGAACACGTCTTGGGTGCCTTCGATGAATCGGAGGAGGAAGAGATTTTGGGTGTTGTCCAACGTGCAGGGCAAGCTATTGAGGATTTCTTCAGTGGTGAGTCAGTAAACGTGCTCATGAGAAATTGGAATGGTTCGTAACCGGCCCAAGTGAGTGGATGGCATAAGAACGAAAATCGAACTAACTGATCGGAGTAGGCCTTGAATAAGTACGAGGGCATGTTTCTCCTCGACCACGGCAAGGTGAAAAGCGAGCCGGAAAAGGGTCTTGCTGAAATCACAGCAATCCTTGAGAAACACGAGGGCAAAATTGCCCAAATGGGTAAGTGGGACGAGCGCAAGCTCACCTACGAAATCAACAGGCAAAAACGTGGCTCATACATCCTTGTGCATTTTGAAGCACCTGGGTCTGCCATTGATGAGATTCGTCGTGATTGCGCCTTGAGCGAAATCATCTCGCGTCAACTCTTGCTTGCCATTCAAGGCGAGATATTTCCACCGTTCCAAACGGCACAGGAAATGGATGCGGCTCATGGCTCCCGGGATTTCCGTGAGCGAGGTAGCCGCCCAGCGCCAAGAAGAGAAAAACGTGCCGAGCCTTCAGAGGCAGCGCCTATTGCAGGCGACGACGGCGAATAGTCAGTAACCGATCATCGAATATGATCACCAATTTAAGCGACCGAGGTTAAGCCATGTCCAGGGCTGCTCAGATCAAGAAACGTAAGAACAAGTTTCGCAAGTTCACCGAACGACGGGCTCGTGGCTGTTGCCGCTCCCAGGAGGACTTGAGCAAAGAGAACGAGAAGTGCAAGCTGATCGACTACAAGTTCCTAGAACCACTCCAAAAAGTGATTACAGGGCAAGGTAAGTTGTTTTCACGCAAGCGCTCGGGCTACTGCGCCAAGTGCCAGAAAATGGTCAAGCTTGCAGTCAAGCGTGCACGCTACATGGGCCTCATGCCCTACGTAGGTTGAAAGGAAGAACTGAGTCATGAAACTTGTCTTAAACGAAAACATTCGTGGACTCGGCAGCACCGGCGACATTGTCACCGTCAAGAACGGCTACGGCCGCAACTTCCTGTTGCCGAAAAAGCTTGCTGTCTATCCAACCGAAGGCAATCTCAACCGCTTGCGCAAGGAAAGAGAATCTTATCTCTTGCGTGAAGCTGATCACATCGACGCCGCTCGTTTGATCGCTGAGAAAACCAAAGGGTACATCCAAAGCAACGACAACCTCGTTGTTAAGATGAAAGCTAACGATGCCGGCCAACTCTTTGGTTCGGTCACGGAAGCGATCCTTGCAGCCCACTTGGGTGGCAACATCTCTGTTGAATTGCACGAAAAGCAAATCATCATGGGTAGCCACTGGAAGCGCGTTGGTGATTACCTGGCTGTTGTTCGTCTTCACTCTGAAGTTGAAGTCGAATTCCCAGTCCAGGTTGTTGCCGAAATTGTTATTCCTGAGGTTGTCGAAGAGAGAGCTGAAGCCAACCGCGCAGAGGCCGAAGGCGACGATGCTGAAAACGCCGCTGAAGGTGATGAAGCCGCTGAGGTCGTGGAAGAAGAAAAGACTGAAGAGTAGTCTTCTTTCTCTGATTCGAAATTGAAAAAGCCTGCAGCCAAACGGTTGCGGGCTTTTTTTACGTTTTCTATTGGCGGTGCGAACGAATGAACGTCGATCTCTACTTATCATATCGCCCATAGTCCTCCTGTTTTGTCATCATGTAACATTGTGGATAAGTCTGAGCCGATGACGGAAAGGTAGGGTGTAGCGTACTTTGCGTTTTCGTCCGGCAAGAAGTTATCCAGAAAGACCAACAGCCCTCGTGAAGCTGTGAATCCCGTGGTAAAAGGCGCGACGTCAATACGGGGAATAAGTAGATGAACAACCCAGCACTCGAATCTATGACGGACTCGGAGCATGAGCTCCTCGTTCGCAAGCCACCACAAAACTTAGAGGCCGAGACCTGCGTTCTTGGCTCGGTGATGCTTGATAACGACGCGGTCGGTGTCGTGACCGAAGAGATCAAAGCAAAAGACTTCTACGATCGTGATCACCGCTCCATCTTCGAGGTGATTGTTGAACTCTACGAAGAGAATCGACCGGTCGACGCAGTCACGGTGAAGGATCGTCTTTCCGCGCAAGGAAAGTTAGAAGCGATGGGCGGGCTGGCCAAGCTCGTTTCGATCATGGAGAGTGTTCCATCTGCAGCCCATGCTGGCGACTACGCCGCCATCGTTAAGGATCGTTCGGTCAAGCGGCAACTGATTTCGATCGCGAACAAAGTTCTTCGTCGTGCATATGGAGAGCGCTCCAAGAAGGATGAACCGCAAGCGCAAAAAGCCGAGGACGTGATTGAATTCGTCGAGTCTGAGGTTTTTAAGCTCGCAGAGAATCGTGCTGCCAACGAGCCGACCGAAATGAAGAAGGTGCTTGAAAGCACCGTCAAGATGGTTGAAGAATTCTCGAAGAACCAGGGCAAGATGACGGGCTGTGCCACGGACTTCTACGATCTGGATGCAAAGACTGGGGGCTTCCAAGGGGGTGACCTCGTCATCCTCGCTGCTCGACCTTCTGTGGGTAAGACAACGTTTGCCATCAACTGCGCCATGAACATGGCCGTGCGCCACAACAAATGCGTGGCATTTTTCAGTTTGGAAATGTCGAAGGAGCAAATCGCGACCAACATGCTTTGCGCCTTGTCTGAGGTAAAGGGTGATCATGTCCGAAAGGGCAACCTCAGCGAATCGGAATGGGGCAAGATCGTCGAAGCCGCTGGGCGTCTCCACGATGCGCCGATTTTCATTGACGATACGCCAGGCCTCACCCCTACTATCTTGCGTGGCAAGGCCAGGCGGTTGAAGAGAAGGCACAATATCGATGCCATGGTCATCGATTACTTGCAGTTAATGGACTGCCCCAACGTCGAAAACCGTCAACAGCAGATCTCGACTATCTCGCGTTCGCTTAAAGCGCTTGCCCGTGAGTTAGAAGTTCCGATTATCGCTTTGTCTCAGATTAACCGTGCCGCTGAAAAAGAAGAGCGGAAGCCACGAATGAGTGACTTGCGGGAATCAGGCGCGATTGAACAGGATGCTGACCTCATCATGTTTCTTTATGACCCGAATTATCAGAATGCCGATCCTGAGTTTGACGAATCAGCGGGCCGTGATATCGAGTTGATTCTGGCAAAACAACGAAATGGCCCAACAGGAATGGTTCCGCTGCTCTTTTGTCGCGAAATCATGAAATTCCGTTCACGAGCGCGAAACTTCTGATCCTGGATCTGGCAACCTTTCGCAAAAACGAGCCACTCGTAAGTCTTTTGATAACAATCACTTGAGTTTTTGTCTCAAGGCCATTCTTGGGGTTTACGTCTGGGCCCCCTTCCGAGTACGGTGCCACCCGACCAAACCACGCGTTGTTGTGGTGTGGGGATGGAATTAAATCCACTTTCGTGGTTAATGTCCGATGCCCCAAGGGAATGAGGCCGAGCTGGTCGAGGAGGAAGGGTTTTGTTGCGAATTTGGATGCTCACCATTTTGGTGTTGTCGACTGGGCTGACACTTCAGGCCCAGGATGATGGTCCCGAACAACACGAAGGCATGACCGTCGTCGACATGGAGTTCATTGGTGCCGAGTTGGCAAACAAGGAATCCGTGTTCGCACGCATGAAAACCAAAGTCGGCCAGCCTCTCATTCGGGAGGACCTGAATGCCGACCTTAAGGTTCTTGTCCAAGAATTGAAGCTGTTCAGCACGATCTCCGAACGGGTTCTCGTGAAGACTAACGGAGTCAAGATCCAGTTCTTTGTCTCCGAAAACCCACGAATCGGTAGCCTTTTCTTTCTCGGTAACCTCGAACTCAATCGTGAAGAGCTCGAGTCGATTGTCGATTCCCATGATGGTGGACTGGCAGACGACCTCACTCTGAAGTTGGATGAGCAGCGACTTCGTGAGAAGTATCTCCGCGATGGCTTCCACTTTGTCCAAGTCAAGTACCGCAAGGTCGTCGAAGAATTCACGACGGTTATCTTTGACATCACCGAAGGGCCGAAGGTCACGATCGAGAAGGTCACATTCATCGGCAACAAGACGTTCGAGAAGTCGGAACTCCTCGAAGCCATGCCAACGACCGATGAAGCTGCCTTCTTGTCGAGCCAACCTTACGTCGAGAAAGAAGTTCAGGCTGACATCGTCAACCTGAATAATTTCTATTCGGGTTATGGTTTCTTGGACGCCCAAATCACTCTTGTCGACCGCTCATTCAGTCTGGACAAAGAAGAGGTCTTCTTGACCGTCAAGATTGTCGAAAACGAGCCTTACATTGTCCGCAGTATTACATTCGAAGGTTTAGATCGCGTCGATCTGGCCGTGCTTCAAGCTGAGATGAAAACCAAGGTTGGTGGGCGTTATGAGCAAGCCTTTGCGCTCAACAAAGATCAGAATTTGATCCGTGCTCTCTATCACGATCAGGCCTACATCAATGTGCGGGTCCGGAATGCGTCGGAGATCCCTCTTGAGGGTCATGAAATCGACGTCAAAATTGTGATTGATGAGCGCCAACGCGTGCGGGTGGGTGAAGTTCGGATCAAGCGTAACGTTGAGACCCAAGACCGCGTGATTCGCCGGCTTCTCGACGACCTCGTCCCGGGCGCACCTTTTAACCTCAATACTTTCAACCGCGCTCAAAACCGAATTATCAATCTCCGGTATTTCGAACCGTCGAGTGTCAATCTCATCAAAACGGATATCACGCTGGCAGATTTCGATGACTACCGCCAAGTCTTCATTACCGTGGAAGACACCGAAAAAGAGAACATCAAGGACATTGAGATTCAACTGGAAGAAATTGATACCGGTTCGATTCGTTTTGCTGTTGGTGTGAACTCGAACGCTGGGTTGGTGGGTGCGATTGTTTATCGCAAAGAAAATTTCGACCCTCTCGATTTCCCTGAGAACCTTGGTGACTTCTTTGATGCCTTTACTGGTGGCGGCCAGAGCTTAGAACTCGGCATCTATCCAGGCATCAACCTGTTCCAGTTGCAGGCTACCTATACCCATCCCTTCATTTTCGATTCAGAATACGACATGAGCATCAATGCTTTTCGTCGATTGCGTCGTTTCCGAAACTGGGATGAAACAAGAACTGGATTTACGTTTGCCGTTGGCCGTCGCATTGGCTTCCAGATTTCGGCTGCTTTGCGTTACCGCTTTGAATTCGTGGACGTCGATAATCTTGATGACGACGCGCCGCAAATCGCCTACGACTTTGAAGGTGAGCGGCTCATTTCAAGTATGACCTTGACTGTGCGCATCGCCGATCTCAATAACTTCCAGCGACCGTCAGATGGTTATCGCATTGACTTGAGTCATGAATTTGCCGGCCTTGGTGGCGAAGTGAACTACAACAAGTTTAATTTCAACGGTGAGTATTACCAGACACTTCACACGGACGCGGATGATCGCAAGCATGTGTTCTATTTCGTTGGCCATTTTGGTTACGTGAAGGAATGGGGCTCGACGAACAACGTGCCTGTGTATGAACGGTTCTACGCCGGTGGTCAAGGATCGGTTCGTGGTTTTCAATTCCGCGGATTGGGTCCGACCGAACGAGGCGAACCGACGGGTGGCAAGGTCCTGGTGACCGGCTCACTCAACTACCTGTTTCCATTGTATGAAAAAGTTCTCGGCGGTGTCCTGTTCGTAGATACAGGTTCACTGGCACCTGAGCTCGACTCCGATGCACTCTATGACTTTAGGGTCACTGTGGGCTTTGGTATTAGATTGAAGATTGACTTTCTGGGTCCAGTCCCATTTGCCATCGACTTCGGGTTTCCGTTGTCGAAGGAAGATGGTGACCGAACACAAGTCGTGAGCTTTAGCCTCGACAGAAAGTTCTGATAGCGTTTCTCACAGAGGGAGGAGATTCCCATGTCCAAGACTTTGTTTTCGACGGCAATCATTGCCGTCGCCATGTTGTCATTGTTTGTTGGATTTGAACTTTGCGGTTTGTCGTCTTCAGCAACAGCTGATCGCGGCCAGAGCCTAAGAGCTCCAAAGACTGCTGTTGTTGATATCCAGGCAATTACCAACGACTTTCTTCGCAATAGCGGTCAACTCGATGCCTTGCGCGAGAAGGAAGGTCAACAACGTAATTTGCTCCAGATTCTTCGTGGTGAAATCGACGCTCAGAAAACGAATTTGGAAATCTACCCTGAAGAAGATCCAAAATTCGTTGAAGCTCAAATGATCATCGCGATCAAGAGCGCAGAATTCAAAGTGCGTCGTGAGGCTTTGGACATCACGAGCAATCGTGAGAAAGCTCGCTTGACCGCAGAAATCTATGAGAAGGCTGTGCAGACGATCGCGACCTACGCCCAATCAAAGGGCCTCGACATGGTCTTTTTGAAGCAAGATGGCGGCCTTAAGCGCTTGTCTTTGGAAGAGGTCTCGTCAAACATCTTGGTTCGTGCAGTCATCTACAATCATCCTGATCTCGACATCACCGAAGAGATCAAGAAGTTGATGAAATAGGCGAACGGTTGCGCAATCAATCCACGATCGCAAATGTCGTCAAACTTGACGGCGTCGGAATCCACGGAGGGCAAAATGTTTGCCTTACCGTGGAGCCGGCCGAGCCAGGGACAGGAATCGTCTTTGTCCGCACCGACTTAGAAGGGGCGCCAGAGATTCCCGTCACTCATAGCCGAGTCATGCTCCGGAGCCGACAGACGGTTCTGAAGGATGGCCCCGCCGAGGTGCATACGGTTGAACACTTCTTGTCAGCTGCACTCGCTCTCAAGATTGATAATCTGCGTGTCAAGCTCGACTCCATGGAATTGCCGGCTGCTGGAGGCAGTGCCTTGGAATTCCATGCACTCTTGGCCGACGCAGGCATTGTTGATCAGAAAGTGCCGCGTAAGACCTTCGTTCTCGATCAACCTATTGTGGTTGAGGATGGTGAGGCTCACATTGCGGCTTTTCCTCATAAGGGCAGCTTGAAGATCAGCTATTCCCTGGATTATCCCAAGGATTCGGCGATCTCGAGCCAGTTTGTCTCTTTCAGTTTCGACAAGAATTCCTTTGTCTCAGACATCGCTCCGGCGCGCACTTTCTGCTTGGAGTCGGAGGCTCGGCAGCTACAGGAAGCAGGATTCGGCAAAGGTGCGAACTGCGACAATACCCTGGTGATCGGTGAAGCTGGCGTCATCGACAACGAATTGCGATTCGAAGATGAGTTTGCCCGTCACAAAGTACTCGACTTGGTGGGGGATTTGGCGCTCTTGGGCATGGACTTAGAGGCCCATGTGATTGCGTCAAAATCAGGCCACGCAACCAATGCGAAATTGGTCAAGAAGCTGGCAGCCCGCGTGGAAGAGCTTGAGAATCAAGGCCTCGTGCAGCGCGAAACGGGTCTCGATATCAAAGAGATTCTCAAGATCATTCCCCATCGGTACCCCTTTCTATTCTTGGACAAGGTGATTTCTATTGATGGATTCAAGCGTGCTGTTGCCATCAAGAATGTGACTTTCAACGAGCCTCAATTTCAGGGGCATTGGCCCGGCCAACCGATTTTTCCGGGTGTCCTCCAAGTGGAAGCACTGGCCCAGTTGGCTGGTGTCCTTCTAATGAGACGGATGGAGAACACCGGGAAAGTTGCCGTGCTTTTGTCGATCGACAAAATTAAGTTCCGGAAGCCCGTTGTGCCCGGTGATCAACTCCGTCTGGAGTGTGAAACCCTGAACATTCGCAAGAAGTCAGGCAAGGTGATTGGGCATGGCACTGTGAACGGCGAAACGACCGTCGAAGCAATCCTCAAGTTCATGTTGATGGATGAGTAAGGAAAACACTCGTCGAATCGGTCTTTGAGGGGTAAGATCAGTCAACCCGGGAGGGAATACCGGGAAGTAGTATGGAGATGACCCTCGGTCCAGAAGGCCGGTTTTCTTATCCGTCGCTCGTGGCCTGCGTTTGGGTCAGAAAAAAGCGATAGCCGTGTTGGCGCAGGTTTTGATGACCGTGGTTCGAGGGAAGTTGAGTATGACGAATACCACAACGATTGATTCGACCGCGACCATTCACCCGACCACGCGTCTGGGGAAGAATGTTCATATCGGTCCCTATTGTGTCATTGGCCCGGGTAGTGAAATTGGCGACGGCACGGTTCTGAAGAACCACGTGACCGTTGGCCTCAACACGAAAATGGGCCGCAACAATACGGCCTATCCCTATTCTTCCATTGGTAGCGATCCACAAGATCTGAGCTGGCACGGAGAAGACACACACCTCGTCATTGGCGATCGGAATGTCTTTCGTGAAAGCGTGACTGTGAACCGTGGTACCCATAAAGGTGATGGTTTTACGCGTGTGGGCAATGGCAATCTGATCATGGCATGTGCACACATTGCTCATGACTGCCTCCTTGGCGACAACATCATTATGGCCAATAACTCGCTTTTGGCGGGGCATGTGATCATTGAAGATCGAGCCATTCTGAATGGTGCCGCTGCGGTGCACCAATTCACCACTGTTGGCAAACTATCCTACGTCGGCGGCCTCACTCGTATTGTTCAGGACGTGCCGCCTTACATGATTGTTGAAGGTAATCCGAGCAAGGTGCGCAAGGTCAACATTGTCGGGTTGCAAAGAAACGGTGTGGGCCAAGAGCGCATCAATGCTCTGAAGAAAGTCTATCGCGCGCTGTTTCGTTCGCGGAAACCACGCGCGGAGGTGGTGGCGGAGTTTGAAGGACAGGAAGATTTGACGCCAGAAGTGCAGGAGTTGATCGAATTCTTGCGACGCGTTGACCGTGGCCGACATGGCCGTGGACGTAACGTCTAATATGCTCAAATTTGCAGTCATCGGGGCCGGGCATCTCGGCTCCATTCACGCTCGCGTGTTGGACGAAAATCCACGAGTTCAGTTGTCCATGATCTGTGACGTGGACAAAGAGCGAGGTGCTGCCCTCGCCTCTAAGTACGGCGCACAGTTCTGCGCCGACGTATCAGGGCTTGAAGGCATTGACGCCGCAATCGTCGCGACTCCCACGGCGCAGCATTTTGCAGTTGCTATTCGTTTGCTCGAGAGTGGTATCCACGTACTGGTTGAGAAACCGATTTGTGACACTGTTGAGGATGCGCGCAAGCTGTGCGAAAAAGCCAAAGAGTGCAACTTGCGACTCATGGTGGGGCATAGTGAGAGGTTTAATCCTGTGATCGTTGCCCTGGAGGCTCACCAGCTCAAGCCCCGATTCATCGACTCCCAGCGTGTCAGCCCATTTAGTTTTCGTAGTGCCGACATCGGTGTGGTCATGGACATGATGATTCACGACATCGATATCATTTTGCATCTCACCAAGAGCCCAGTCAAAGCCGTCCATGCCGTCGGGGTGCCAGTTATCGGCACCAATGAAGATCTTGCCAATGCCCGTCTCGTCTTCGAAAACGGCGCTGTAGCGAATGCGACTGCAAGCCGTGTCGCACTCAAAACCGAGAGAATATTGCGCATGTTCTCGCGCGAAATGTATGTGACTTTAGATTTCTCAAAGAAAGTCGGTCGCATTATCAGGCGAGGCAAAGCGCTCGAGGCAGGCGGTCTTGACCTAAGCTCTCCCGAGTTTCAACGCATTACGAATCCTCTCGAATTCATGCAGAAAGATCTCGTACGAATTGAGGAGCTAAAGATCGTAGAAGTCGAACCGCTGTTTGCCGAAGATGACGCTTTTTTGCAGTCAATCATTGATGAGGTCGAACCTCCTGTCAGTGGTGAGGATGGCCTTCGAGCGCTGGAAACGGCCCAGATGATTGTCGATTCGGCGCAGGCAAGCTTGAGCAACGTGAACTTGAATGACTAAGGTTCGATTAAGGGTACGACGCTTTTAACCGGCCATGAACTCAAGTATGCGGTTTGCCGTCCGGCGGTAACTTCCCGGGCTCTCTAAGCGCGCGACCACTTCTTTCAATTCGTCCCGAATCTCATCTTGGCGCTTCTCATTCAGGGCTAAGTCGCCCAAGTCTTTAGCTAATTCTCGCCAGAGTTTCTTGGTGCCGATGTGCTCATGAATGATCCCTTTTTCAGCAATCAGATTCACCAAGCCGATGTGGGGAACTTTGACGAACATGCGGCCCAAGAAAAGTAGGACAGGTGACACTTTGTAGGCCAAGATCATTGGCTTCAGGTGTCCGGCTAATTCAATGGTTGTTGTTCCTGACGTCGTGAGCGCGACATCGCATGCGGCCATGATTTCGAATGAGCGGTTGGCGACGACGTCGTGGGAGATTTGATTCAGACCAGGAACTAAGCGAATCATCTCAGCAATTCTCTCGTCGGCCGCGGCAATCAGGAAGTGAGAGTTTGAGAGTTCAGGCTTCTTGGTCATTTCCACGGCGCAGCGGATGAACTCGGGAGCGAGAGACTGCACGACGTGCGGGCGACTACCCGGAAAGAGTCCGATCAAGGGACGGCCCGGTCCGGATCTGAGTGCGTCTGCGGTTTTCTGATCTGCGGGGCTCTTGGACAATCGGTCTGAGAGCGGGTGTCCCGGATAATAAACCTCCACGCCATGTTTGTCGTAGAACGATTTCTCAAAAGGCAGAATGACGATCATGAGGTCAACGACTTGGCGAATTTTGTGGATGCGCTTTTGATTCCAAGCCCAAACCTGTGGGCTGATGTAATAGATCACCGGAATCCCCATTTTCTTGGCAATCTTGGCCAAGCGCAGGTTGAATCCGGGGTAGTCCACGAGAAGGACGACATCAGGCCTATTCTCTTTGAGATCTTGGACGGCTTTGGCGAACCATTGGCGAATCTTGGGAAGTGACTTGATCACGGGGAAGAGGCCCATGATGGCGTTGGCTGCCAAATCCTCTAAAAGATGCATGCCGGCAGCGGCCATGTGCTTGCCGCCGAAGCCACGGATTTCGACATCTGGGGCCGAATTCTTCAGCTCCTGTAGGACAAAGGCGGCGTGGACGTCTCCGGATGGTTCACCAGCCACGGCAAAAATTCGTTTGTGATCGGTCAAACTGGACAATTCCCTTTCCTGTGCAAGCTTGCGGGCGCCATGCTGGCGAAAGATTGGCTGGGATGCAATCAGCTTTGGGGTAGACTTCTTGCCAAAAAAGAGACTTTAACTCCGTTCACATCACCACTTGGGTTCGATAAACCGCCTGTTAGAATACGCGGCTTCCTCCATGCCCGTTTGAGGTTGCTGACATTAATCCTTGAGAGATAACGACTTAAGGAGCGATTGCTGAAACGAGTTCGGGACGTTTTAGACCGCGCTTCTGACTTTGGAGAATGACTATGTTCGCAGTACCGATTAAGACGCTTCTTGAAGCAGGTGTACATTTTGGCCATCGGGCCAGCCGTTGGAATCCACGGATGGCGCCATACATCTTTGGCAAACGTAACCTGATTCATATTATCGATCTGAAAGAGACCCTTCGTGGCCTCATCAAAGCCTGCTCATTCCTCCAGGGAATCGCTTCTGAAGGTCAAACAGTTCTCTTTGTTGGCACCAAGCGTCAAGCTCAAAGCTTGATCGCAACTGAGGCTGCCAAGATCGAAATGCCATACGTCGCCGAGCGCTGGTTGGGTGGCATCTTGACCAACTTCACGACGATCCGCTCGCGCCTTCGTCGCCTCGAGCAGCTTGAGGCCATGGAGAGCGATGGAACGTTTGAGACTCTGAAGAAGAAAGAGATCTCCCGCATCCTTCGCGAGAAGCAAAAGATCTTCCGCAACCTGCACGGCATCCGCAATATGAATGGTTTGCCAGGTGCTTTGGTTGTCGTCGATCCACGTAAAGAAAAAACAGCTGTGGCTGAAGCTCGCAAGATGGGAATTCCTGTCATTGCGATCCTCGATACCGACTGTGACCCATCGACTGTTGACATTGCTGTCCCAGGTAACGATGACGCATTGCGCAGCCTTCAAGTTCTCTTGGCCAAGATGACTGAATCGATTGTGAACGGTCGTCAGGCCCATGCTCAGTTCCTTGCTCAAGAAGTGAAGCGCAAGGCTGAGACTGCTCAGAAGAAAGACCAAGCCAAGAAGAACAAGCTTGAAGGCCAAAAGAAGAAGGCTGCCGAGCAGGCTGAGTTAGACAAGATCTTGAAGAAGTCTCGCGACGAGCGTGAACGCCGTCTTTCGGAGCAAGCTGGGCAAGAGGCACGTGCCGAAAAGCCTGAAGCTGCACCAGCACCAACTGCCGGTGAAGTGAAAAGTTCCGCTGACGTTGCTGAAACAAAGCCAGGTCCTACCGGGCCTGAGTCGGTCGAAGGTTAATCATTAATTCTTAAGCAGTCGCTGATGATCAGCGACATGCGTAATTGCAAAGTCGAGGACAAGTCATGGCGATCACCGCCCAAATGGTCAAGGAACTCCGTGTAAAAACGGACGCCCCAATGATGGAATGCAAGAAGGCTCTTGTCGAGTCTGATGGCGACTTGGATAAGGCCGTGGATTGGCTCCGCAAACGCGGTGTCTCCAAGGCTGCGAAGAAGTCCGACCGCACAATGGCTGAAGGTCGTATTCAGTCCTACATTCACACCAACGGCAGAGTTGGTGTTTTGTTGGAAATGCACTGCGAAACTGACTTCGCCGCTCGCAACGAAGACTTTGGCAAAGCGATGACTGACATCTGTATGCACATCGCTGCTGCAGATCCAGCACCAGTGTCCTTGGCAGCTGCAGACATTCCAGCAGACCTTCTCGCTAAAGAGAAGGAGATCTACGAAGGCCAGGCCAAGGAATCTGGCAAGCCTGAGCAGTTCTGGCCAAAGATCATCGAAGGCCGCATGAGTAAATTCACGAAATCGGTCGCTCTCTTGGAGCAACCATTTGTGAAGAATCCTGACATCACGGTTGGTGGTTTGGTGACAGAGCTCATCGCCAAAATTGGCGAGAACATCACGGTTTCGAAATTCACTAAGTACCGCATCGGCGAGTAAAACTTATGGCAACGGAAGAGGGCGGTCCAGTACCAACACGGGGCCCCTATCATCGTGTCCTCCTGAAGGTCAGTGGCGAGTCACTTTGTAAGCAAGGTGAGTCAGGATTTGACCGGGACGCGATTGAACGTTGCTGTTTGCAGATTGCAGCGGTTCATAACGCTGGTATTCAAGTTGCCGTCGTCACAGGCGGCGGCAACTTGATGCGCGGCGCGCAAGCCTCCCACTTAGATATTGATCGAGCCCAAGCCGACTATATGGGCATGCTTGGTACGGTCATGAATGCATTAGCGATCCAAGGCGGCCTTGAGGCTATGGGGCTTGATACCCGCGTCCTTTCAGCGATCAGCATTGATTCAGTGGTTGAACCCTACATTCGACGTAGGGCCGATCGCCATCTTAGCAGACGGCGGGTGGTCATCCTTGCTGCAGGCACGGGCAATCCCTTTGTGAGTACAGACACAGCCGCAGCCCTACGGGCTCGCGAATTGGGCTGTGACGTAATCCTCAAAGGCACCAAGGTTGGAGGGGTCTACACCAAAGACCCGAATCGCTTCTCCGACGCGACGATCCTGGATCGTCTCGACTACCTTGATGTGATTAACCGCCAAATCGAAGTCATGGATCACACGGCGATCACAATGTGTCGTGAAGCCAAAATTCCGATCGTTGTCTTCAATATGATGGAACAAGGGAATATTGAGAAAGTCGTAAATGGGGATGCCTCGATCGGCACCCTTATTGGCGGCGAGCAATAGGCAAACGCTAAAAGGGGACAGGCTCCATGACGACTTCCAATGATGAGATTCTTGCCGAGTGCAAGAGTAAGATGATGAAATGTGTCGAGTTCTTGGGTGATGAGCTCAAGGGGCTCCGTACCGGTCGTGCGTCAGGCGGTTTGGTCGAAACAGTGCGCGTCGACTATTACGGTTCGATGACACCTCTCAGCCAGCTTGCTCAGATCAATACTCCCGATGCCAAGACAATCTCAGTCAAGCCCTTTGACGTCAGTCAAATTAAGGCAATTGAGAAGGCAATCCTGGCAGCCAACTTGGGCCTCACACCCAATAGTGATGGCAAAGTCATCCGCTTGAGTGTCCCGCCATTGACCGAGCAAACCCGTAAACAACTGGTTGGCAAAGTCAAAGAGCTGGCTGAAACGCAGAGAGTTGCGATTCGCAATGTCCGTCGGGACGCCAATAAGCAGTCAGATCAGGGCAAGAAAGATAATTTTCTCACTGAAGATGATGTGAAGAGCGTCCAAACTGGCATTCAAAACCTCACAAAAGAGTGCGAAAAGTTGGTTGACGGGGTTTTTGCGACAAAGTCTGCAGAAATCATGGAGATCTAAACATAGTTGGTGTTGAAACCTTCGCGCGCCAGCCTATAATTCCGCGCACTCGGGGGCATAGCTCAGTCGGTAGAGCAACTCCCTTTTAAGGAGTGGGTCGAAGGTTCGAGTCCTTCTGCCCTCATAAAAGAGTCAGACGGCCCCGTCGTCTAGTCAGGTCCAGGACACTAGGTTTTCATCCTAGCAACACGGGTTCAAATCCCGTCGGGGTCATAGATCGCCTCAATGCTTTTAGCATTGAGGCGATTTTTTTGTCTCGGCGGTCTCACTGCTCAATTGCGTCCATTTCTCATTCTTGCCTTCGAAATACGGCCTGAGGCCTTCAACACCTCGGCATCGGGAGAAAAAGTCCGGATCCATCAGAACTTTCTACAAATAAGGAACTTCGGACGCGGACACCGAATTGCCGACGTATATGATAGGGATTGTCTGGGTGATCATGCAGGTTGACCTGGGCCAACAAAAAAGAGTGCCCCTCAGGGCCAGAACCAGATTGGAGCTCCTTCATGCGATCCATTGATGAGATCATTGACGATTTAAGCCAATCATCGGAAGAGAGATTCGAGCAAGACCGGGTCATCCTCTCCTATTCCCAGTTCTTAGAGCAAGTACAGGAGAATCCCTATTCTCTGACCAGGAACTCAGCTCAGTATATTGCTGACATGATGGACTACTTTGGCTCGGAAGAAGTTCTTACCTGCGGTGTGCCGTGCCGACGCTTCAAAGTCTTCGATGGCCCAGAGGATGGGGGCGACTACGCGACCATCGGCCAAGAAGTGACTCAGCACGCGCTCTATCGGACACTCCGAGAATTCGTCCAACGTCGTCAAAATGACAAGATGATCCTTCTCCATGGGCCTAACGGCTCGAGCAAGACCACCCTCGTAGCAGGCCTGATGCGAGGCCTTGAGATTTATTCACAAGTACCAGAGGGGGCTCTTTTTCGGTTTAGTTGGGTATTCAGTGAGGCGGGAGATCAGGGGGAGAAGCTCGGATTCAATCCAGTGGTCTCGGACGAAAACATAGACACGTTCGCTTTCCTCGAAGCCGAGCGTATTTCAGCCAAGATCCCTTCCGACCTTCATGACCATCCGATCTTCCTTTTGCCCCAAAGCCAACGAATGGAATTCTTGACCGATGCCCTCAAGAATTCATCGGAAGCGGAGCAGGAGTCGTTTGTCGAGACTCGCATGGTGCTTGAGGGCGATCTGTCACCGAAATTCCGTTCCATTTATGATGCCTTGCTCAAAGCCTATCGGGGCGATTGGAAGAAACTGATCCGGCACGTCCAAGTCGAACGCTATTCCATTCGGCGCCAGTATCGCCGAGGGGCCGTGACCATCGAACCGCAGTCCAATATCGACGCTCATTCGCGGCAAATTGGTCACGCGACCATGAAGGGTCTCCCACCGATTCTGCAAAACGAGACTATGTTCGAGGCCCAGGGAGACTTGGTCGACGCAAATCGTGGCATGGTGGAATACAGTGACTTCTTCAAGAGGCCGATCGAAGCAAACAAGTACCTTCTCACAACGGCTGAGACTGGCGTCATCAATCTGCCTTCCTACACCGCTCGCCTTGATCTCGTTTTGATTGGCACAAGCAACGAAAATTACTTGTCTGCCTTCAGGCGAGATCCATTGTTTCCGTCATTTCAGGGACGTCTGGAATTGGTTGGAGTTCCTTATCTGCTCGAGTTCGACAAGGAAGCACAGATTTATGGGCGCCATTTCGACCTAATGCCAAGCGAAATCCATGTGGCCCCTCACACGGCGGACATTGCTGGGCTCTGGAGTGTGCTGACCCGACTCATGCAATCTTCAGGGCAATTTAAGAACAGTGACCTGAGCGCCATCGTCGGAGCACTCTCGCCAATCGAGAAGGCCAAGCTCTACAATGATGGAACTGTGCCCCTGCACCTGAGTGCTGATCACAAGAACCTTCTGCGGCAGCATATTGCTGACCTCCGGCGGGAATACGACAACCACGAATGCGAATTCGAAGGCACTTGGGACGCGGCCTATGAGGGGCGGCGCGGATGTTCGCCTCGTGAGATGATCACGATGCTCAGTGAGATCGCGATCCATCCACCGGGCAACTCACTGACGCCGTTGCTGGTATTGCGCAAGCTGCCAGAGCTGATCAAGGATACGTCTCGCTACCAGTTCTTGAGACTGAAGCAGAGCAAGAACGGCTATCATGATTGTAAGAGTTTCGTTGATGTCGCCCGCACCGAATATTTACGCCTCCTGACGCATGATGTTGAAGATGCGGCTGAACTGGTGGACGAAGGCGAATACTCGCGCTTGTTTTCCACTTACTTCTTGCACGTAAGAGCGTTCAAGACGAATGAAAAAATTGAGGATCCGTCAAGCGGCAAGATGATGGACCCGGATCGTCAGCTCATGAAACGCATGGAGGAGTTGCTTCAGTGCGAGAAGAGTGCAGAAGATTTTCGGTCAAGCCTGATGACAAGAGCAGCAGCTTTCAAAATCAGCAATCGTGATTCAGCCATCGTGTACGAAGAAGTGTTTGCTGACCTATACCAGCAACTTAAGAGCAATGTGTTCCGAGAGGGGCTGAAGAAGGTCGAGCAACTCTTAACCGATGTTTTTATCCTTGAAGGAGCTATTCCTGGCAATATCGACGAAGAGGCTAAGTCTGCCGCTGAGTCTTTCTGCGATAGGATGATCTCATCTTTCGGTTACAACGAATTCAGTCTGAAAGAAGCCCTGGAATTCCTCCGCAAGAACATTCAGGACCTCTATTAAGAATCGACACTTAATTGGCCCTCGTAAGACTGAGGCGCCATACCTCCCGCGGCCACCCCAGTTGCCAGCCTCGTAAGCTCCAGTGCATGGATTTTCATGCACTTTTGGAGTGTGCGAATCTCCGTGATTTGATTGAG
>JBLINQ010000011.1:0-63234 GCA_047639315.1 Planctomycetota bacterium
CCTTGCTTCAGCTCTTGTCTGGTGTCTTGAAACCGACATCGGGAGAAGTGCGACTTGGTGATTTTGTTGTCTCGAAGGCCAGCGATGAAGACTGCCGAGACTTTCGAATTCGCATGATCGGGATGGTTTTTCAGGAATTCGAATTGATCGAGGCACTCACTGTCCAAGAGAACATCTTGCTGCCATTCTTGGTCGAGCCGAAGATCGGAGACGCCGAGGACTTCATGGCTGAATTACTGCGCTTGACAGAAGGCGCGGGCATTAGCCAGTACTTGGGCCGTAAGCCCCGGCGCCTGTCCCAAGGTGAAAGGCAAAGAGTGGCGATTTGCCGAGCGCTGCTCCCCAATCCCTCGATTATCCTTGCTGATGAACCGACTGGCAACCTTGACCCTCAAACGCGAGAGAGCGTCCTTGATTTGATCGACTCTGAAGTCGAACACAATCAAGCGACACTGATCGCTGTGACTCATGACCATGGCATCCTCGATCGATTTGATCGAGTTGTTGACTTCGCAGAGTTTCTGGAGAATTCAAAATGAACGACAGGCAAATTATCGGGCTTGGATCCTTGCTCATCCTCGCATGTGCACTTGGGGCCTGTGGCGATAAGCCCGAAGAAGAAAGTCGGACGAAACGCGATAAGCCTTTGGTTCTGACGACCTTCTTTCCGGTTCACTATTTGACCCAGGAAATTGCCAAGGGAGCTGTGGACGTGGTGTGTCCATTGCCGGCGGGATCTGACCCGATTACATGGACGCCAGGTGATGAAGAAATTGCCCAGTACCGAGATGCAGATCTGATCGTTTCCAACGGTGCAGAATTTGAGAAGTGGATGGGGAATGTCAGTCTTCCCGAGTCTCGAGTGATCCGAAGTGCAGATCCCCTGGAAGACGATCTCATTTACTTTGAGGCCGGTGGCAGTCATAGCCACGGAAGTGGAGACTCCCATAGTCACGTAGGCAAGGACGGGCATACCTGGGTTGACCTTGAGAATGCCCGTATTCAGGCGCGGACGATCCTTGAGGGCCTCCTGGTCCTACTACCGAAGAAGAGTGATGAGCTCAGGCGCAATCATCTCGTTCTGGATGGTCGTTTGGCCGCTTTGGGCAAGAAATTCCAAGAGCTCGGCAAAGCGCAGGGAAAAACGCCCATATTGGCGTCCCATCCGGCCTACAACTATCTGGCGCGTCGAATTGGTCTCAATATGGTTAATTTGGATCTCGACCCGGAGTCCTTATTGGATGATGGGGCACTCAAAACGGTTGAGGCTGCTCTCAAGGATCATCCAGCCAAGAGCATCCTGTGGGAGTCTGAGCCGATCGCGGCAGTGGCCGAACAACTTAAGAAACAGTTTGGGTTAACCAGTTTCGTCTTCTCGCCTTGTGAGGATCCGGGCCTCACTGACCCGAAGAATCGTGGCGATTTTCTCGCCATCATGGCGACGAATCTGCAGAATCTGGGTGAGGCCTTGGCGAAACCCTAAAAAATCCAGAGAATTGACGCGATAATCGTCACTTCGTGCGTCCCAGCCAATGGTGCAATGTCCAAGTCAAACAAACGACAGGGAGTACTGTCTAAGATGTCATCCGATAGCGAAAACGTAGAAAAGAAAAAAGCCCCCGTCCGACCTAGTCGGGGAGGGGCGAAGAGCCGTCAACGATCCTCGCGCAAGAAGCCTCAAAGCGGAGGGCCTAATAAGGCCATCATCGCCGGAGTCTTGACTGTGGTTGTTATTGCCGGCGCGGCTTTTGCCCTTGGCGTCTTTGATGGCGAGCCAAAGAAGGACGACGGTGAAAAGACCAAGACCGTCGTCGTGAAGGACACACCAAAGGAAAAGAGCACTAGCTCGAACATCTTTGATTCTTCCAAGTCGAGCAAAGATCCGAATGCGGCGAAGAAGCGAGAGCGGGTTTCCGGGCGTGCACCTAAGACCATCACAGACATCAAAAAAACAGTTGCCCACCTCGGTCATCTGTACATGAACGATGATCTTTCTAAGAGGGTGAGAACTCTCCAGAAGAGCGTGGAGGAGTTTAAGCGTGAGCGCTGGGACATCTCAAAAGAACTCAAGGCGACGCACAAGAAACTGGGGATTGAGATCAGCACGGCCAAGGCTGATAAGTTCTTGTCCGGAGCAGACGATGATCTGAGATCTTTCAATACTTTCACTCGCCGCACGGCAGTTCACCTCAAGGACAAGGAAGGCAACGTCTTGCCTGAGCCATTTGTGGGTATTGCTCATGAACCATTTGTCTTCATGGTTCAAGCAAACACCAGCGGTGGCGAAAAAGTGATCGCCGATGAAGTTTATGATTGGATGGTTCAGCTCAAAGCCGAGTTCGTTCGCTATTTTGATGGTTCAATCAAATTAGAACCGAAGGGCGACAGCCGCATCCGGATCATCTTGTTCCGGAACTATAAAGACTACGCCAACTACAACCGCATCAAGAATCCCGATCGCGATATTACTTTTGCTCTTGCTCACTATGAGCCAGATACGAAGCGCCTATGCGTGCCTCTCGATTTTGGCACCATGATGGGTGCTGGCAAAGACAAGAAGCACGCTTTTCGAGAAGTGATGTTTCACGAGGGCACTCACCAGGTGATGCATTACTTCACGAACAATAATCATCTTGGCTCTTATGGTTCCATGTGGTCGGATGAAGGAGTGGCTGAGTACTTTGCCGGACACTGTATTGATCCTGAAGACGGCAAGATCAAATTTGGTCGCATCAACACGCGCATCAGGGCGGTCGCTGCCGACCAAAACGATGCCAAATTTCGCATCACAATGACTGAGCTGCTCACTTGGACTCGCTTCAAGATGTCCCGTGCAAGGGAGCGTGGGGACGACAAGGAACAAATCGCGAACCGCATTCATAGCCACGTCTACTCTCAAGGCTGGGCGATGGTTTATTTCTTCAACAACTTCAAAGGGGGCATCTACAAGCCCAAGTTTATGGAGATCATGAAGATGCAGATTAGCAAGGGGGGTAAGACCGGAGGCGACAGCGGACTTCCAGTTTGGCGCCGAATCTTCACAGACGCCGAATTCAATAAGATCGAAGTCGAGTACTTTGACTACTTGGATTTCCTGAGTGACGCTTACCGTGACAAGAAGATCGTTAATCACACTTTGATCGACTAAGGTGTGAGAACGTTCAAAATGAAAAGGGGCAGCCAATTGCAATCATTGGCTGCCCCTTTTTCGTGAGTTGCTTGAAGGCGAATTAGCCGTCCTTGACGTCTTCCACTTTCTCCGCGAGAACCTCAAGCGGAAGAAAGTCATCTTCTTCATCACCGATGAGGCGATCGCGCTTATTCTTCACCTTGTTCCATGGGACAGGCTTGCGATCGTCAACGTGATACTTCATCGCCAGTTTGCGATTAAGCCAGTTGTAGTAGCGGATGTATTCGAGGTTGAATTTGTCGAACTTATCTTGATCGACTTTACCAGCCTTCTTATCCCAAAGGCCCAAGCACTGGAGGAAGAGATCTCGCCCAGTATTGCCATTGAGTTCTTCCTTCATGTAGTTGAGGAAGCCTTGTTTGTATTTCCCGGTTGGCTTGTCGGTGAGTTGAACGATGTCTTTGTCGTTGACGTTGAAGTTGTACATGAAGTACACCAGGAGCCAGCCTTGGGAGTAGACAAACAGGTTCTTCTTTTGCTTCCCTTCAGCGATGTTGACCTGACGGTCAGCGAAGGTGAGGCCAATCAAGTCCCACAGTGAGTATTGCTGCTCTTCATTGCCTCGCCAAAAGTTGAGGCGACCGCTTTGCAGCACCCCCAATTCAAAACGAAGCTCTTTAGTCTTCTTGTCAAGATAGACGGCGGTGCCGCCAAAGTACTCAGCAACACCTTCCTGGAACCAATAGGAGCGGCTTAGAAAGTTGCGGATAGAGTCGCCTTTGGTGTGGTAGGTCATCAATTGATGCGTACCTTCATGGAACATGGTGTCTCGTTCGGCTTCGTCGGAAAGAACGATGCGATCAGAACCATGCTCGAAGTGACCAAGGGCGCCCGAGAGTGTCTTGCCCACAGCGTATTGGCGATATGAAGAGAGACGCTTGAAGACGATGATGGGCATCGGCTTGGTAATCTCATTCAGATTGAAAGTATCGCGGTATTCTTCATAAAAGAGGCTGATCAATTCATCGAGCTGCTTTGCTTTCTTTTCAGCAACGTAAGTCTCGTCCCAACCACTATCACGCTCAATGATGAAGAGGTAGGGGTGGTGGACACGGCCGACCCATTCGTATGCCGCCAAGTTCTTCTTTTGCTTAAGAAACGCTGTCGTCTCTGTCAGGATGTCGTAAGCCGCTTTGGTAAACGGGTCTTTTAGTTTTTCATTGTGAGCTTCTTTGAGCTTGGCAACGAAAGTATCGATGTCGGCATAGATCTTGGCTTGTTCGAAATCTTTGCGCAACCACTTCTTACCGTCTGGGCTCTTACGCACGTCGTCGGCAACAGCTTCGATCAAGTCCTCAATGTGCTTGATGTCTTTGTCTTCGTCGATGAAGGACAATTCCAAGTATGAACCGAGGTCTTTTGTGTGTTCGACGTAACCCAGCTTTGTTCGAAGTGCGGCATTGTTGGGATCGGCCTTCATGGCGATCTCCCACAGAAACTCCATTTGTGCGGCCAATGATTGCGCCAATGGATCGCGGTCGGCTGGTTTCTTTCCGGCTTCAGCGTCAATGATGCCGTCGGCCCAAGCGCGCAGCTTCGACGCTGTAGCCGTGTCGGAGTCGCTGAGATCTCGAACGAGGCTCCTGAACGAGACTACGATCTTGGTCCGGACGTCGTCGGCGAGGAGTTCGAGGTCCAACTTGGAGGGGCCTTTTTCGGCCGCTTTTAACTGGATCCAATCGCGGACCGCTTTGAGGTCCATGACGTTGGTGCCGGCTTTTTCGACTTTTGCTTTGGCCTCGGCCAAGGTGTCGCCACCGAGCGGATCAGCTCCGCCTTCTCCGCCACTGTCGCCACTGTCGCCACAGGAAGATCCGAACAACCCAATCGCGAGGAGCGCCGCAATTAGCCCAAATTTCTTAAGATTCGCCATCATTCTTGATTCCCTTGAATGCACCATCAGAACTGTACTTCTATTTGTGTTCTATCATCATAGCGTGGATTGGACTTTCTCACGAGTCGGCCCACTGAACTACGATTTCTTTGTTTCTTTCCACTGGGCCTTAATCGTGTCCCGCATGGCTTTCGTGTGCATGTTGAAGTTCCGTGGTTGCCGCCTGCCAGGGAAATACTTCCATAAGAAAGAGCCGACGATGGCTGGTTCCTTGGCAATGGCCTTCAAGGCCTCTTCCATGCAGATCGTCTGAATCGACTCGGCACCTTCGCCGCCAGTGGCATAATCCCAGGGTTTGTAGGGAGCGACGCTCGACCGATTGTAACCCAACTCGGTGAAGCAGATCTTCTTACCGGTTGCTTTGGAATAAGCGTTCATTCGCTTTGAGATCTTCTGCCAACCGCCTCGAACCATCTCGCGGGTTGGTGTCTTGTTCCCGGCATGAGGACCTTCGATGATTGGGAAATACGCTTGGATACCTACGACATCCAATTCTTGCCAGAAGGGGACTCGTTCGAAGTCTGACCAATTGGCCGCGTATGTGAGGGGCCCTTTGAACATCGTTCGCACCGACTTGATCATCTTCTGCCACTCAGCTTTATGGTGGACGAGTTTGTCGAGTTCGGTACCAATGACAAAGGCGTCTGCTTCCTTTGAGATCTTAGCCATCGCGACGATCCACTTTTCGTAGGACGAAAAAAAGCGTTCTTGTTCGTCTTTGGCTTCGAAGGCGATTTCGCCCCGCCAACTGAACTTCGACCCCCAGTATGCGATGTGTGGCTTCATGAGGACCTTAAGGCCAAGCTTGTGAGCTTCCTTGATTGGTCTCGTGATCCACTGAGGTGCGACCGACCCGTCACCGACCCGGCTCGCGACTAAGCCGTTATTTCGGATGCCAGCATAAGGGTGAATGGTGATCCAATTCACACCGATCGCTTTGAGATTCTTCATCGTCTCGACCATGGCATCACTGCCCCAAAGGCGTCCGGAGCCTGGGCAAGAAATGGTCATGCCATTGACCGGTGTCTCTTGCTTCGTGTCGTCTTGCCCGAAGACCGGCAAAGTCAGAATCATAAGAAACAGGATGGTCGGGGTTTTCATGGGCTGATCATACCTGCCTTGGGGGGAGATTGGGTCATTCTTTTGTGGCAGAAATGGACCCAAGAGCGACCATTGTGGTTATAAGAGAGCCATCAGTCCGATCAAAAAGGAAATCTCTGCCCATGAGTCGTGTTTTCGTCGCATATACCGGTGGTACAATTGGAATGCTGCCTGGTGAAGATGGGTTCGAACCCAAAGCCGGCGAATTCCTCCAGCTCTTCAATAGTCTTGATTTTCTGGGTGACCCAGAAGTACCGGAATTCGAGATCGAGGAATTTAGCCCCATTCTGGACTCGGCCAACATGCGGCCCGATGACTGGAATCGGATTGCCTTGATCATCAAGGAGAAATACCGCGACTTTGATGGCTTTGTCATTCTTCACGGGACTGACACAATGGCCTATACGGCATCAGCTCTGTCATTCATGCTCGAGGGCCTCCGCAAGCCGGTGATTCTCACCGGTTCCCAGATTCCTCTGTGCCGGACACGCAGTGACGCCCATCGCAATGTTGTCGAAGCGATGATGTTTGCCGGTCACTATTCGATTCCTGAAGTGTGCATTTATTTTGGTGGGCGGCTCATCCGCGGAAACCGGGCCACAAAGGTGAGCTCATCAGCGCTGAAGGCCTTTGATTCGCCGAATTTCCCTCAATTGGGGCGGGTCGGAACTAAGTTCCAACTCCGTGACGATCTGATCCGTCGGAGTCCACACGGTGCATTGAATGTCTTGTCTCTTGGGCGATCCAAAGTTGGAGCGCTCCGCCTCTTTCCAGGCATGGAAGCTGAGATCTTAGAGAACATGTTGAGGCCACCTTTGGAGGGGCTTGTTCTTGAGTGCTATGGCGCCGGCAATGCCCCAGTGAAAGACGGAAAAATTCCCGCAGTCATCGAGGCTGCGAATGAGCGGGGCGTGGTCGTCGCGATTTCAAGTCAATGTCCAGACGGGACGGTCGACTTGAGCGGATACGCAACCAGTTCAGCCTTGGCACGCGCTGGAGCCATTGGCGGTTTGGACATGACGGTTGAAGCGATGATGACGAAGATGATGTACCTCATCGACCTCGGCATTCCTGCCGATCAAGTGAAGCATCGCATGCAGATCGACCTGCGTGGTGAATTGAGCATCAGCTGAGTTTTTCCGAATCGTTACAGCTCTGCTAAGACTATTGGTCTACACTTCCTTGAGGCGTGACCCCAAGGAAGTGAAGAATGACAGCACCTAAATCAGCACCAAGGACGGACTACGTCTTCTCGGCGGTGACGCTGGCGACCCAACGTCCATCGTGTCGTTCATTGATGCGGACGGCAGGGAACTTATCAAAGGTGCTCTTGGCTCCGTCATTTCCAAACTTGAGGAAACAAGAAGACCACGAGCCCGGCGGATCTTGGCTCAATGCTTCTTGCCGTCTCCGGATCAAGATTTGGTTTCAACCCACGTCAAGATTGAATTGACTGAAAGAGGCCTGACTCTACTCATGGGGGCTTGGATTCGAGTTCCCGGAGGATTTCAGCATGATGCTTTGATCGTTCGACGGGAGGGCCTAACCAACAAGAAACTTCTACTTACGGTCATCGCTGAAATGATCAATTGCAAACTCAGCGAAACGGAATGGGGTTACGCGATGGTCAAGAGATAGCCCTCTATGGACTGCCGTCATAATTGCGTGGAGTGCTGTTGTTGCCAGGCAGAAGCTTGATTCTTTCTTCGCCAACGATCCCAAAGCTACTCGAAATGGTCAGATGGGCCCATCCTGGTGCGACCTCGGAGAAACGAAAAGAGATGCCGCTCTTACCTTGCCTCGTCGTTGGATTCTCATGTTTCGCACCATCGGCAGTCACCAAGATCATCTTTAGCTTGCCATCACTCTTGGTGACTACGCCAGACAGCCGGGCAGATTTCTTAAGTGTGATATGCCAATCATCTTGCCCGACAGCCCCGTCACGTTGGATCTCTAAGTAGCTAAACTTCTTCACTTTGAACGAGACGTTCTTGGCATCCGTGTCATAGCGAAGTTCAAAGCGGCCTTCTTTGTCGGTTTTCACCTTCCAGAAATTCATCACTTCTTTTTGCGTGTCATAGAGTGAGAACTCGACATCGACCCGAGGCATAGGGGCGCCGGCTTGGTCGACGATGGTCCCTCTGGCAATGAGTGGAAGTTGTCGCCAGCTTACATCACCCAAGAAATATTCTCCTCTGGGGAGGCTCAGGGGGAGAGTCACGTTTGCGATCTGCGCGACAGGTGGGTCTAATTGGAGGCCGCGAGAAAGCTTGCCCAAGATGATTTTTAGAGACCCTATTTCACCAGTTTGAATACCCCCCTTAAGGGGGATCTCGAAGCGCCCAAATGCATCCGTAGAAGTATAACCGCGAAGCGTTTGAGGACCGAAGGTCGCAGTCCAATGCAAATCCTGAGAACTCGACATGGTGCCGTTGGTCTCGACCAAGAGCCCGCGAAGCAGGCATTGAGCTTGCGTGTCGATACGCGGCATGAATGTCGTCGTTGTCCTCTCAATGGAGGCATCAGGCGAAGGTCGATTCTCGCCCTGAGAAGCGCCGTAAGATCTTGATGGGATAGTTGGACGAAGAACCTCTTCGACAACTTGTGCTTGCGGCTGCGGTTCCGACTCAAGATAGACAACTTGGATCTCTTGATAATAGAGGGCGACGTAGGCGCTGGTGCCACCAAGAATGGCGCCGATCAAGAGAGCCAAGGTAAGTGCTTTTAGGTTTGTCATATGCCCTTGGGCGCATAACTTCCTCGGAAGTTCAGAGGTTTTCGATTTTAGTCTGAATATCCTTCATTTCAGCTGCAAGCCTTTTGAGCTCAGCCTTCATCGCCGGCAATTTCGGAAACATGACTTGGGCACGAAGTGTCTTCGCGTGATCGACGGCTGGAGAGCCAGAGATAATGCAACTTTTCTTCACATCTTTAGTTACGCCGCTTTGGCCACCAATCATGACACGGTCGGTAATGTTGATATGGCCAATGATGCCAGCTTGCCCACCGATCATGCAGTGAGAGCCGATTTTCGTACTGCCTGAAATCCCAACCTGGGATATGATAATCGTGCTCGAGCCGATGTGGACATTGTGAGCGACTTGGACCAAGTTGTCGATCTTGGCATTGGCACCGATGCGAGTTTCTCCAAACGCAGCTCGGTCGACAGTTGTGTTGGAGCCAATCTCGACGTCATCTTCGATGACGACGTTGCCGAGTTGGGGCACTTTTTCATTCTGCCCTTGGTTCTGAACGTAACCGAAGCCGTCACTGCCGATGACGGTTCCATCTTGGATCTCAACCCGATTGCCAAGGACGCATCCAGCGCGCACCGAAACATTTTGGTGCAGTGTGACATCGTCGCCGAGAACACAGTCATCACCGACGACTACGCCTGACTCCAGGCGTACTCGATTTCCAACTTTTGCCCGGGCTCCGACAACTGCCATCGGCGCGATGTCTGGGTCGGCACCGACACTGGCCGATGGATCAACATAGGCGCGTTCGTGAATGCCCTTGGGTTTGGGCTTGGCCGCGAAATATGTTCTCAAGATCTTGGCGAAGGCAATGCGGGGTTTGTCGACAACGATCAAGGTCGCATTCGAACCTTCAATCGCTTGGCTGCAAACGAGCACGCCCGCCTTAGAATTCTTGGCAGCTTCCTGAAGCTTCGGATCATCAAAGAAAGAGATCTGGCCTGGCTGAGCTCGATCAAGGCTATTGGCACCATTCACCGAGATTTTTGCATCACCAACGATTTTTCCATCGACGAGGGCCGCTATGTCTGCCGTGAGGTATGAATCCATGATTGTAGGGCTTTCCTCGAAAGTGACTTATCCAGAGATCTTGTGCGGTGGAACAGAAGTTGATGCCGCGCCAGCATCATGCATGGGAGAGATGGATGCATCAAGTCAGTTGGCGTGCAAAGTGGGGCGGACAAAAGTACCCCATAGGGACTTGATCGATTGTGCCGAGGCAGTGCATACTCCCTCATGAGCTTTCCCCGGGTCCTTATCATCCTTTGTTTCCTAACAACGGCTTGTACCGATCAAGGCTCGCTTACCGTCACAATTCGTGTGGCATCGGCATCCAATTTTGTCCCGGTTTTAGATGAACTTGGTCGCGAATTCACGGAGGCCACAGGGGTCGTTGTTTCGGTCAGCTCGGCTTCGACAGGAATGCTCTACGCGCAAATCGAGAATGGGGCTCCCTTCGATGTCTTCTTGGCTGCCGACAAAAAGCGCCCTGAGGCACTCATTGAAAATGGCCACGCCGACTCTGATTCGGCCTTCATTTATGCGCAGGGGCGCTTGGCTATGATCTGCGCCAAGAGCAAGACACTTCCTCAAGACTTACCATCCATGTTGCAACTCGCTCCCTTCGACCTGACCATGGCCAACAGTAAATTGGCACCATACGGTCGGGCGGCGTTGGAGGCTCTCGACGAAGATGTTGAATCGCTGACTGCCAAAGGCGTCAAGGTGATCCGTGGAGAAAACGCTTCACAGGCTTGGCACTTTCTCGCCAGCGGTGCCGCCGATTTCGCTGTCTTACCGTTGTCGATGGCTGCGACTGGAGATTTTCCTTATCGCGAGATCCCGGGTGAGAAGTTTGAGACCATTGATCAAATGGCTGTGCTCATCAAAGGGACGAAGGCGGAATCAGAGGCTCGACAGTTTCTCAAGTTTCTGCAAAGTAAGAAGGCGCGCACTCGTATCAAGAACTCTGGCTATAACGTTGTAGGTGGTTGATGTTCTTTGCTGTCTCCACATCTGCATGGCCTGCTGTCTTGCTGACGATCAAGTTGGCATTCGTGACGACGTTGTTCCTCGTCGTCATCGGCCTTCCTTTGTCTTGGTGGCTGGCTCGCTCTCGAAGCCGATGGCGAGTTGTCGTTGAAGCCATCGTGGCCTTGCCCCTGGTTCTACCGCCCACAGTCTTGGGCTTCTACCTTCTGGTCGCTTTAGCTCCAAGCGGCGCCGTTGGTTCGTTGTGGGAGAGCCTCGGCGGCAACCGCTTGGTGTTCTCGTTCAGCGGACTTGTGGTCGGCTCGATTTGCTATTCAATCCCATTCATGGTGCAGCCGATTACGTCGGCGTTTAGGGCACTTGGTGATCGGCCATTCGAAGTGGCAGCCTCCCTTGGCGCTGGCCCTTGGGATCGTTTCTTTCGCTTGGCGATCCCCATGTCAAAACGAGCGATCCTAACGGGTTGCGTCCTGGCTTTTGCCCACACAATGGGTGAATTCGGCGTGGTGCTGATGATCGGAGGAAACGTCGCTGGTGTGACAGATGTCTTGTCCATCACGATCTACGAGCACGTCGAAACTCAAGACTATGCTGGTGCTCACTTAATTTCCGGAGCCTTGCTCCTGGCTTCGTTCGTAGCACTCTTGGTGATCCTCAAGTTCTCTGAACGAAAGAGGACACCAAGCACATGATACAAGTGAAAGCATCGATTCAGCGTTCTGAGTTTGCCGTCAACATCGAATTGTCATTGTCCAATCATCATGTTGTTGGTCTCTACGGACATTCTGGGGCAGGGAAGACGACCTTGCTGCGTATGGTTGCTGGGCACGAGCGGCCTAAGAGTGGATTCATCAAGATTGGCGATGAGATCTGGCTCGATAGTGACAACGGTGTTTTTGTGCCACCGCATGAGCGCGCCGTCGGGTGGGTGCCGCAGGAGGTCGACCTCTTTCCTCATCTCAACGTTCAAGGGAATCTTGAGTTCGGTATGAAGCGTCACGGTCGGAACAACAAAACCTTTACCATGGCCGACGTCGTCAAGTGGTTAGGCCTTTCGTCTTTCATGACACGCATGCCGAACGAACTCTCCGGTGGTCAGAAACAGCGAGTTGCGATTGGCCGTGCTCTCTTAGCAAACCCTAAGGTCCTGCTGCTGGACGAGCCGATTTCTTCGTTAGACGTCAAAGCGCGATTCGAAATCTTGCCGATTCTGGCTGAGCTTCGCGAACGCTTGGATATTCCGATTCTCTACGTCAGTCACTCTCTCAAAGAAGTGGCGCGACTTGCGGACTACGTCGTATGCCTGGAGAATGGTGTTGTTGTCAACGAAGGCCCTATCGAAGAGTTATTTGCGACCGTTGACTTTGCCTCCGATGAATTCAACGATCAGGGTGCCGTTGTTGATGCCATAGTCGTTGAGCACGATGAAGATGATCATCTCAGCAAAGTCGAGACGAAAGCGGGTATCTTGTGGGTGCCTCGCATTGAGTGCTCAGAAGGGGCCAACGTCCGACTGCAAATTCTCTCTCGCGATGTCAGCCTCGCAACCTGTGCCATTGAATGCGACAGCATTCTCAACGTCCTGACAGGCGTCGTGTCATCGCTTAAGGAAGTGGCGCCAGGGGTCTTCGTTGTTCGCGTTGATTGCGGTCCGGATGAAACGAAAATCCCGATCTTGGCACGGCTGACTAAGAGGTCGAAAGTCCGCCTGGGGATCGAAGTCGGCGTGCAAGTCTACGTGCGTATGAAGAGTGTCAGTCTGCTGAACTAAGGGACACACCCAAATAGGGCCACCTCATGAATCACCCACGGATGGTTTGATTCGGCGGTTAAAGTGATTCTTAGCTTCGTCGCCGGCCTTGGTTCTAACTTCAGCTCTTGCACCAAGTCTTTCCCTTGCACAAGCCGACCAACCTCGACCCAATGGCCATTGTTATTGGCGACCTCAACTTTTAAGGCGTGGGCGAAACAGTTCCTGGAATCGCCGCTGTCGATGACCAGGTAGCTCACTTCGTGAGCCTGATCCCAGCTGAATTCAAGCATGTCGCCAGGTTTTTGGGCGGAGGAGACTCGGCAGTTCGTAATTAGATTACGATCATGGATGACGTTCAGTTTGTCTTTGGACTCATGCGAGGAAGACAGCTGAAATCCTCCTTGAGGCCGAAATTGGCTGGGAGCTGAATGACCCAGCTCCTTCAGGGTCCATGCTGATCGGCGTTCTTGATGATGCTTTCGAATGTCGGCAACAAACTCCTTCGTGACCATTGACCTTCGTTGCGACCAACGAAGAGCGCTCAAAATGTCGGCAATGAAACTATCGTCTTGGCTCGCGTAGGGGATCATGACTCCAATGTCCTGGCCATTGATTTGCCCACGAAGACCGTGAAGCATGATCAAGGCAAGACCTTCGGGGTTGCCCAGCACCCGATCCGAGTCTGAGAGTTTCGCCCCAATGCGCTTGCCGTTATGAATCACACCACTGGCATCAGAGCCGTGGCACATGACACAGTTGCGCTGAAACTTGGAGCTTCCTCGGTGAAGTATCTTCTCGCCTTCAGCACTTAGGGTGCGGTACTTGGCAACGGGGCGGCGCGCAGAGAACTCATAGCGCAGCGAGTAGAGCCACTCATTTTGTGAACGTTGAGGACCCCTGGCCGACTCAGCGTTGGGCGACTTATTGAAGAATTCCAACGACTTCATTTCTTCAAAGACGGCAAGTGGCTTCTTATGGAATCCAGTGATGGTTGCCATTCTGACAATCTCGAGATTCCAGTTCTTGCGGATGAAATTGCTGGCCATGGGCCAAGCCAGCTCTTTCTTTCCTGTTGCCAAACTGAGAACAGCTTGCTGCAACACCTTGCCATGTGGATCTGAGACTCGCTTTGAAAGTGCCTCAAAGATCTCGCGATTTCCTCTTGTGAGCCAAGGTTCACTGATTCGAATAGACGCGGCACGAACGCGCCAGTCAACATCACCGAAGCCGATCTTGAGTATGTCCTCGCTGATCGAATCGAGCCCGTCCAACGTCCATAGCGCATGAAGTCTTGCCAGCGGAAATTTGCTTTGCTTGAGCATCTTCAAGAGGTCGCTTACGACTGTTTTGTTTTGTTTGAGGACGAGGAGTCTTTGAGCTGTGTCACGCCACCAGCCATTTTTGTGCTCTAAGTGGCGCACTAAGTCCTTAGCTGATTGGTTCAGCATGCGCGGGGCCTCAGTTTTTTGGCGCCCCGTCTTTTTGACCAGTCGTAAGATGCGTCCCCGCCGTTTGGCGCGGTCTAAGCCTTTCTCTTCAATGATGCTGCGGATGGGGCTGTCTTTGACCAACCAGGCAGATTCTTGAATGATGCCGCGATTCATGTCAACGACATAGAGGTGACCATCTGGGCCAGTGTCGATATGCACTGGGCGAAAGAAGTAGTCCTTACTGCGAAGAAACTCACTTTTCTTGTGCGGGTTGAAGATGAACTTGCGGCCCGCTTGCTCGCGGATCACGCCACGTCTGACCAGTCTTCCCACGGGTTCGCAGACGAAGAGATTGCCGGTTAATTTGGGTAGCGCGTCGCCCCTATAGATGTGCTGACCGCATGCGCACGTAAATCGACTGAGAGTGCCATCGTCTCTCAATTCGGTGGCCGAGGCTTCGGCGTCGTCTGATGCGATGAGGGGCCAAACTTCGAAAAAAGGCTGCCTCAAGTTCGGACCGGCAAGTTGCCGTTCTTCTCCGGAGATCAGATCATTCTCCATCAAATTCCAATAGATCCAGTGTTGCTGAAAATCGCGTGCTGGTCTGGTGTTGTCAGCGAAATACATCTGCCCGGTATCGTCTTGGGTGAGACCCCATTGATTCTGCTCAGTCAGGATTTCTTGACGCTGCCATATTCCTTCAGGGCTCAAGCGATGCCTCAAACCTCCCTGGCAGGAATAGACCCAGTTGTCGATGTTCCACAGCAGATTCGAATCTTGGTGTTCAAGGTTGCGTTGGTCGGGCTCCTTGATTGCGATCACGACTTCTCTTGAATCGGCAACGCCGTCATCATCTTCATCGCTGAGACAAAGAATGTTACGGCTGTTGGTTTCCATGACCAATAAGCGGTGATCCAAAGGGAGGAGGGCGCGAGGGAGGACCAAGTTGTCAGCGAAGACTGTGCGGATTTCGTAGGTGCCATCATTGTCTCGATCTTCGAACCTGAGGATGCGGCTATGTGGCTCTAATTGTCCGTGACCTTCGATGTTTTGCATGAAGGAGCGCATTTCAGCGACATACATGCGTCCATTGCCATCCCAGGCTACCATGACAGGTTCTTCAACCTGTGGTTCGGAGACCACAACCTCAAGCGCGTATCCCGGTGGCAACTCGACTGCCGCCGCTGATTCCTTGGCGCTGAGCAGATCAAGTTTGGGTAACTGCCGCTGAATCTCGTGCTCAACGGCAGCCGTGCTTTGTGTTCCTTTTCTTGTCGGAGCAGGTTTATCCTTGCAGCCGACAACGAGGAACAGAATCAGGATGGCGAGTGGGGCGTATCCCCCCAAATTTGGCATCAATCGCGTCTCTCTTTGTGTTCGGTTTCTGACACAGAATAGTCTAGTCCAACTTCATAGGAAAGCCCTCTTTGTTCTTGCTGGCTTATCGTCCAGCGCTCGGACCAAATTCTGCCATAGTTCGTTTTGATCCTCCAAGCCGACCGAGATTCGTATCAAAGAACTGGGGGGTGCATGTCGTTCTGCCAAGTCCTCGGGAATACTGGCGTGACTCATCGTGAATGGCCGGCTAATCGTCGAACGAGTGCTGCCGAAACTCACGGTTGTTGCGAACAATGTTGTCGCCCGAATAATTTGACGCGCAGTCTCTTCATCTTTGACGCGAAAACTAAAGACACTCCCAGGGCCTTTCGCCTGGGAATGGTGAAGGACATACCCTGAATTCTCCTCTAAGCCAATGTAATAGACCTCCTCGATGGACGAGTGGTTCCTCAGCGACTCGGCCAAGAATCGAGCGGATTTTTGTTGGGCCTCAATTCGAACTGCGAGAGTCTCAAGTCCTCTGAGAACAAGCCAGCAATCAAAGGGCCCTAAGGCCACACCCATGGCGTTGTGGTCGTATCTTAGTTGATCAGCAAGTCCTGAGTCGTTGCAGGCCAAGACACCTGCGGTGACATCGGCGTGGCCGTTGAGGAACTTGGTCGCCGACTCAAGAACGATGTCTGCGCCTAATTCAATGGGCTTCTGAAGCCACGGTGACATCACGGAGTTGTCAATGACTAGAATGCAGGCGTGATCTCGACACTGATAACTCAATGCACGGATGTCACAGACACGATGCAAGGGGTTGCTGGGCGATTCAACCAAGAGAAGGTCGATTGAGTCGTCGAGATGTTTCTGCAATTCTTCGAGGTCCGTGACATCCACGTAGCAAACTTCAATGCCGCGTTGGTCCTTCAGCCGCGAGAGGATCCTAAAGCTACCGCCATAGAGGTCGGCCGCAGCCAAGATCTTTCCGCCACTGGGAACCAAACTGAGGACGCCATGAATGGCTGCCAAACCACTGGAATAGGCCAAGGCATGATCTGCACCCTCTAAGGTGGCAATCTTTTCTTCCAGCACCTTACGGGTTGGATTGCCGCTACGACTGTAGTCGTAACTGTTAGCGGATGGGGATTCGTCAATGCCAAAAGTCGCTGTCTGATAAAGTGGCGTCGAGCTCGCGTTGGCACCGTCTTCGCGGCAGAGCGGTCGCCTGACTGTCTGTGTTCGAAGGTTCATTGACCAATCTCCTTGAGCTGGCGGTGATGGGGTCGATGGCTGAATTGACGTTTGATTTCTAAGACATCGGCCAACACCGATTCAGCTGTGGGGGCGGGGCCGGCTCCAAGCCCACTGAGTTTCTCCGTCGATCCATCGCTGAATGACAGAATGACCCGATTCTCTGCACCAGCGCACTGACCTAAGAAGGAGTCGCTCGGAACGGCTTCTAATCCGACTGTTGCGGTTACTTCGCCCTGGTTGATCACGAGCTTCGCAACTTGTCGAATTTTCGACGAACTTTCTCTGGCGGCGGCACAAAAATCTCCTGTCATGTGGCTGATGTCGCCCAATCTTACCACCTCAACATGTCGAGCCTGGGCCAGCGCTTCATTGGCCAAGATGACGAGTTTGCGTGCGGCGTCATTGCCATTGAGGTCGTTATCGGCATCGGCCTCGCATAAGCCCGCTTCTTGTGCTGCTTCTATGGCCGTGGACAAATCGTGCCCTTGATCGAGTTGATCTAAGATGAAATTTGACGTGCCATTGAGGACCCCTTCGATCCCGATGAGCCTCTTTGTTTTGGACTGACGTTGGCGCACGATCTCGATGATCGGCACTGATCCGCCAACAGCAGCTGAGAATCTGAATTGGAGTCCCTTCGCCAAAGCGAGAATCTTGAGCGCGTTTCCATGGGCAGCGACCAGCTCCTTGTTGGCAGTCACCACATGATTGCCGTTCTCAAGTGCCCTGCGAATACTTGGAAGGGCCACTGTCACGTCGCCAATGAGTTCGATCACGATGTCGTGTTTTCCCGAAGCCAATCTGCAGGCATCGTTAACCAAGAGATCTTGAGGAACACGTTCTTTGTGTTTGGCAATAGATCTGACCGCGACCCCCGCGATCTGGAGTTGAGGTTCATGTTCTCGAATTCGATCCAGCACAGCACCGCCCACTTGACCGCAGCCCAAGAGCGCAACGTTGGCTTGAGAATTATCCGGATGCCAATCCTGGAGATACGAATTGCCCTGGCAAACTTGAGTCCTATGGTGGCCGCCAATGCGTTTCACTTCGAAATCGCGATCAAGTTTCTCGGCATAACAAACCGCCTTTTCCTGTAGCACGTCGCCATCAATTGACTTGGCATCGATGAATGACAGCGTTTCAAACAGGCGAGGTCTCCGATTAGGGATTGCAGGGTCGAATTCAAAAACTCCAGCCGTGTCTTTCAACAAACAGCACGTCTCGGCGTTGATCGCTTTGGCCAGATAGACGGCCGTCAAATCTGAACCACCTCGCCCCAAGAGTGACGTCTCCCCGGAAATGTCGATGCCGACAAAGCCCGGGACGACAAGAACATCATGGTCTTCAAACTGACGGAGGAGACCCCTGGTATCGACATGGACTGGGCGGGCGTTGAGACGTTCGCCATCGGTTAATAATCCGATTTCGTGGGCTGGAATCGGTGCCGCTGTGATGCCCGATTCCTGGCATGCCAGTGTGACCAAAGCGACCGATCTTGTTTCTCCAGTCGCTAAGAGAAGTGCCAATGCACGACTTGAGGGCTCAATTTTCGCTAACTTAGCCTCGCGAATGAGTTCGTCCGTGGTGTTGCCAATGGCTGACACGACGGCCAGGACTTTATTGCCCTTGCGGCGGTGAGAATAGATCTCTTCAACGACTCGCGGCAGTTTGCTCAAATCAGAAAGAACGGAGCTGCCAAATTTGAGGACAGATATAGAGCGTGGCAGGTTCATTTTCTTTCTCCTTTTGTCAGGGGCACAAGTTCATTGGCTCGGCTTAAGGCTTGTGACAGATCACGCTGCAGATCTTCGACACCTTCGAGCCCGACTGACAAACGAACTAGCCCGGGCGTGATTCCTAAGCGTGCCTTTTCGATTGCCGACAGATTCGTGTGAGTCATGGAGGCCGGGTGGGTGATGATCGATTGAGCTGCACCAAGGTTTTCAGCCAATGTGATGAGCCCAAGTGCTGTTGCGAATCGCTTCGCGAATTCAAATCCGCCCTTCAATTCGAACGCAACGATGGCGCCACCGGATTCCTGTTGCGAGATAGCCAAGGCGTGCTGCGGGTGGCTTACTAATCCGGGATAGCTGACGAATGCAACGTCGGTTCGTTCTTCGAGCCATGTGGCCAATCGGAGCGCCGATTCAGATTGCCTCTTGAGCCGCAACGGCAGAGTCTGAATGCCTTGGAGCGTGAGCCAAGCTTCAAATGGTTTTTGGTTTAGGCCAAGAGTCTTGCGCGTCAAGAACAAGCGCTCGGCAAGAACGGCATCGTCTAATGCAATTGCGCCACCGACGGTCGCGTTATGACCATCAAAGTATTTGGTCGTTGAATAGAGAGATATTTCGGCGCCTAACTTGCGACAGTCTTGGAGGAGGGGAGTGAGGAAGGTGTTGTCGACGGCAAGCGGTATACCGGCTGCTTTGGTCAAGCTTGCTATCTCAGCGATAGCCGCCAACTTGAGTGTTGGGTTTGCTGGCGATTCGATGAAAACGAGCTTCGTCTTCTCATTGATAGCGGCGCCGACGTTCACAGCCAAGGATGTGTCAACGTAATGAGCAATGATGCCAAATGGCCGTAAGAAGTCTTCCAGGAGACGAGTTGTTCCGCCGTAAATGACATCGGAACAGATCACTTCATCACCGGCAGAGAGTATTGATAGGAATAGAGCTGTCGTTGCGGACATCCCGGTGGCGAAGCAAACGGCGTGTTGCCTACCGTCGAGGGAGGCGATGGCTGATTCCAATGCAGCGACGGTTGGATTGGAGACGCGGCTATAAGAGTGGGCACAATCTTCACCGATGGAAGACTGGGCAAAAGTTGTCGATTGGACGATCGGCATGAGCATGGCTCCGGTCTCAGCATCTGGGGAGTGACCTGAGTGAATGGCGCGTGTTTCGAAACTATAGACGGACGATGACTGCATGACGTTTGCCCTTTGCGAACGTTGAGGCCGGTGGAATCAATCGACAAATCAACAGCTACAGCAAGGTATGAAGCGTGAGCCGTGAGTCGAATGTTTGAATATTGATTAGGAGTTAGACGGCCCAGGATCGGGCGCGCTCAGTTCGTTGCTTTGTTTCAGTTCAGAACAATCAACGACATGGCGCATCCCCGACCTGGGCGGGGCATCATCATCATTTTGTTGCGCATCGTTGACATCATTGTTCTCAAAGCAGTCGTTTGTCCCGTTGGTGGGATCGCCAAAGTATAGGGGCTTGCTCGTTGCGAGCAAGCCCCTATTCATTTTGTCGAAACTCTAACCGTCGAAGCGAGAGCCTAATGGCGCCGAAGGGCGGCGCAAGGCTCCATCCTTGCAGCTACTGCCGCGGGGACGACACCACCGAGGATACCCAAGACAGTCGCAATGCCAGCGCCAAGCAGGAGGATCCCGCTGTCAACGCGGAATGCGAATGCGACTTCGGTGAACGTCTGCATGTTCATTGTCCCTGTTTCGATGCCGTTGAAAGGGAGCACCATGAGGGCACCCAAGACGCCGCCCACCATCCCTATCAGGCAAGCTTCGATTAGGAAGGTCAAGAAAATCGGGAAGCGCCCAAAGCCCAAGGACAGAAGGATGCCAACTTCTCGTGTTCGACCACCCACTGATGCAAGCATCGTGTTCATCGCGCCGAGCACCGCAGCAATTCCCATAATCGTGCTCAATAAGGAAGCTAAGTAGACGAGAACAGTACCCAGGGCATTTTTCTGGTTGTTCATGTAGCTTCTTTCCGTTTGGATTTTTGCCGGGATGCGTTTGTCGTCTTCGAGTTCCTTCGCCAGAGCCTCGATGTCGATATTTGGCTTGAGCTTGGCAATCACTCGTTGGAAAAGCGGCCGATTGAGCGCCGCCCCGAAACGATCGACATCACCCCAGATCTCGGATTGATAGGGCCCATCGTTCTCAAAGATACCAACGACCTTGAACGGCGTGATGTTGATAATGAGGGTCTTGCCGATTTGTGCGTTGGCGATTCTCGACGAGACACTGCGGCCAACAATGATTTCATCGGTGCCTGCGGTGAATCTTCGACCTTCAACAACGCGGAGGCTATCTCCGTGAATATCAAAAGATGTTTGTTCAACACCACGCAGCGGTACATTCGTTTCGCCTCCCCCGATGCGATCCAGGAAGAGCGCCAGATAGGACTCGGCAGATGACAGCGGATTTCCTTTGGCATCGCGCGCGACTTCCGGACGTTCTTTCTTCAGGATCTCACCCTGATCCGTGCGGATCGCGCTTTCACCTTCACTTGTCGCACCGGGACGCATGTAGATCAAGACATCAGGAGATCCTTTGGATTCATAGAGCTGCTCAATGCCATTGCGTAGCGACATGATGGCGCAAAAGACCGCAACGGTGCAGCCGATGCCAAGAGCACTGAAGAGTGACGCGCGCCAACGAACGATGAGACTGCGTAATGGATATCGTAGTGGTACTAAAGCCATGATTAAATCCCCGCTCTCAGTGCGTGGGCAGCGTGAAGGCGTCGAGCACGGAGTGCTGGGACGATGCCGCTTGCCAGGCCAATGATCAATGCCACACCGAAAGCTAAGATGATCGATTCATCTCGGACTGCGTAGCGCGGAATATTTGTGCTGAATGCTCTTCGAAACGAATCTGTTGTCGCGAATGCCAAGGCGCATCCTAGTGCTCCTCCGCCGAGCGACAAGATCAGCGACTCGGCGATCATGAGACCGCCGCAAGTCGCATCGCTGAATCCAAGTGCCTTAAGGACACCTATATCACCAATGCGTTCAGCCGATGCGATGAGCATGGTGTTGATGAGTGACAGACTGAGAGCGAAGACGACAGCAGCTCCGATCCATCCTAAGAACGTTGGGATGTCGCCAAGCATCGACACGAAGGCCGCTTGAAAGGCTGACTCCGGCTGAGTCAAGGTGCGCTGCGGGCCGCCCTTGTAGGTGTCGTCGATTTCTGTGCAGATGCGGCTCATCTCGTCTGGATCACGAATCTTCATGACGAAGAGGCCAGTATCAAATTGATCGATCCCTTGCTCTTTCTTGTATGTCTCTTCCAGGTAGTCGTAGTGGAAGTACATGGAGTTTGGATCGAAAGTTGAAGAGTCGCTTTCGTAGACGCCGCAGATGTCGAAGTCCCATGAGCGGTTTTCTGAACGGGGGAAGATGGTGCCGACTAACTGCACCTTGTCGCCGACCTTCCAGCCGAATTTTTCTGACAGTCCTGAGCCAACGATGCAGCCCTTGCGATTGTCGGCCCAGCTTTGCCAGCTCTCTCGGTCCATCTTGCATTCGCCATACATCTCTTCAAAGACATCTTGGTCGATAGCAAATTGGGCGAAGAAGTTAGCGGGATCCTTGTAGTATCCTCCAAACCACTGCATCCGACTGAGGATCTCGACGCCATCGACGGCCCTCAATTTGTTGCCATAGCTTGCCGGCAGCGCCTGGAAGAGGCTGACCGCGCTGTAAGTAATCACGCGGTCACTGGCGACATCATCGACAGCGTCGTCAAGCGAGGTCACGATCGAGCGCAAGAAGATGAGAAGGAATATTGCAACCATGGCACCGAGGGCGGTCAGAGCTGACCGGATCGGATGGCGCAGAAGATTGCGAATGACTAATTTTGTCAGGCTCATTTGCCAGCGCCCTCGACGAATTGGCCCTTATCTAAACTGAGTACACGATCGGCGTAGGCAGCAGCAGCCGGGTCATGAGTTACCATGATGATCGTCTTGTTGTGCTCGGTCGACAAGCGCTTCAAGATATCGAGGATCTGGTCAGCACTGACGCGGTCCAGATCACCTGTCGGTTCATCAGCCAAGATGACGTCTGGATCGGTCACAATTGCTCGAGCAATGGCGACACGTTGCTCCTGACCACCAGAGAGTTCTTTCGGGCGATGAGTCATACGGTCTTGCAAGCCGACAATCTCTAAGGCGAATTCGGCTTTCTCGCGTCGCTGTGACTTGGAAAGAGGTTGCAAGATCAACGGCAACTCAACGTTCTCGATAGCGGTCAAGACTGGCAGCAAGTTGAAGGATTGAAAGATGAAGCCGACGTTCTGTGAACGCCACTCAGCTAACTTCGACTTCGAGAGGGCACTGACTTCGGTGTCGCCCACGACGATGCTGCCGCCGTCGGGATGATCTAAGCCACCAACGAAGTGGAGGATAGTGGATTTGCCAGAACCACTTGGTCCCGTCAGCGCCACAAACTCGCCCTCTGCAATGTCAAAGTCGACGTGATCTAAGACACAGAGGCTCTCTCCGCCGCGATGATAGGTCTTTTCTAACCCTGATGCTGTGATTCTGCTGCCACTCATGTCGTGCCTCACTTGGGGAAATTCATGCCATCTTTGAAACTGGAGCGTGGTCGATCAACGACTTGATCTCCGGATTCAAGACCTTCATTAACGATCGAGTTGGAACCGGTCCCATCGGCCAAGACAACTTTAGTCTTGACCAGAACCTTGTTCCTCACTATCCAAACAAATGTGTTGCCTGATTGTCGGACAACGCAAGTCCTCGGAATGCTGATTTTCTTCTTAGCATTTTCTGTGCTGGTGTTTTCCTCGAGGAAAACAACGCGCGTGCCCATCTCCGGACGCAGAATCTGGGGGCGCTTATCGAATACGATTCGAATCTCAACAGTGCCTTTGCCACGGTCAGCGGTCGGCCAGACTTGTCGAACGTGACCTGGCCATGCCTTCTTCCGTGCGACATCGAGATAGATCTCGGTCTTCTGTCCTTCTGAGATGCCGGCGAGTCGAACTTCGGGCAATTCGACTTGAACTTCAAGCGTCTCCAAGTCGACCAAGGTGGCAACGCTGCCTTTGGAGTTGCCTCCAGCACCGGTAGCAGCGACGACTTCACCTTCTTCTGCACCCTTATCAACGATGATGCCGTCGAAGGGTGCTTTGATAAATGTCTTTTGCAAGAGTATGGATGCCGACCGTATTTGTGCGGTCGCCCGCGCGATTTCAGCTTCTTGCGTTTTGACTTCGGGCTCAATCGCTTCGAGGTCTGCCTGCGCGGTTGAGACTGTCGCGATGGTTTGGTTTGTCTCGGCTTGGTCAATTTTAAGTTGCTGTCCAATGCGCTCGACCTTGGTTGTCAATTCGTCCCATTCGGCTTCGGAAATGTCCTTCGACATGTACGATTTACGATTGCGCTCCAGACTTCTCTTAGCTTCAGCTAAGTTGGTCAAAGTTGTGGCGACTCGAGCTTGATTGACCTTGATCCCAGATTTCGCTTGGGCAACTCGCCTGCGCGCAGCCGAAGCGCGTGCCTCAATCTCCTTCATCCGAGATTTTGCGGCATTGAATTGGGCATTCGCTTCGTTGAGGGAGTTCTCGTAGTCGTCATATTGGATGCGAGCCACGATCTCGCCCTTCTTGACGCGGCTACCTTCTTCAACATGGATTTCGACTAATCGACCTGAGAGAACTGTAGATAAGGAGGCCCTTCGTCGAGCGATGACATAACCATTTCCTGAAACACCATCGGCTGCGTTCGTGGATTCGTAGTCAGCCGTGACAACCCGTGGGCCCTGAGCCTTGGGAGACTTCTCGGGTGCGTCTGTGGCTCGATTTTGCCACCAATACCAGGCGCCAGCAGCGACGATTAGGAGAAGCACGATCTTCGGAGCCGGCCCCCAGGGCGAAGCTTTCTTACCCCCCGAACGGTCAATGGACAGCCGGGATAAGTCGGGTTTTGTCGTTTTCGTTACTTCTGGCATAGCGACCTTTTCTTGACCGGGCTTCAAATCCCAATGACTGGCCGTCATTTTGACATGAATGGGATCATCTCAACAATCGATTGAGGCCAATTTCCTCAAGCTTGGCCCCGAATGTGTCGTTTGTGTCCGATAGATTGGGTCGACAGCAAGATTTCCAAGAATTTGGCAATCTACTTGGTCGAAAGCGAATGAGAGTAAGTCTTGGGTTCTCGGGCCGTTAGCCCGGCAGATGATTCCAATCCGAAGGGCAGACAGTGAGCAAGGACTTGACCACATTGACGACAGATCCAGCTGGGCCAGCCCAGGGCGCTCCCTTTGATGGCAAGTCGCTTTTTGCGGCTGGCTTCTTTGGGGCGGTCATGTTTGTCGGTTTCGACATGATTCTGTCTCTCATCTCGAGCCCCGAATTGTCATTCTCTGGATCTCGGCATGGTCTCACCACCGTCACGCTGATTCTCGGACACGGTTCGGTTCTTGGAGTTCTGCTGGCGATTGGGGCCAGTCTCCTTGGGCTTTTCAGCTTCAATCGAACTCTGCCGTGGCATCCAGGCGTCCTTATTCCAGTTTTGGTCCTCGGCGCGGCTTACCTCAAATTCAGTGAGCAGGTTATCCCAGCCGACTGGATCGAATCCGAGAGTTATGGCCTGATTCTCCACTTTGCTCTGCGTCTCTTCGGTCTCATAGCGATTCTCGGCTTTGTCTTGACCGTGAGGCATTTCTCGCGCCAAGCCCGAGAGTCGTGGGCCGCGCGCTTAGGACTCTTCACTGGCGTTGCAGGCCTCTTGCTCGCTCAGAAGAGTGGGGCATTCAAATACAACGCTGCGGCTGATTTCGCCGCTTTCATGTCCTCGCTCGTTCTTTGTTGCGCCATCATGGCCTCGATTCTCTCGCGCTTTCCTTTCGCGATTCGATCGGCCCTGATCCTTCTCGCCATATTCTTGTGTGGCAGCATTCTGGTGAGGTTGTCTGACGGCTTCAGCGACTCAGTGGATGCCTCGAGAATCCTGGCCCAATGGACAGATTCCTACGCAGGCCCCTCCGAGTGGCTCTTTCGCCTGATTGTGGGCGGATGATGGACTGTCTACTTCTTTGAGAGTCGATTGTTCTCAAAGTAGGGCACGAGGGCATCTTGGAAAGACGCGTTCAAGTCTAAGCTCGTTCCCGAGAAGTCCAAGATTTGAGCTTCTTGCTTAAGGCCAGGAATTGCCTCGCGGTTGTCGGGGGTGAAGATTTCCTGTTCGTGACTCACTGCCAAGATGTTGGCCATGGGGACGAGCTCGTACCAAGAATCCTTTGGCTTTTTGCCATCAGCACGGGCGACCACGATGGTCAGATCTGCGATGCCGGCACGGATTGGGCCCGAGCCCTCGATGACCCAAATTGAAGGTCCTTCAAGCTCGCCGTGTAGGAAACGCGAGGATTCTGTTTGCACATCGGATGTCGTTTGCAACCACCAAACGGGTTGAGCGCCAGCAGCGTGCATCATGGCCGTGTCTTTTCCTACTTTGTTGATGTAGGCCGGATCTTTGAGCAGGCGCATCTTGCCGTCGAACCTGAGGCAGTCACAGGGGAGATTGGTGCGGGCACACATATGATCTGGCGTTGATGTCGCGATCTTGACGGCGCCAATTTCTTGACCTCTCCTCAAGTGGCGAATCAGCGCACAGACGAGGTGAGTCTTCCCAGAATTCGACCCAGGTCCGGCTACGGCGATGATGAATGGACGCTTCATACGAATATCGTAACACCTCAAGTTGGCAAGAGCAGCTTATTCGATTCGCACTGCCCGCTTTTCGTTGTTGTTCTGCATCATCGTCACTGACTTAGCTTTGCCTGTTTCCCCCAATTCAAAGGTCAGTTTCGCGTCGACGATTTCAAAGGTGAATTTAGTTTCAGATGTGGCGCGAAGCTTGAGAAAGGGTTGGTCGGTGAGGCGTGCTTCAAGATGGTCACCGACGACGATCGCTGTGATGACATTGTCTTTGTCTAACTGATAGCGGCCTGCGAGTTTCTTGAGATCTTCGACGGCGACCTTCACTGCCTTGTCTTCACCGTCGACCCGTGGGGCTCTCTGGTTGACGCCTCCTTGGGACCAAACCAGTGCAGCAATGTCATTGTTCTTGCCGGGAATGAAATGGCAGCGCGCGGCGGCCACCAACAGGAAGAACTCGTTGAGTGTCGAAGGGTAGAGCGTAAATGTCGCCTGGCCCGGGATCGTCACAGTCAAGAAGTCATCAACTTGGGCTACTTCCAAGATCAATCCACCTTCAAGGCGAAAGCGACCGACACAGGGAGCGATCTCCTTGTCTGTCAACTTGACGACAGTGGGCAGATTCGGCAGTGGAATCGTTGGGAAGAACGAATGGAAACCTAAGGGGGTGACCTCTGGGCCATTGCTATTGACGACGGCAAAGAACATACGGTTCGTGGACTTTTCGAAGCCCAAGAACGAAGAGAAACCTCCGGTGCCCCCGTTGTGCCAAATGACTTGGCGTTTGTCTTTTTCGAAACTGTGCCATCCAAGTCCGACGCGCATTTCATCGGAGACCTTGGCGCGCATTCTGGAAGCCATGCCAATCGCTTTGCCGATTTCTCCATCGTCTTGATTCAAGCAAGCGCGACCGAACATTAGCATGTTGTTGGCAGTCGAGACTAAGTCGCCGGCGCCAGCGAGTGCGTTGAACTTCCATGGCGAGACCGCAAGTTTGCCACTGTGACCGGTGGCTTGATTGGCTCCTTGACCATTGGATGCCGTGGCCTTCATGCTGAGTGGCTTGGTGACGAGTTCACTCACCAAGACTTCGTACTTCTTGTCGAGGACGATTTCTAAGACGGTTCCCAAAAGGCCCATTCCTAAATTTGAGTACTCGACTCGCCCTTTCGATTTCTCATTGACGTTGAAGTTAGCCATGAAATCGAAGAGTTGTTCGCGGCCGTAATCGACATAGGGATCGGCGATCGTTTTTGGTTTGTGATTGAGCGGCATTCGCGGCAGCCCAGAGGTATGAGTCGCCAGCTCTTCGATGGTGATCTTTGCCACCGTGGGCGTCAGCTTGATTTCTTTTCCCAAGACCTCAGCCAACGTGTCCGAAAGTTTGATCTTGCCGTCACGAATCGTCCGACAGAGAATTGTCGTCGTGAACACTTTCGAGATTGAACCGATCTCAAAGATAGTATCGCCATCGACATCTTGCTTGCCTTTTCGTGACAGGCGGCCGAATCCGCGTACGCCTGTTTTCTCGCCGTCAATCCAAGCAATAACACCACCGGTCCAAAACCCTTTGGCAATCGTCAATTCCATGAAATCAAAAGTGTCGGCGGGAGGCCAAACCTCAGCCTTAGATTCCTGGCAGAAGACCGGAGACATCGTGAGAAAGAGTAGGCAAACCAAGTGCAGCAGTTTCATGATCATTCCTTGTTCTTGACGAAGACGAACATTACTCCGACCGAGGGGATTTGGAAACCTCAGCAGTGACATTTCATGTCGTAGTTTTGCCCAATTGTGGTGGGGGCCCACCGGGGCTATCGCCGCCGTTTTTCTTCACGGACTAATTGTCCGCAGGCAGCGGTGACGTCTGCGCCCAAGGAATAGCGCAAAGTTGTCTTGATGCCACGAGCCCGTAATTCGCTGCTGAATGCCGCCCTTTGGCTCTTCGGGGTCGCCTTCAGATGATCCATACCAGCGATGGTGTTGAAAGGAATCAGGTTGACATGCACATTGAGCCCGTCGACCCACTGAAGCAGAGCATCCAGATCATCGGGGGTGTCGTTGAATTCGGCCAGCATGAGGTATTCAATCATGACCGGGCGCTGCTGGAGTCGGTTCAGCTCTTTCACCGCCTTTCTGAGCGCCTCAGAATCGTACTTATGGGCCAAAGGAATGAGCTCAACTCGACGATCTTGTCGGGCGCTGTGCAAACTGAGTGCAATGTGGATCTCGGGGCGGGCCGCGGCCAAACGAGTCATCTCTTCTGGAATACCGACGGTTGAGACGGTGATGTGGCCCGGTGCCAAATTGAACATCGTTGGGTCGGTCAACATGTCGAGAGCGTGATCGACTTCATCGGAATTGTGAAATGGTTCACCCATGCCCATAAAGACAAGATTGCGAACGCGCCGCCCTTCACCTTTTAGAATCCGATTTGCAATCGCTACTTGATCAACAATTTCGAAAGCGGTCAAGTTGCGTGTAATGCCCATCTTGCCAGTCGCGCAAAAGGAACAATCGGCTGCACAGCCTACTTGAGAAGACACACAAAGCGCCGTGCGACCGCTTTTGATCCGCAAGATCACAGTCTCGATGAGATGGCCGTCGTGAGTCTTCAGTGCGAGTTTTGTGGCACCGTCGACTTGCGAGTCTTCGCGGGTTTCTAACTCGAATTCTGTTGGGCGAATTGCCTTGTCGGCGATTGGTTGAGCATGCTCGCCCAGCTCGCAAGTTGCGTCGAGGAGCGGGACGCACCTCTTGTAAAAAGCGGTTCGCAGGCAGGAAATCTTATATGGATCAAGGCGCAATGAGTGCCTAAGTGACTCAAGTGCGCCTCGATCGTGAATGCTAATTGACTTACTGGATACGCTTGACAATGTGAAAACCGTAGGGGGAACGGGCAGCATCGTATTCAGCCAATCCAACTTCGCCGACGTCCAGTTTGAAGGACACATCGCCAAAATTAGGAACCATGCCATTCTTAGCGATCACTCCAGCGCGAGGAGGTGCCCCGAGTGACATCTCGTAGATGCCTGGCGCACTATCCTGAGTGTGGGCTCGTACCAGTGGTCCCATGTCTTCGCCACCACGGATTCGCTTGACCAAATCGTGGGCCAAGTCGCGGGCTTCGCCAATGGTCCTTGCCCGGCGCTTACTAAGTCTGCTTTCGCCAGCAGCACCCGTGAAGCTCAACAAGATATGTTGAACCTTGACCAATTTAGGTGTTTTCCACTCAGCTGCTTTCTTGGGCGCGCCGTAGTCATAGGCAGCTTCCTCTTTGACAGCAGCAGGTTCCTTGACGGGCTGACTGGTCGGCCCGTTCGCCGCTGGACGGCTGTCCGCAGATTTGGTCTCGGATGACTCATATGGAGAGACATCTTGGTTTTGACCGGCGAGGTAGAAAGCGACGCCAATGGCCACGACAACGAACAATGTGAGGATTTTCATGTATAGAATGTAGAAAGTGCTCCCGAATTGGGCAAGGAAATGGAGACACATTCATGTCGATCTGAGATATTGTTCCTGGTGTAATAGGGCAACAAAAGCTGCTCTCAAGGCATTTGCGCCACTTGATCGGTTGGAGAGAATGAGAAAAACGCTGCGGAAAATTGGCCAGAAGTGCCGAATCCCGGGCCTCAACCGGATCATAGGGCGTCTTATGGGTGATGATGACCGCCTCTTAGGGACTGTCATTGAGGGCCTTTCGCCTGAGGTGATGGACCAATTGTCTGAACGTTCAAAAACGTCTGCCGGGGCCGCCCGTGCCTACGTCATGGCCCTCCAGAAACTCGGGAGAGAACCGGAAGCACAACATTTTCTGGCTGAAGCTCGGTCGGAATTGCCAGAAAACGATGGTTTGCGGTTTCAGGCAGATGCCTTGGCCAGGCATCGATATGAACCCCTGAGTCGTGCCTATTCCCTCCTCAGTTTGGCGGATTTAATCGGAGCCAGGCAGGCCTTTGCCGTGGCCGTTGAAGAAGTGGGGCGCCGCCTTCCTGCTGAGTCGCTGAAATCCTCTCTTTGTGGCTCTGGGTGGGTTGAGATGTCTGCTGGTATTCCGGCCGCAGCATTGGAGTTTTTCTCACGTGCTATTCGAGTCGATCCACAACACATGGATGCCCACTACGGCGCGGCCAGCGCTCATCGGGCGCTTGGTGCCCGCGACCGTGCTCGTCCAATTTTTGCCGTTGCTGCCAATCTGAACTATTTGGCCCCAGCGCCCCTCGCGCTCATTGGTTGGTGCCACTACGAAGTCGGGAAATTTGGCCCGGCGTTTCGCGCTTTTCGAGCTGCCCAAAGACGGAATTCCCTCGACTTGGAGAGCGTCTGGGGATGGGCCTGGTCCTTGTGGCGTTTGGCTGATCCTTATGCCGGGGAAGCCTTTGTTCGTGCCTGTGAGGTTGGCTGGCATTCTTCGGGGAATGACTTGCTCATGCTCGCTAAGAACGATGAGAACTATGCTCATCTGTTGCCCTCCATTGTCGCGTCAGCCAGTGTCGTCGCTCCGCATTTGTCAGGCGAAGCGGCTAGTAGTTGGATCGCCCAAGGTCCCAGCGATGCAGTTGAATGTGCGGTGAGATTACGGCGGGCCGGCTTGCATCAGCAGCTCATAGACTGGGTCCAGGCACAGCAAGCGACGGGCGCCTTAGTGACTGAGGCGCTTCGTTCTGCCATGGAACTCGGGGATGAAGTCTCAACTCGAGATTGCCTCAAACGTACCGAATCCGATTGTCCACCCATTTTTGTTGGTCGTGGCTACGAGTTGCTCGGTGAATGGGATGAAGCTCGGTCGGCGTTCGAGCGGGCAGTCGCAGAGGGTGACCTTGCGGCACCATCCGCCTTGGAGGACCTCGAGCGCCGCATTCGTTTTCGCTCACTGCAAAACATCGAAGAGGAGTCTGTGGCGGGTCATTTCGACGAAGCTGAAATCGTTAAGCAGATGATCTTGGCGCGAAGGGAGATTGGGGCCGGAGAAATTGAGGCGGCACGAACACGTTTAGGATGCCTGAATGGCGAGCGGGCACGCGGACTCTTGGAAACAATCGATATCAGTGACAATCCTCAAACCGGTCCTGGTGCTTTAGCTGCCTATCTCCAAGGACGATCTGTCGACCTTGCGGCGATTCCTCGTGGCTCTCACCTGGAGGCCTTGTCGACTCTCAAGAAGGGAGAATCGAAGGGGCGATTGAGCAAAAGACAAGTGAGGTCCGTTTTACGGCTGAGTGGCCAAGATCCCGAGGATGCGCTACTTACGGCCGCTTCGCGCCAAGCTCTGTCCCTCGCAGAAAAGTTAACGAGCCAATAATTCAGATTTTCGCTCCGAAAAGTGAATCTCGAGGGAGAAATCCACACAGAATCATAGTTTTGCTTATCGTCTAAGATGGAAGTGGGTCGTTCATTGGGGGTAACGAATGGCTAAGCAGGAAGAGGCGAATCTTCGTCTCAAGGTCGAATTTAATATCGAAGATTGTGATCGTGGCAAACTGCTTCGGATCGCGGCGACGGGGCAAGTGCTCCTTCTTAACGACAGTGCGGCCCAATTGCTGCGTTGCCTCAAGGAAGGTCACGGCCGCTCTCAATTAGTCGAAGACTTAGTCTCGCGGTTCGATGCCGATCCTGAAATTGCTCGGGATGATGTCGACCGCTATCTCCATGAACTCGTGAATCTTGGGATGCTCGAAGATGCACGCTACTGATCTTGTTGTCGGCATCAGTGGTCTTGATTCCGGCACGAACCCCCATCCTGGTACCGCCGTGGCGATGGCGCTCAGAAACGACCCTGATTTTCACGGGCGGCTGATTGCATTGTCCTACGATCCGATGGTGCCTGGCGCCTTCATGAATGATCTCTTTGATGATTTCGGGATGGTTCCTTGGCCGGGCGATCACGAATCATATTACATGAGTGCCCTCGCTGGCCTTCAACAGCGCTTTGGCCTTAATGTCTTTTTGCCCTGCTTAGATTCAGACTTGCCAACGGTCTCGAGACTCCAGGGCGCTTTCCATAAGCTCGGCGTGCACACGCTTGTTCCCCACGAGGACTCAGTCAAGAGTCGATTCAAGTGGAACCTCACCGAGTTATGCCGACGCGCTAACTTGAAGACACCACGCACGATCGTGCTCTATGACACTGCTCAGCTTCATCCCCTCGACGGCTGGTCGTGGCCGGTATTCATCAAAGGGGCCTTGGCCGACGCCGAGTTGGCCAATGATCAGGAAGAGGCCGATTACCTGTTTCTCAAGATGGCGAGGAAATGGGGCTATCCAGTCTTGGCGCAGGAAAGCCGCGCCGGCGTTGAGTACTTGGTGGCCGGCGTCATGGGGCGGAAGGGCCTTTTAGGCAAAGTGTCTGTGAAAAAGGGCGCTACGACATTGTCGGGTAAGGCAAAGACTGGAGTAACGGTAAACAACTCCATCTTGAATGAAGTTACTACCCAGCTTCTAGCAGCCATGAATTGGTGTGGGCCATTTGAACTAGAATTCATGTTGGATGCGGCATCGGGCGAGTTCCTCTTGATCGAAATCAACGGGAGATTTCCCGCTTGGATCTCATTCGCTACGGACTTGGGTTCGCCTTTGGTTCGCTTAGCGGTTTTGGAAGCTGCCGGTATGGATCCAGAACCGATTCCGGATCCGGAGGGCGGAATCCACTTTACCCGTGCCCATCTGCAATCAACTGGCGAATGTCGCGATTTGAAAATCTGGAATGCTGTTCTGCAGAGCAGCGTTTCTGCCACCTGTGAAAATTCCAATATGGAAACGAAGAAGTCGGAGTCCAACTCATGAAGCGTTATTTCTACGCTCTTCTCTGCGTCGTGCTCTTGACTAGCTTTACCGCTGCCCAAAGTTCCAAGAAGGGTGGCCTTACTGGTTGGGACTATTTCAAACAAAAGCGCTATGACGTGGCTCTCGAGCTTCTGAAGAAGGATTCGAGGCTGTACCCACAAAGCCACGAAATCTATGACGGAATCGGCTGGTGCTATTTCTTTCGTGGTGAACTCGATGATGCCGAGTCTTTCTTCAAGAAAGCGCTGAAGTACAATCCTGAATATCGCTACTCGAAGATGGGACTCGAGAGTGTTGCCGATGCCCGTCTTGGCGACATCGTCCGTGGAGAATCACTGCTTGCGCAAAAACGCTATAGCGAAGCGATCTCAACCTTCGGGGGCATTCTGGAGAAACGCCCGAAGCCTCACGACGATATTCTCAACCGCAGCTATCGTGGACGTGGTTACGCGCACTACTATCTCGGTCTCTATCAGAAAGCACTGAAAGACCTTCAGAAAGCCAATCGAATCGTCTCCATTGACGCGGTCACGAGTGCCGGAATCGGGTTTGTTCAACTGGCACGCAAGAAATACAGCGAGGCCGACATTGCATTTGAGCATGCTCTCAAGCACGCACCCAAAGACCAACAAGTTCGCCTGAGCCATGGTTGGTGTGCTTACTACTCGAACAATGGTACCGCGGCGGTCAGGCGTTTCGAAAAGGCTCGCTCTCTTTTCCCCCAAAGTTGGGGCGCCGTATACGGATTGGCGTGGTCGAAGAATCGGAAAGGCAAATCGAAAGAAGCAGCCGCCTTATTCCGTAAGGCCCTTTCCATGTCGCCGAGTGCAGCAACGTCCGACCTTCTCGCTTGGATTCGTCAAGAAGACACAAGAAGCGAGTTGCTCGTCGACTACGGATTTGCTCTCACTGAATTCGGCCAATATCTGTCGGCGCAACAGGTTTTTCGATCGACTCTCTCTCATGTCGATCGTTCTCAGATGTTATTGGGTGACGCCCTGTGCGCGCTCAACCAAGGCGATAACGTGGGCGCTGTGCGAATTGTGAATTCGCTCCATGACCGTGGAGTTGATCCTCAACGTGATCTTCGTGTGCCACGCTCCGATTCTTCGACCCAATCTGACGAAGTCGAGATCTCAGCCTCGTCCATTGGTGGTTGGGCCCACTTGCGCTTAGGAGAGTTGACTGAATCGACCCAGATGTTTGAGAAAGCGACACGCCTGCAAGGGCAGTGGGTCGACGCTGAATCGGGTCTCGGTTATGTCAAGGTTGCCGAACGGAAGTACCTGGAAGCGGAGAAACGATTTCAAAAAGCGCTGGGCGTCCTGGCGACATACTCACCCGCTACCGACGGCTTGGAGAAAGTCAGAGCTTGGCGATTCGAGGTATACGACCGAGCGTGGGCGCTCATCAAATCCGGAGAATTGGCGACCGCGAAGACGATCCTCGACGGCTTACGACAAGATCCAGCTAAGCGCTTTCCTCCGTCGCGAATGGATCTCGTTGATTACTCGCTTGGGCATATCGCCAAGCTTGAGGGCAACGCAGAAAGCGCGGCCAAGCTCTATCGCGCTGCGTTGACCAAAAACCCTGAGCTGACCCAGGCATCGGTGGGGCTGGGCTGGGCCATGGTGACATTGAAAGAATTTGACGAGGCCGTGAAACTTCTGGAGGCACTCCTTGCAAAAGTACCGGCTGATCCCGAACCACGACGCCTTCTCGCTCGGGCGTGGGCCGATTGGGATCGCGATGAAGAAGCATTCAAGATGCTAGCCATTTGGGTGAAGGAGTTCCCAACGGACCCCGAACTCAACGACAGATACGGTCGCATGTTGATCGAGAAGAATCGACGTATCGAAGCGCGCATCATGTTTGCTGCGGTTCTGACGGCCAATCCAGCATACATTTCAGAAGAAGAGCTACGAGAGTGGTTCGAGAAGTTTGAAGAGTTTCGCTCGCTCTACGGCACACTCGGCTGGGCCTCATACAATCGTGGCCTCTATCAAAAGGCTTATGACAACTTTGACAACGCGGTGAAATTTGAGCCGGGTGAAGCCATGCATCTCAAGGGGCTGTCACTCTCTGCCAGCGCGATCAAGAAATTTGATGTTGCTGACGATCAAGCCGCCGCTTGGGCTGAAACGCTCGGCAAGACGACTGCCGATAAGGCGGCACGTCGCGGCCTTGACATGACCTTAGGCTGGAACCTTTACACGGCTGGTGAATACCGACGCGCCTTGAAACGGTTTCAGAAAGTCGAGAAGGACGAAAGGAAAGACGGCAAGTCTAAGGCCCAAGGAGTCGACCTACTCAGTGCTTTGGGATGGACTTGGCATGGCATGGGGAAACCCCAAAGAGCGCGCGAATATTTCGTCAAAGCGATTGCGCGCGAGCCGCGATTAGAGACTGCGCTTCAAGGGCTTGAAGCCGTCAATAAGGCCCTGGGGAACTAAATGACCAGGAAACGATTTCACATTTTGGATTTGGACGATGGTCCAGACGGCGGCGGTGGTGCCACCTTGGCCCGGATTCTAAGCCGCAGCGGTGTTGAGCATCGGTGCTGGGCTCCAAGTACACTCAGTTCCGGTTGGCTCGCGAGTTCGAACGTCGTTTGTACCTCAGAGCAAGACTTGGTGAATGAGCTTCGTGGCGGAACAGAAGCTGAGACTTATGTCCCAGGAACACTTGCAACTCTCTCTTTGCTGTCTCGCGTTGATGACGAATTTGGCGAGGATCTGAACTCAGAACTGCGAGGTTTGCTCAGGTCTCCTTGGGGGCTCGAGTCACTGGTTGAGGCGTCTGACGATTCCATTCAAGTTGCCGACCACTTGATCTTTCAAGGCATCGCCGATCGGAAGGCTTGCCAACCAATGATTGGCGGTGGGTGGATGCTCACCGACAACGGCGAGCTTCACAGCGTTGAAGATGACGGCGAGGCCTGGTATCGATTGAATGGCGCCATGCGTCGCGACACCAATAAGGCGGCCCTCATTCCAGCGATGAAGCGGCATCTCTATTTGGGTGCCCATTACATCGGCGGGGAAGACATCCGCCAATCGAGTTTCATGCGTGTCGACTCGATGCGACCCTCTTGGCGTCCGGCATTGGGGCGAACCGTTGACGGGCGCCCGTGGAAACGCGCGAATGACGACTTGGCAGAGCTCAACCTCGCGTCAGGATTCTGGCAAACTGCTTGGCTTTTTGCACCTGGTGAAACCAAAGCTTCCTTCGTTGCTTCTCTGCCAGTGCCCGCCGCTTGGTTACAACTCGATGAACAAGCATGGGTGGGGGCCCTGAAGAACCCTCATGAATTTCATATGACACCAGCAGATCGATTCTACGCTGATGCACCGATTGATCTTGCGATCGAATGCCAGACCCTGTTGGAGAGAGGCGCACTATGACGAAGAAATCAAACACTCCGAGTTATGAAGCTCCGAAGATCACGCCACTTGATCGACCGATGACACGGCGCGGGCCATTGGACCATCGTCAAGGTGAGAGCCCGAGCCTGATTGCTGGCTTCGATCCGCGGGCGGTGCTCGAGGAGTATGGCTCTCCTGTCGTTCTCTACGACGCTGCCAAACTCAAGCAAACCTATGCCGATTTCGTAGATGCCTTCAAAAGCCGCTATGAGAAGATGCATGTGGCTTACTCGGTGAAGACCAACTATCTCAGTTCTTTGGTCGCTTTGCTTTATCAGGAAGGCGCTAAGATGGAGGTCGTCTCGGGATTCGAATATCAAGTGTGTCGCCGACTTGGAATTCCCGGTGCCGACATTACTTTCAACGGACCTTGGAAAAAGAACGACGAGCTGAAAGAGGCATTTGCCCAAGGCTCTCAGGTCAATCTCGACAACTATGATGAGCTTCTTAGAGCCGAGAGAATTGCCAAAGAGGTGCCTGGTAAGAAGCGAATCGGCCTGCGCGTCAACATGGATGTGAGCTATCCACCTTGGGATAAGTTTGGTTTCAATCTAGCCAGTGGTGATGCCATAGCCATGGTTCGTCGAATTCTCGATAACGATGACTTCGAATTAGCCGGCTTACATATGCACGTCGGCACCTATATTCCGAATCCTGATCAATACAAGAAGGGGGCTCAGGCCCTGGTTGATATGGCGCTCCGTATTCGTGACGAGTTTGGCGTCGCACCAGCGTCCTTGGACATGGGCGGGGGATATGCCTCCTCAAACACGCTTCGCGGTCAGATGCTTCAAGGAACGGCAACGTCGCCGACGCCGGCGATGTATGCCGAGTCACTGACGGAGCCCCTGATCAAGGCCAAGGAAAAAGAGGGCTATGAGCCCGAGTTGATCTTGGAACCGGGGCGGGCTCTCGTCGACGAGTGCGGCGACATCCTCACGACCGTAGTTTCGGTGAAACCACTCCGCGGCGGTGGGCGAGGGGCCATCATCGACGCTGGCGTGAATATCTTGCCAACCGCCTATTGGTACGATCACGAGATTTCACCTTTGGCTACAGAGAAGCGCCCGGCGGAGAAGGTCAAGCTCTTTGGCCCACTTTGTATGCAGATCGACGTCGTGAGACCCAGCGTTGTCCTACCAGCTCCTAAGCCTGGCGATGTTTATGCCATCAGGCGAGTCGGCGCCTACAATTTCAGTCAATCGATGCAGTTCATTTATGCTCGGCCGAACTATCTGTTGGCGCATGAAGGTCAGTTGCACGTGATTCGCAAGGAAGAAACAGTCGAGGATGCTCTGGCGCTAGAAAGTGTGCCCCAGGACCTCATGCCTAAAGGGAACGACAATTGATAAGAAGCTGGTCTGATGGTGTTGAGAATCAAGTCCGTACTCTATTGAAGAGTCATGGTTTGTTGTTCTTTGCCTCCGGTTCGGCATCTGGCTTGGTCTTTCTTCTCGCTCTATTCGTTTTACACCCGTTTGCTGGCGCGAGTGCTGTTGCCGGTGCGCTGGTCGCGAGCCTTGTCGCGCGCCTCCTGGGGGCAGACCGGTTCCTCGTTGAAGCAGGCGTTTTCGGCTACAACGGTGTTCTTGCCGGATTGGGGAGTACGGCTTTTGTTACTCCACAGGGCGTTGTCCCAGGCATAGACGTTGACTATGGCTGGCCGATGATGCTGGTCGTTTGTTCTTCAGCTTGCGCTGGACTCTTGATGCGGCTCTACGCGCTGACTGGATGTTCTGATCGACCCGGCTTGCCGGCACTGACTTTCCCATCGATTATTTCTGTTTGGGTCATGGGCAAGATCTTCGTCAGCTTGAATGTTCTGACGCTTTCGCCCGATGCATATTTTCATCCCTATGGAGTCAATGTCTCTTGGTATGGCTGGGAGGGGTTTACTTCAGCATGGGGCATGTGGTTCGAGGCCGGCTTGCCATACCTTCCGGTAGCGGTCCTATTGCTCTTGGGCTACGCCATCGAAAATCCTCGCCGCATTCCGGCCGTTGTCATTTCGACGGCCGTTGCACTCAGCGTCGGTGGTCTGGTACTTGGTGAAAACGCATCGCGTTTCCCAGGTTTTACCTGGTTCACAGCGGCACCGCTGGGATTGGCGCTTGGCTTCTTCTTCGTCTATGCCAGTTGGCGATCCGCAATCTTGGCCATCGGTTCCATGATCGTGAGCGCGCCGCTTTGGCAATGGGCGGGCCTTTGGGCCGAGGAGCTTGAGCTTCCACTCTTGACTCTCCCATTCGCTCTGACGGCAATGACATGCCTCGCTTTCCTGCGCCTTGTACCTCGGCGATTTCGAGCAGTCTTACCCCAACCTGTTCCTCTTCATCGTGTTGGTTCTGATGCCGTTCCTAATTTCGGGCCTTCTCGTGCTGCCGGCATGCGCTATTGGCAAGAGGTCGAGGAGATGCAGGAGAAGAAGGCCCCCGGGGTTCCAAGTAAATCGATCAAGAAGGCCGTCAATCATCTGGTCGCAAGCAAGCGTATCGTTGCCTTGACTGGGGCCGGTATCAGCACCGAGTCAGGGGTTCCTGACTACCGTAGTGGTGTCATCGCCTGGACTGCTTACAACCCGGAAGACTTGGTGTATTCGGCCTTCCTCAGAGACGAAAATGCACGGCGTACATATTGGCGAATGAGCCAAGATTTCTATGTGCTTCTGCGTGAGGCGAAACCAAATCAAGCCCATGCTGCTTTGGCCCAGCTCGAAAAAATGGGGAAGCTCTCTGGCATCATCACGCAGAACGTTGACCGCTTACATCAACGCGCCGGCAATTCGACACGGAAAGTGGTGGAAATCCATGGCAACGAATTCGGCGTGAGTTGTCTTGGTTGTGGGGCTTCCTATTCCCGCGACGAAGTTTATCGCTGGATCTTGCACGGTACAGAAGTGCCTTATTGCCTGCATTGCCAAGGGCTTCTCAAACCCGACTCGATTGCATTCGGCCAACCAATGGTGCAAGAGTCTAGCCGCCAGGCACTGGCTCTGATTGATCGCTGTGATCTGCTCATCGTTGCCGGAACGTCCTTGAACGTTGAACCGGTCGCGTCTCTGGTGGCGCGAGCCTCCGCAAATGGCGCACGCCTGATCATCGTGAATTACACACCAACTGATTTTGATGCTGTTGCCGATGTCCTCCTAAGAGGATCAACTGGCGAAGTCCTTGATGAGCTTGTCGCTGAACTCAATCGCATGCAGGCATGGGTCTCTTAAGTCTCGCAATTTCTGACACATCGGGAAATCGAATGGCCAAGAAAGACTACGTATTAGAGAGCGCGCTGAAGGGTGACATGGATGCCCTTGAGAATGTTCTCGGCGGGCTGCTCTCACCGCTATTTGACTTGGCCTTTCATTTTTATGATGACGTTACTCGGGCGAACGCATGTGTCGCTGACGTTTTGAAGAAGACAGCGAACAAGATTGTTGAGAACGACTTAGACGGCATGAAGCCGATTCTGGTCGCTGCGAAATTCCAATGCTCCGATCTTGCCCAAGAGGCCATGAGCCGAGGCTCGTGGCATGAATTCTTGAGTGGCCTATCGGCAGACTCATTCTTAGCATTCTTAACTCACCTGAGTCTCGACCTTCACGATGACGAATTGGACCGCGTGCTCGGGCTCGACCATGAGTTGGGCAATTCAATGAATCGGGATTGCCTCGATGAGTCGAAGATACCGCTGGAAGAGTGGCGAGACATCTTTGATTCTCACGCGTTGCAGGCAAATCTTCCGGTTGGTCTGGTGGATTCGATCGTGACCGAGATCGAAGACAAGGAATCTTGATGATTTCGCGCTGACTCTCACTCGGAAGTTTTCGACGGAATGTGAGCAAGGGAAATGACTTAGAGTCAGCAGCCCTTTTCTGCTCCGAAATCGGCTCTCAATCTAACTATGCGGTTCGACCCAAACTAGTATCATGACTTCATCTTTGAATGATCAGGACACAGAGAGGAATCGTGATGCAAGTAGTGAAGTTCTTAGAATTTCGAGTGATGGCATTCGTCGGTGCCATGGCTTTTGCCGGCATGGCATATGGACAACTGAGCCCCATCTATACTTTCTTAGGGGACGCCCCAGGAGATTCGCTCGGATATTCGGTCTGCGGGGTCGGTGATTTGGACGGAGATGGTTGCGATGATCTTGCCTAGGGTGCAAACCAAGCCGATATCAATGGCATTCAAAGCGGTAGCGTCTATCTGCGTTCTGGAAAAACTGGTCAACTCATACGCCGACTTGATGGGGATGAAGCGGGCAACTTTTTTGGGACGTCCGTTTGCGGGGCTGGCGATCTTGATGGCGACGGTACGCCGGATGTGTACGTTGGAGCTTCAGGGTCGATCGGATCCAATAGCGGCGGCCTCCAATTTCCCGTAAACGGTTTTGTGCGGGCTTTTTCCGGGGCAACCGGAGAACCCTTGTACACACTGACTCGCAACACGTCCCTCGAGCACTTTGGCTTTTCTATTGCCACGACACCGGATATCACCGGTGACTTGGTTAAAGACCTCATCATTGGGGCACCCGGTGTGGGGCTTCTTGATTCAAATCCAGGGCATGTCTATGTGTACGACGGACGCACTGGCGATTTCTTGTACTCGTTGGCGGGAGTCCAAGCCGGAAGTGGTTTTGGGCGCGCTGTCTCGGGGTTTGCTGATACGAATAGTGACGGCTTCGGTGAGATTGTGGTTGGTTCGCCGAATGAAACAGCCGGATTCCAATTTCGCTCTGGTGCGGTGAGAGTGTTTTCTGGGACAAATGGAATTCTCTTGAACACGTTTCTTGGCAGCGGAACTCCTCAGGCCAAACTGGGTTTCGCAATTGCCGATCTCGGTGACGCCAACAACGACGGTATTAGTGAAATCGCCGTGACCGCTCCTTTCGAAGACAATTCGAGTGGGCGTATATACATTCTGAGGCCGCAAACGGGTCTCATTCCACACTTGCAGATCCAGTCGGGGATACCCTATACGCGACTCGGATTTGATGTGGCCGCTACTGGGGATATGAATGGGGATGGCGTTGGTGACCTCATCACATCGACACCAGCTATGGGCTTTATTCCGACGGAAGGCGGGTTAGTTCGAGTTTACTCCGGGCAATCTGGGGGTCTTCTCTACGAACAAGTTGGGGATACTTTTCCCAGTTTCTTCGGATTCTCAGTTGCTGGTAATGTGGACATCAATGGCGACAATAGGCCTGACTTTCTGGTTGGTGATCCGGGGCTTGGTATCAATGATGGATCGGCAAGTGGCGTCCATGTCTTTCTTGTGCCAGGTGCAGCCTCAGGGATTTATCTCTCAGCCTTGGAACCAAATACTCTGAATCTCTCCTGGATTCCTGACAATGGCGACGTTGATTCACCGACTGGTACGATCACTTGTCATGGAGCGACGCCTGGAGCGATAGGGGCTTTTGGTATTTCATTTGCCCCGGGTGATTTTGCCTTGGCTCCCTCTTTACCACTCTTGCTTGCCGTTGATCCCACGAACCTGATCTTCGTTGGTGGCTTCGGATTCGACACGCTTGGTCGAGTTCAGAGCAACGGAGTGAGTCGTCAGCATCCCGCGATCGCGGGAACTTTGTTGTACTATCAATTCTTCGAAACAAGTCCGTTTCCTGCATCATCAAATGGCATGTCTTTGCTGATGATCAGCTGAGTTGCGTTTCTATTTTTCCTTGCGGTCAAAAAAGAAAGGGGCCCTTCAATAAATGAAGGGCCCCTTCTTTGTGGACAGGATCGAAACTCGAAATTACATGACTTGGAGTTCGATAGCGTCGTCGATACCAAAGTTGACGGCGTTCAAGCCTGGCTCCAGGATGAGGCTTTGAATCATCAAGGAAAAGCCAACCAATCCTGGTGGCAAGGAGAACAAGTAGTTCGTTCCGCCGATTGGAAGCAATGGAGCGAATGCAGCTGGAATGTTTCCAGTGGCGAGTCCCATGCCGTCATAAAGAGCGAAGAGCTGGAAGATGCCAGTTGTATTCAACCAGAAACCACCGGCTTCGCCTGGAACGCTTTGAACATTCAACATGCTACCCGTTGGCAAAAGTTGGAAGAAGCAACTGAATGGACGAACTTCTGTCGTTCCGCCAGGTGAGTTGAAGAACAAGTTGACGCCGTTGAAGTCGCTCACAGGGAAGACGTTCGTTGGCGAAGTTTGAACCGCTCCGTTGATGGATGTCTCGACGCGGAAGTCAGTGGCGTTTCCAGGCCATACTGGCAGCGGCAAAGACGCTGGCAAGAATGGTGTCACACCGTCGACCATGAAACCAGCGGAGTGGTTGACTCCTACTGTGACGTTGGTGTGACGATCCAAAGCATCGCCAGTTGCGTCGGTGATGCGAGTGATGGATTCGCCGTCACCATCTTGGTTGCTTCCACTTGCGTATGTGATTGTATTTACAAGCACGGCGAGGTCGTCGAGAATCTCGATCGTGCCGCCGCTGTTACCGAAGCCCAAGAAGCCTCCGCTTGCAAGAACACCTGTTGCGCCACCTAGAGTGTTGAAGTTGGTCACGTCACCGCCACTGAAGACGACAATGGCGCCGCCTGCTGGGAGGATTGTGCCAGATACGAATGTGTGACGATTGCTACCGTTGTAGGTGATGCTCCAGTCGCCGATGTTGACAGGTCCTGGACCACCATTCACAATTTCGGCGAATTCGTCGTTGTTCTGTGAACCGGAAGTCGCTGGGACTCCATCAGCATTCGCGTCGATACCAACTCCACCTGTGTTGAAGTATGGATCGTTGCAGTATTCGTTGATGAAGACTTGTGAAGCTGGAAGCGGTGGTGCCAAAGTTGCAGGCAACCAGCCAGTTACGCCATCAACTTGATAACCAGCACTGTGGCCAGCTGCTGTGAGCAGATCAGTGAAGTGCAAGGAGAAAGCATCGCCTGGCAGATCAGTCGTGCGGGTCATGGACTCGCCATTGCCTGCGCCAGCGTAGATGACTTGATCGATGGTGACAGCAAGGCTGTCAGCCAAAGTGATGGTGTCGCCGCCGTTATTGAGGCCGACTGATCCGGTGCTCGAAATGACCCCAGTGGCAACGCCAAGGGCATCGAAGGTAGCCAAAGAGCCGCCGCCGAACACGACGATGGCTGCGCCTGGGTTCAACGTGGTGCCAGCTGCAAATGTGTGACGAACCTGTGTCAAGTCTGACAAAGTCCAACCACTGATGTTGACTATGCCAGCACTTGTGTTGACGATCTCAACAAACTCATCTTGAGTTGTGCTGAGTACGCCATCGAGGTTGGCGTCGGTGCCAGGCGTTCCCGATGGGTCGCCATTGTGCTCATTAATGTGTACCTGTGCGGTGAGGGAACCGGTGGTGATCACCAACGCCAAAACCAATAGGCATATCGTACGCATTTTAATCATGCGGAAACTCTCCAGGATGTTTGAATGAATGCAAGAAGGGCGGAATGGCCGTGCCATTTCGCGAACTATTCGTACTGATGATTGTCCATGATCTTGGCCCTCGTGCAAAGGTCGAGTTTTTGGTGTTTTTGATTCTTTACACCGATGCACACAGAGAGCTCATAAATAGCGAGCGATAATCGCTTTAGGAGTACGCCAGTCAGTTCTGCCGGGGCAATGTTGGTGGGAAAACTCGGTTTGAAGAAATACTTTGGCCGGTGTTTTTGCCATTCGGCGCCAAATTCGGACTACTCGAGAGCGGTTTTTGTCATTGCATTGTAGCCGATAAAACGACCTGGGCCTATTTGTGAAAAGGCAGTGAGAAAGATCAGCTAACGCCCTGTCTCATAATGAAAAGATCCGTGCCCAACAGGATGACTGTTGGGCACGGATCTTGGTCTACACGAGTTCAAGTGAGAGAAGCTTTCCGCCTATGGGATCTCTTCATTCTCATGGAAGCTATTCGTAAGTCGCGCGTGCCATCAGCACGAAGGTGCTATCGGTTCCTGTCAACGGCGCGGTATGAACTAATGTCCATTTGTCGGGCTTTGTTTTGAATCGAGCGTTGCCATGAACGTGGGTTAAGTCGTCGGCGTCTAAGCCGCCGACGTCAGGAAGTCCTGTTTCAAAAATACGACCTCGGTGCGTGTTTTCTTGAACAGTGAAGTCGATCGATAGAGCAATGTCACCAGTCAATGTGATCGATGGTCGTGCACCAAAAACGACGCCTTCGAAAAGTGCGTCAATCACAGGGTCGGCAATCTGTGACCCAGATGCAATTTCGACGTCCATCTCTTTGAGCGACAACCATTCGCGTCCGGATGCCACTAAACCACGGCTCCCCGTGCGAGTCAGGAAACGAGCTTGTCGACTCATGCGCTTCGCCATTTCATCGGTACTACTCGCTAAGAGGGCGCCAACTTGGTTGTTGTCAATCAAGTCGTAACGCAGCTCAGTCGCGACGTTGCGCATGACTGGGGCGATGTGGTCGATGAGTGATTTTTCTAACTGGCCACTGATATTCGGATTCGCAAGAACAAAGAGATTCTGCCCGATATGCCTGATGCGTCCTCTATGCTCTTCGTCCATTCGAGTTTCGCAATATTCTTGCATCGAGTTCATGAGTGTGTCGACCGAGAAGATACAGTTGTCCTCTTCGTCATCATCACGGCCGCCGTTATCCCCACTTCGACGTGGGCCCACCACAGTCTTGATCTTCGGTGAGAAGACCGCGTGATTTAGCATGCCGACCGGAATGAGCTTGATCGTCCCGAAGTCCGGTTTCGGATCGACTGAAATGAGGCGAACGAGCCACGGATTGTTGCCTGATTCATGGCTTCCCACCAGGAACCCACTGCCTGGAGTCACGATGGCATTCAGAGCCACAATCGCACTCATTGTCTTGGGCAATTCAATCGCACCGATTCCGTTGGCAGGGGATTGCACGATTCGATCTTTGCCTACGCGGGTGCAGATGCGACCTTGAACTCGCATGAAGAATCGACCATCAGGGCATTCTTGAACTTGGACACCAAACTGAGTGCCCTCAAGAAGTGCTGCAACAACAGGATCTGCAATGCGCGCTTTCTCAGCCACTTCGACGTCATAGTCCACGACGTACTGCCGTGTTCTGGAGGCGTCCAAGCGAGCCATTTGGCCAAGATTCATGATCGCTCTCTGACGGTGAGAAACTTCAACGTCTTGCATCAATGCTGCCACTTCTTGTGAAGTCATCAGTCCGGCTTTTGCTGACTTCAGCGATGATGCATTTATGCTGACGATCTCAATGGTTGCATTCCTGGTCGTCAGTTCTTCGATGAAACGAAGAGTTGCATAGACTTTCTTCATCGTTTCCGGACGAGCAGCGACCATCAGTTTTTGATCTGTGGCCTGGATCGTCGTGTATTCCTCTTCCTCACCTGAGGTTATGCAGACGCTTTGCACCATTTCGATCACTTCGTCAGTTTCGAACTGGCGGGGCTCGAGGGTCTGGCCTCGTGCTTGCTCAGTGTAGGATTCGACTGATTTCTCAGCCAAGGACGCACGCAAAGGTAGTTCATGAGAAGAGGCAACCTGGCCGGTCATCGAGTGCTTCAGGAAACTCAGGTCAAAGGTCTTCCTGACCATGTTCTTGGGCTCTTGAGCATTCAGGGCTCCAACGAGAAGGAGGCAGATGGGGAAGCACAGAAAGGCATATTGCTTGATGGTTCGCACGGGAATCTCCTAAGTTTTTATTCCACCGTGCAGACGGGTCTTTGTTCTCTTTCGTTTCGTTCTGTTGGCGTTTTTTTCTGGAAGATTCACATAAGATCGCAAGGGAATAGCGCTAAATCGTGGAATTCGAAGGGGAAACTGGCAGTTTTTCCATTCATGCGGCATTGTTGTGGCAAGAGTCTCGGAGGTTGAATTGAATCATGACTGAACGCATTCATCGAATTGGCATGTGGTCGGGGCCTAGGAATATTTCGACAGCGCTTATGCGTTCTTTTGAGAACCGCGACGATACGGTGGTGGTCGACGAACCACTCTATTCTCACTACCTCGGATTTACCGGTGTCGAACATCCCGGGGCAGATGAGGTCATGAGAGCTCACGTTGGGAATTGGCCCGACGTCGTCGACGGACTACTGGGGCCGATTACCGACGGGGCTCGGGTCTTCTATCAGAAGCACATGGCACACCATTTGGTTGGCGACGTCGATCGCAAATGGGTTGGCGAACTCAATAATGTCTTCTTGATTCGTGAGCCAACGGAAATGCTGACTTCACTTATTCAGGTCCTCCCCAATCCGTCGTTGCCAGAAACCGGCCTGATTCAACAACTCGAATTATTCCAATCTCTGCACCAGGAATTTGGGCGGCCGCCACTGGTCCTTGATTCTCGCGATGTTTTAGAGGATCCAGAAGCAATGTTGAGCACCCTGTGCTCCGAACTCGGAATTCCCTTTTCACCCAAGATGTTGAACTGGCCTGCAGGCCCGCGCGCTTCGGATGGCGTTTGGGCCAAGTACTGGTATGCTTCTGTTGAAGAAAGCACTGGCTTCTCACCTTATCAGTTGAAGCATGAAAAAGTTCCGGACCATTTACAGGTCTTACTTCGTGATTGCAATTCCATCTATGAAGAACTCCATCGGTATCGGATAACCAGTTAATGCTCCAGAAGTTCAATGAGAAGAATCGTGACTTGATCATCTATGTCAATGGCAAGCTCGGACATCGTGACGAAATCGGCGTCAGCCCGTTTGACTCTGTCGTGCAAGGCGGGGACGCGGTCTGGGAAGGACTTCGGTTATACGAGGGCCGCATTTTCAAGTTGCAGGAACACCTTGATCGCCTCAGGCATTCGGCCATGGCAATGGCCTTCACTGAGATCCCGCATGACGATGAGATTAAGGATGCCCTGAAGCAGACACTCGATGCCAACAAGATGTGGGATGGCGTCCACGTACGTCTGACATTGTCACGAGGAGTCAAGATTACGAGCGGTATGGATCCCCGGCTGAATCAAGCTGGCCCGACACTCATTGTCTTGGCTGAGCACAAGCCGCCGGTCTACGACAAGAAGGGAATTCGGCTGATCACTGCCGGGATTCGTCGCATTCCGCCAGATTGTCTCGACCAGAAGATTCACTCAGCGAATCTCATCAATTCTATTCTGGCAAAGATTCAAGCCAACGCCGCGCAAGTGGACGACGCATTGATGCTCGACCTGCGCGGTTTCGTCGCTGAAACCAATGCAACGCACCTCTTCCTTGTACATGAAGGCACTTTGCTTACGCCTCGGTGTGGATCATGTCCTGAGGGCGTCACGCGCAAGACCGTGCTGGGATTGGCAAAAGAACTCGGCATTCCGTTTGAAGAGTGCGACATCACGCTTTCAGAAATCTATCGTGCCGATGAGTTGTTTTGCACAGGAACGATGGGCGAGGTCGTCGGCGTTGATGAAGTTGATGGCCGCCCAATTGGCCAACATTCAGATTCAAATCTCGCCAGCCGAATCAGTGAGGCTTTTCGCGTCTTGACTGAGTCCGAGGGCGACCAAATCGTTGTGCGATAGGAATTGATCAAGATGACTCGTCGCTCACCATGGATCGTCGCCTTCTTCGTGTTCTTCAGTGCTGCTCTCTGTGCTCAAACGAGAGTCGAGTCACGTCTCGCTAAGTACTTCAGTGTGGAGAGTGATGATGAGGCCGGAGAACTTCTAAGCGAGATCTTGAATCGACTGGGAGAGAATAAGAGTGAGTTGATTCCTCTTATCAAAGCGTGCAAGTCTGAACTGAAAGAGGAACAGGTCCTCAAGATCCCTTACCGGGGTCAGTTGTTGCAGGTGACGGTTCGTATTCCCAAGGGGCATGATCGCACCAAGGCACGTCTACCTGTCGTGCTCGATGCTTCCTTTGGCAACAATTTGAGCTGGTTGAAGATTGACGGGGCTATCACCGCATTCATTGACAAGTACACCCCTCCAGAATTTAGTGATGAAGGACGTGACGGCTTTCTCAAAGTCTTGAAGTACGTTGCTCATTTCGCTCATGGCGACATGGATCGAATGTGGATGACTGGCTTCTCATGGGCGGCCCACGCTTCCTATGACACGGCTCTCCATCGGCCAGGGCAATTGCGCGGAATTATTCCTCTTGGCGGCGGACCCAGACGAGTTCATTTTAGACTGTTGCCCAATCTACAATCGACGAATGTCTTCTCATGTTGTGGCGGCAAAGACGACAATGAGTTGATCTGGAATCTCGTTGAGATTGCCAGGCTCCACAAGAAGCTCAAGCTGAACTACAAGTTAAACATCGACAAGAGCAAAGGCCACTCGCTCCCGCTTGCCGGAATGGACGCGGCGAAAGACTTGGTCAAGACGACAGTGGCGTTTCCCAAGAAAGAGAAGGGGAAGATCTACGTCGACGCTGTGAAAGTCAGCACGCCGATGCTTCGAGTCGACAAAGTTGAAGCTAAGAAAGTGCGCATCTCACGGCGAATTCCAGTGAGTGCCACAGCCAGCCCCGATCAACAACGTCGAAAGGTTCTTCAGGTGATGGGCAAGAAAGTGGCGACTCTTGATTGGAAGATCAACTCGAAGAAAAAGAGCGTCGAGCTGAGTCTAAAGGGCAAGGGTGTCAGAGGGTGCACCGTCTATTTGAGAGACGATCGTTTTCAGGCAGGGGAGAAAGTCCACGTGAAGTCGAATGCGGGCACGAAGAAGCTTGTAGTCACCTTCGATCCCAGGACGGCTTTAACTGAAGCGCGCCGCACTGGTGATCGCATGCACGTGGTTTTTCAGGCGGTCAAGCTTGACTGGTAGCGTCAAGGCCTAACCGCCGAAAGCGAACCGCGCGCCCTTACTCGTGGGCAGTCGCCTTCTTGTCGAAGATGACAGCGCACCAAGAACCAACGAAAGCGAATGTAATCGCGAGATGGATGGTAAAGGTCACTTGGTTACCGACACCAGCTCCCTCCATGCCGCCAATGACGCCGTAACCAATTCCTGCGCCGATGATGGCACCCACAAAACCCCAAATGGCAAATTTCATCGTTCTGTTCTCTTTTCGTCTCGTAGATTCGTCACATCAGCATGCTATGAGGCCGGCGGAACTTGTCAAGATCAGCGATCCGATGGCAATTGAGTCTCACCATCTCTCAGATCTTATCGACCAGAATCGCCGAGTGGATAAAAACCCTACATTTTCACCCTATCTTGTGCAAAAGCCAAGGCTTCCCCAATCCGTGTTTTGTCCCAGTCTCGGGTAGGGAATGCCGATGAGGCTGAATTCTATCTCTGCCAGCCAAGTTCTTGCCTTGGAAGGTCGATTAATAAGGCATCCAAATCGAGTTTTCTTTACTTAAGAGGACCGAATTGGCAGCATGCCCTTTGCCGTACAAGATTAGCCGTCCCAATTTATAAGAAACCAATGAGCCAAGCTGTGGTCGTATCTCCTTCGAGCCTACCTCGCGAGTTGCGCGAGAAAGTCTTCATTTGCATCGCTGCCTTCCATGAAGGTGCAGTGATCGATGAGGTCGTACGCAAGGTGGTCGCAGTTTATCCCAACGTGGTGGTGGTGGATGATGGTTCGGCGGACAATACTTACCAAGAGGCGCGGAAGAACGCCCCTCATGTCCTGCGTCACGTGGTGAATCGTGGCCAAGGTGCATCCCTACAAACAGCTATTTCTTACGCCTTGCGCCAGGGGGCTGAGTACATCGTGACTTTCGATGCTGATGGACAACACCGCATTGAGGATGTTGAGAAGCTTATCTTGCCGATTCAGGCAGGGGAGGCAGATGTGTGCTACGGATCTCGTTTCTTAGGTGAGACGATTAATATGCCGACGTCGAAGCGCTGGGTCCTCAAGGGCGGCATTCTCTTTAGTCGCTTGGTTCACCGTGTCAAAGTCTCAGATGCTCACAACGGCCTCAGGTGCTTATCACGCACCTCTGCCAAGCGGATGGATATCACCATGGATGGCATGGCTCACGCCAGTGAATTCATCAGTTTTGTGCGTCGGCTCAAATTGCGCATGAAAGAGATTCCTGTGCAGATTCGTTACACCGAGCACAGCCTTGCCAAAGGTCAGAAGGCGATCAATGCCGTCAAGATCGTCGCCGACTACTTCTTTGGTCGAATCCTTCACTAATCTGCTGAAGCTAACCCGTGAGCAAGCCACGGCCATAGGCCATCCAGCGCCGGGCCTTCGTCCGAATCGGAGCTTTTAGGAATCCGCCCAAGATAAAACGGCCGAGACCCAGCAAGGACCAGGTGATGCCTTTGGCCACTATGACTAACTGTGTCCGAGGCCCTGGTGTGAGGGTCTTTTCGACGGCCGCAGTCGCAACACCAATCTTGTACATGCGGCCAATCAACCATTTCTCATTGGCTCGCTCTGCGGGAATCCACTCATGGACTAGCGCATGGTCGCAATAGACGGTCTTCGCACCGCGAAGTGCGAGTGATTGGAAGAACAGGCGGTCTTCGCCAACACGGAGGGCGGCGAACTCGGGTCGTTCATCGAAACGGACATCCAACTGCTTAGGTAGGCCACTGCGAAACAACACGTTGTTGGTGAAGACATGTCCTAAGACAGTGCCGTCGGCATATTTCCTTCTTTCGAAGAAACCGTGGGCCTTGATCCATGATGGCGGATCACCTTCAATAATGGGAGCAACGGGGCCACCGACAACGTCAGCCTCGTGTTGTACGGCGCTGGCATAGAGACTGACCAACCAATCTTTCTCTGGCCGCTCATCGTCATCAATGAAGGCCGTCCAGTCACCGTTTTCTGCGGCATCGAGAGCAACATTGCGCGACCGTGCGATCCCTTGGATCGGTTGATTGATGTATCTGAGCGTTGTTCCCAAAGCCTCGTCATTTTGGAATTCTTCGCACAGGGCACGCCCGCTTTCATTCGGGTCATTGTCAACAATGACAAAGTCGAGTGATTTCCATTCAGGCGATTTCTCTAAGGACTCAAAGCCCTCCAAGAGTCTCTTGAGTCCTTCGGGGCGACGATAAGTCAGAGCGCACACAGTCAGTTTCATGACTTCTTGTGCCCCCGCAAGAGTTCGCCCAGTTTCGTATTCAGGCCGTGAATTTCAAATTCGTTTTCGACCAAGCGTCGGCCGTTTTCGCTCAACGATTGACCCAACTCGCTGTTCTGGCAGAGTTCCGACAAGGCTGTTGTTAGCCCTTCAACATCATGCTCATCGGCCAGGAGCCCCGTGTCATGATCTCGAACCAATTCTGGGATTCCGCTGTGTCTGGTCGAGATGACAAAAAGACCGCTCGCTGCAGCTTCCATCAAGACCACAGGAATTCCTTCTTCATCGCCGGTCGCGGCAACGACACTCGGGGCCAAGTAGATGTGTGACTGCTCGATGAACCCTTTGACTTCGTCTTGGTTTTTCCAACCAACCATCTCAACACTTTTTTGGCAACCGAGTTTTTCGATCAAGGACTCCAATTCCGGACGGAGGACGCCGTCGCCAACGATGCGGTACTTGATCTTTATTTTACTGTCTTGGGTCAGAGCATGGACAGCTTGAATACCGTCTGCGATCCCTTTTTTCTCTACTAACCTGGCGATCGAGAGTACCTGGATTTCAGAACCGTCTGCAGGCAAGGTGCGTCGCCGATAATCCAAGGACTGGATGTCGACACCCATGTGGTGAACTTGAATCTTCTCTGCTGGGCAGCCCATCTCAATCAAGCGACGTTTGAATTCCTGACTGACAGGGAGCATCAACGTTCCGTGTTCAAAGAGACAGCGGTAGTAGTCGGGGCCCCATTTCTTGATCACGGTGGTGACATCGAAACCATGAAAGACGGTGACGATTGGTAGGTCGATGAGACCGACCGCCTTGAGCGTGGCAGCGGCTTGCCCATTGGGGCCGAAGTGGGCATAGAGGACATCGGCTTCTGGGCGAGAACGCAATCCTCGAAGCGTAAAGAGCGCGGCAACGAAACTGATCTCGGGAACCGTCTTGACCAGTTTCTTGAGCGCCAGGAGCTTCAACGGGGAGGTCAGTCCGAAACGAATCAACAAGCAGGTGGCTGTCACCAGACGTCCGGGAATCGATCCGATACGTCCACGATATGAGATGTGCTTTTCTAAGCCGTATTCCTCAAAAATCGGCTGAATGACACCACCTTGCTCTGGCTTGATTGCGTGTACATCGATCTCGAATTCTTGATCCAAGAGCCCGGCCATTTGAGTCAGCACAAAGGTCTCAGAGACACTTGGAAATCGAGTACAGAAAAAAGCGATACGCATCAGCGGAATGGTCCTCGAGAATGGTCACGGTCGACGAGCGACAGACTACAGGAGCACGGCGAAACGGACAAGAAAAAGCGTGCGAAGGACCGATCAAAGCCAGAAAGAGTCGCGAAACCAGGACGTAAAGTCCGTGGCTCCGGAATCGGGTGAAAACCCAAGCGTTGGGGTTGTTGTCGGTAGCCACTTCGAGTTGATCGATGTAATCTGCTGCCATGCAAGATTCACAGACAAGGGACCATTTCATGCGATTTATTTTGAGCTTCCTGCTTTTGGGATTGTCTACCCAGTTCGTCAGCGGCCAAGAGCTGGCTCGCCTCCTACGATTTCCGCATATGCAGGGTGAGAAAGTTGCCTTCGTGCACGGCGGTGATATTTGGGTTTGTACGAGAGGAAAACTCGAGGCCAGGCGACTTACGAGTTTTGACGAAGGCTTTGAAGTGATGCCACGAATTTCGCCCGATGGCGAGTGGGTCGCTTTTTCAGGAGAGTATGCTGGCTCAAGGCAAATCTACGTTGTGCCGTGGAAGGGTGGTGTCCCGAAGCAATTGACGTTCTATCCCGACGTCGGCCCAATGCCTGCAAGAGGTGGCTACGATAACCTGCCCTATGATTGGACAGCCGATGGCAAAAAGATCCTGGTGCGGTCGAATCGAACATCTCACGGTCAAAGAGTCGGGCGCTATTTCCTTGTCGATGCCAGTGGACAAGGACTTCCTGAGCCCTTAGCCATTCCTGAAGGCGGGGCGGCAACTTTCTCGCCTGACGGGAAGAGTCTCACTTACAACATCATCAGTCGTGAATGGCGTACTTGGAAACGCTACACCGCTGGGCGCTCACAGGATGTTTACACCTTTGACCTGGCGACGAACCAGGTGAAACGATTGACGAGTTATTCTGGCACCGACAATCAGCCTCTGTGGTTGGGCAACAAGATTTACTTCACCAGCGATCGAACCGGGACCTTGAATCTTTGGAGTCATGATCTCAGCAACGGCAAGGAATCTGCCATTACCAACTCTAAGGACTTTGATGTTCTGTTTCCGTCTCGAGGGCGAAACGGAATCATTTTTGAGAGTGGTGGATATCTCCATGTCATGGACGCCCAAACGGAGCAAGTTGAGCAACTGAAAGTTGTCCTGGCTGATGACAAACCGTGGACACGAAGCGTTTGGAAAGACGGTAAGTCGAGCTTCAGTTCGTTTGACCTTTCGCCCACGGGCAAGCGAATCGTCGTCGATTATCGTGGTGATCTCTTTACCGCGCCCGCCAAGAGAGGTGTCGTCCGTCGGCTTGAGCTGGCCCCCAATCGCCGGGAGCGCGATCCGGACTGGTCTCCCGATGGCAAGTACATCGCCTACTTGGCGGAATCTGGGGACAACTATGAGTTGTTCCTCTATGACCGCGAAACGAAAACCGAGAGAGCGCTCACTCAGAACAGCCCGGCTTGGATCCAAAATTTTGTCTTCTCCCCAGATGCCAAGCAGATCGCATTTACCGACAAAGAATCGCAACTCAGGATTGTCGATGTTGAATCTGGTGTTGTCAGCGATCTTGATTCTGGCAGAGAGGGTGGCATTCGGTCCTTTAGCTGGTCGGCAGACTCGAGCCATGTGACCTACACCAAGGGGGAACGCAGTGGCTTGTCGTCGATCTGGGTGGCTCACCCCGCATCCCAAAAGAAGACTCGTGTCACCAAAGCCGAATTCGCTGATTCAGGGTCGACGTTTGGCCCAGAGGGCAAGTACCTATATTTTGTTTCGGCCCGAGATTTCAACTACGGCGATCGTAATTTTGACCGCCGTATCTATGCCCTTGTTTTGCAGAAGGGAGAAGAGTCTCCGTTGGCATTTGTGAGCGACGAGGAGCCACTTCCCAAGAAAGAAGATGACAAAGAGTCTTCGACTCCAAAGTCGACCGAGAAAGCCGACAAGGACGCGAAGCAGGGCGATGCAAAGCTGAAGATAGACTTTGATGGCATTGAAGACCGCGTGGTTGTCCTACCACTGAAACCTGGCAGCTATCGGGGCCTATCTGCTCTGAAAAGTGGATTGCTCTATCTCGACGCCGACGGCATCAAACTATTCGATTTTGACAAGCGCGAGTCGAAGTCAATTCTCAAGGGAACTCGCGGCTTCGGACTGAGTGCTGATCGAAAACAGCTTGGTTACCGTCATCGCGGAAAAATCTGCATCGCAAAGGTCACACCGGGCCAGAAAGCTGGAAGCGGGGCCGTAGACCTCACCGGAGTTCAAGTGAAAATTGATCCAGTCAAGGAATGGCAACAGATGTTCGACGATGCTTGGCGCATCACCCGCGACTGGTTCTATGATTCGAAAATGCACCGCGTCGATTGGCAGGAAATGAAGAAGAAGTATGAGCCTCTCTTGGCCCATATGTCCCATCGGAGCGATTTGGATTACATACTTGGTGAGTTGATCGGCGAATTGAATGTCGGTCATGCCTATGTCCAGACCGGCGAGTTGCCTGCCGTCGATCGCTATCAGACCGGCTGCTTGGGTTGTGAGTTTGTTGTTAACCAAGGCCGTTACCGCATCTCGAAGATTTTTGCTTCTGAGAACTGGACCAAGAATGGCCGAAATCCGCTCACGGAAGTTGGTGTTCGGGCCAAGGTGGGTGAGTACTTGCTGGCCATCGATGGTGAAGATCTGAGCCGTGAATCAAACCCTTATCAATTCCTCGAAGGAAAAGTCGGAAGGCGTGTGACAATCACTTTGGCAAGCGGACCGGATGGTGCTGGGTCTCACGAAGAAATCGTAAAACCGATCTCGAGTGAAACGCAACTCCGGTATTTGGATTGGATCACCAGAAACGCCAAGTTGGTGGCCAAGATGTCCCAAGGCCGCATCGGCTATATCCATGTACCGAATACAGCAGTCGAAGGTCATCGTCGTTTCTATGAAGGCATGTACGCCATGGCCCAAGACAAAGAGGCGCTGATTGTCGATGATCGCTATAACGGTGGTGGATTTATTCCGGATCGGATGGCCCACGACCTTGCGGCAAAACCACTAAACTACTGGGCGCGTCGCGGTTCAGAGCTCTATTCGACGCCAAGCCGAGCATTCCATGGTCCCAGTGTGATGTTGATCAATGGCTATTCCTCATCGGGAGGAGATGCCTTTCCGTACTACTATCGCAAGCTTGGTGTTGGACCTCTAATCGGCGCCAAGACCTGGGGCGGTCTCGTGGGCATTTCGTTCGAGCCTGGGCTCGTGGACGGCGGTCGAATTCGTGTTCCGTCATTTGCCTTCGTCGATACCGACGGGAAGTGGGCAGTGGAAGCAGAAGGCGTTTCACCGGACTTGGAAGTCTTTGATGATCCAGGGCGAATCATTGCCGGTGAAGAGCCAATTCTCGAAGCTGGCGTGGCGCACCTGATGGAGATTCTGAAGTCAGGCAAGCACAACAAGCGGCCAGCAGTCCCAGAGGGACCAGCACGCAACAAGTAAGACAGCGAAGAGTGGGAGCCTCTTTTTAGAGGGGCTCCCGTTCGTTTTGTGAGTTACTTTTTCTGGGCCAGAATTGACAGGCTGCCCACGTTCTCGCGGAAGTCACGAATATCGGCAGCTTTGCTCGCATCGACATCGTCTCCGACCTCACGAGGGTCAAAGCAGCGCTGGGTCTCAAGAACCTTGAAGCCAGCTTCTTCTAAAGCTTGGCACCAACCCGCTTCACTTTTCATGATCATGGGGATCCCCATCATCTCTGGCCAGCCGTGGCAATAGGGGTTTTCTGCATAGAAGTCGGTGCAGAAAGTGAGCGTTCCTTCGGGGCGAATGACGCGGGCAATGTCGGTAAGTGCCACGTGCGTTTCAGGAGCGTAATAAAGAGCTTCCATGCTAAAGGCATGGTCGATCACGCCATCAGGGAAAGGCAAGCTCTCGAATGCGCCTTCGATGAACTCGATTCCCTTGGCATCTTTGACTGACTTGCGCGCCAGCTCGATCATCTCAGGGGCCAAGTCAATACCGACTGCCTTGCCGTCTTCGCCAACACAATGACGAAGCCAACGGGTCGCCCAGCCGTTCCCACAGCCTAAGTCAAGAACATGCTCACCTGGCATGATTGGGATGTTCTCGAGAGCTTGTTCGGCGCGCGGGAAGTGTCCTTCTTCCATACCTTCTCCACGTCCGCCTTTGGCCCATTCGTCAAAAAGATCCCGCGTTGGATCGCTCATTCTTTTTCCTTCATCCACATCTTAGAAGTGATTACATGTGTGGGTTCTTCCCGGTTGAACCCGCCATGATAGTAGCGGCAGTGGGGCCCTCTTCCCAGTTCTATGGACGTAATCTCATGGTGCCTGAGGTTCGAGAAGAGTCGGGGCAAAAAAACGCGAGACGGAGCAAGCCCTTCAATGGCTTATTCCGTCCCGCGGGTGGGCCGAAAACAATTCGGCCCGTCGCTCATGATACGGTCGTGTTCGATCTGCTATTTGTCTTTGGCAAAATCTATAGGACGGGTACGTGTCCTTGATTTCGACACAATCTCACCATGTTTGGGTGACGAGTCAAGTTTTTCTTTGGTCAGCACGGCGGGTGAATTCTTAGCAACAGAACTCAGCCACATAGATAAAACAAGAATCCATAGGGCTAAGTCAACTATCGACAAGATTTTGCGTGGATTTAATTGGGAATTGGGTCGTGCAAGAATTCCCTATCTGAGTCACATGCGGTCGACGGTTTCGATACCCAGAAGTCCAAGTCCACGCTTGAGGGTGTGAGACGTGGTCAGGGAAAGCGCTAATCGGGCCTGTCTGACCGCTGGATCTTCGGCTTTGAGGATTTTCACAGCTCGGTTGTGAGAGTGGTAGGCGTGGGCCAGCTGCAGCAAGAAAGTGGCTACCAGACTTGGGTTATAGTCGTTTGCCGCCCGTGCCACGACGCGAGGGAATTGCAGAAGCTTGAGGGCCAATCGCCGCTCAGAAGCGTCTTGGAGCAATTCTGCATCGAACTTCATCTGGCCTTCATCGATGCCAGAATCCTCGATCATGCGACGGATTCGTGCAAAAGCATAGAGAACATAGGGACCCGTATCCCCGTCGAACTGGACGCTTGCCTTGGGGTCGTAAGTCATGGTGGTCTTTGGCGCGACCGAGAGAATCATGAATTTTAGGGCCGCCATGCCGATTTTATTGGCTCTGTGCTCTATGTCGACGTCCTTGGCTCCGCCTCGCTCATTGATTTCCTTGGCCGCCAATTCAGCGACCTCAGTCATGAGGTCGTCGGCATCAACGACTTTTCCTTCTCTTGATTTCATCTTGCCTTCGGGCAAGTTCACCATGCCGTAGGCTAAGTGGTATAGAGAACTCGCCCAGCCGTAGCCGAGCTTGTCGAGGATGCTGAATAGAACCTTGAAGTGGTAGATCTGCTCGTCGCCAACAACAAAAACCTGGCGGTTCATCTTGAGGCCTTCCGCCTTACGGACGGTCGTTCCTAAGTCTTGGGTGATGTAGACCGATGTGCCATCTGATCTCAGGACGACTTTCTTGTCGAGTTTTTCCGCCGCTAAATCGATTTCAACGGCACCATCATCGCGTCGATAGAAAACACCTGATTCGAGGCCGCGATTGACGATCTCTTTGCCTTCTTTGTAAGTCTCACTTTCAAAGTAGAACTGATCAAATTCGATTCCGAGGTTCGCGTAGGTCTCCTTGAACCCAGCGAGCACCCAGGAATTCATCAGCTTCCACAAAGCTATGACTTCTCCGTCGCCAGACTCCCACTTTTGCAGCATCTCTTGGGCTGCTTGTCCCCAACTGCTGAGCTTGAAGAAGTCTTCTTTTGTGATTTCTTGGCCCTTGTCGGCTTCATACGCTTTCTTTTCTTCTTGGAACCGGGTCTCGAAGAGGACGTAGTACTTGCCAACGAAGTGATCGCCTTTGATGCTTTCAGAATCCGGCGTCGTGCCTTGGCCTTCCCGCTCGTAGGCCAACATCGATTTGCAGATGTGAATACCGCGATCGTTGACCAAGTTGGCGCGAGCGACTCGAATGCCCGTTGCCGTCAAGATCCTGGCGATGCTGTCACCAAGGCAGTTGTTACGGACGTGCCCAAGATGCTGAGGCTTATTGGTATTGGGTGAAGAGAATTCGACCATGGCAGAATCGGCGTCCTCAGTGACCACTTGGCCTCCGAAAAGATCCGGATTTTCCAGACATGGCAAAAGGGCTCCTTCAAACAGGGCGCGGTCAGTGAGCACCAAGTTCACATAACCCGAAGTTGCTTCGGCCTCTTTGATGACTTCGCCATCCACCAGATGGCTGGCTAATGCTGCGGCGATCTTGGGCGGAGCTTGGCGTAGGGCTTTTGCCAGGTGGAAGCAATTGACGGCCAGGTCACCGAACTTGTCAGTGAAATCGATGGAGATGCGATCGATTTCGACCTCAAATACGGCCTGAACAGCAGCCCGACCAATTTCTTCAATTTTTTGCAGCAGCATAATGTGTCCCAATTTCCCGATTCTCCGGATTGTACTCGTCTGGGACGCACCTCAAAAGTGCAGGCCATAGCGAAGAAAGGTATAAAGTCAGCATGTTGACCAACACGCTATACCAGCAAGCGCAGCACTTGCCGTCGAACTTCTCCGTAGCAGACCTGAATAGACGTGCCGGTGAGGAGGCCGTCTTGATGTGCCGCCCGACTCACTTTTGCGTGGCTTCGGCGATCAACCCTCACATGGTGACCGAAACAGGTGAGCTTCAGGTTGTTGACCCTGAATTGGCCATGAAACAGTGGCAAGAGCTCTTTGATGTCCTCACGGGCCTCGATTTGCGCGTCGAGCTCATTGAACCTGTGCCCGGCCTGCCGGACATGGTCTTCACCGCTAATCAGAGCTTTCCATTCTTGAGCCCGACGGGGGAGCGTCAAGTTCTTCTGTCGCGCATGCGGACGGAAGAGCGGCGAGATGAGGTCAGATACTTCCATGATTGGTATCAGGATCATGGGTATCGTCGCATTCCTTTGCCATTTGCGGCGGAAGAGTCGCTGGAGGGAATGGGGGACCTGCTGTGGATGACTGGGCGACGATTCCTCTTTGCCGGTATCGGGCCTCGGACCACACGCTCCGTTGTCAAACGGCTCCCAGAGGTCTTCTCAACTCCTGTACTTGGCTTAGAACTGGTTGATCCACGCTTCTATCACCTCGACACGGCCTTGGCGATATTGGACGAAAAGACGGCTTTGATCCATCCAGCGGCCTTTTCAGCAAAGAGCTTGGAGCTTCTTGAGGCGACATTCGAAAGGCTCCTCATTCCACCCGAAAATGAGTGTGAATCGGGTTTTGCCTGCAATGCCCTTTGTTTGGCCACCGGACACGTCATTGTGGACGAACAATGCCCTGAAACGGCCAAAATGCTGCTAAATCACGATTATTCCGTCATCACCGTCGATACTTCGGAATTCCGGAAGTCCGGAGGGTCGGTATTCTGCCTGACGATGATGTTGCCAGAAGCCAAATGAGCCGCTTGTGGCCCTTAGGGGCCAGTGCTATCTTCCGCCGCGCTCAGACTTCCTGGCACAGCTGCTAAGCCGCTTTTTGGCAGCTACAATGCGCCTCACGATTTTCCCAAGACAGGGCTGACTTCGACTCATGGATATTCGCAACGTTGCCATCATCGCTCACGTTGACCACGGCAAAACAACGCTGGTTGACGGTATGATCCAGACTGCTGGACTCTTTCGCGACAATCAAGAGGTCGCGACCTGTGTCTTGGACAGCAATGATCTGGAGAGAGAGCGTGGTATCACCATTCTCTCCAAGAACATTTCGGTAACCTACAACGATGTCAAGATCAATGTCATCGATACCCCGGGGCATAGTGACTTCGGTGGTGAGGTCGAACGTGTCCTGAAGATGGCCAATGGCGTGTTGCTTCTGGTTGATGCTTTTGAAGGCCCTATGCCTCAGACTCGGTTTGTGCTTCGGAAAGCGCTTGATCTCAACCTGAAGCCTATTGTCGTCATCAACAAAATTGACCGTCCGGATTCTCGCCCCCATGAGGTTCTCGACGAAGTCTTTGAGTTGTTCCTTGCTCTTGATGCGAATGACGAACAATTGGATTTTCCGGTCATCTATGCCTCCGGTCGTGACGGCTATACACGTTACGAATACGAAGATGGCAACGATGACTTCAGGCCACTCCTCGATACCATCGTGAAGTGCGTGCCGAAGCCAGATGTGGATGTCAACGGGCCATTTCAGATGTTGGTGACGTCAGTTCAATACAGTGAATTCACTGGACGAGTTGCCATTGGAAGAATCTTCCGGGGCTCGATCAAGCGAGCTCAAAAGATCAGTTTGGTCAAGAATGAAGGTGGGCACACTTACACTGCCTCGCCGAAGAAGATCATGACCTTCGAAGGACTCGGCAAGGTCGAACAAGAAGAAATCATTGCCGGAGACATCGCTGCTCTGGAAGGTATTAACAACGTTGAGATTGGTGATTCCCTCTGCGATCCGGAACACATTGATCCGATTCACGCACCGAACGTTGACGAACCAACCTTGTCGATGGTGTTCCGAGTGAACGATAGCCCCTTCGCTGGCACCGAAGGTGAATTCGTTACTTCCCGTCAAATTCGCAATAGACTCATGCGAGAGCTGGAGCGCGACGTCGCCATTCGTGTTGAGGACACGGATCGTGCTGAGGTCTTTAATGTCTCTGGCCGCGGTATCCTTCACTTGGGCATTCTCGTCGAGAACATGAGACGTGAAGGCTTTGAGTTTGCTGTCGGCAAGCCACAAGTCATCATGAAAGAAATCAACGGCAAGAAGTCGGAACCAATCGAAACTCTCGTAGTCGATTGCCCTGACTTGAGCTGTGGCAAAGTGATCGAGGAAGTGGGCAAACGGAAGGGTGAAATGGTCAACATGGTTTCACGCCAGGGTTTGACCAACTTGGAATTCAATATTCCGGCACGTGGCATCATCGGCCTGAAAACGCGCCTTCTCAACTTGACTGCTGGCGAAGCAACGATTAGCCATCTGTTTAAGGAATGGGAAGAGTACAAAGGCGAATTGCCAAGACGTGCGAACGGCGTCATCGTTTCTTCTGAGGCTGGTGTTGGTGTGGCTTACGCACTCTTCAACCTGAAAGATCGCGGCAGTTTCTTCATCAAGCCACAGACTGCGGTCTACCGGGGCATGATCGTCGGCGAGCACTCTAAAGAGAACGACATTGATGTCAACGTCTGCAAAGAGAAGAAGCTGAGCAACATGAGGTCTTCGGGGGCCGATAAAAAGCTACTTCTTTCGCCACCTCGCTTGTTCTCCTTAGAAGAAGCATTGGAGTACATTGAGAGCGACGAGTTTGTTGAGGTTACGCCGAAGTCGATCCGCTTGCGTAAGGTTGAGCTGGTCGCCAAGACGCGTAAACGATAGACAGACGCGGTGGATTGGACGGGCAAATAGTCCAATAATACGCAGTCGTCAAGGGGCTTTCTCATGGAAGATCTTGCCTTCATAAGACTTAGCTCAGTTGACTTCTTTGTGAGCAATTGAGTTTTGTTCTTGAGCCTAATGGCCTCGCTAGGTTATGAAGGAACAAGACGAACCACGAATTGCAGCGCGTAGGGCGAAATTCTCCCAAGAATCGCGAGCAGCATTGAGCAAGGAGAGCGGGCTCAGCGTGGTCGGGGTCATCAAGTAGCATCCATGCAGAACTGAAGACCCCAGAACTTACGGCACGCGTAAGGCGTGCGATTTACGATAAGAAGAGACCTCACTCGAATGTCCTAATTCGAGGTATGAGGAAGCCCCGGAACTGAACGAGGCAGATGCTTGGCACTCGTCGTTGACCAAAGAAGTCCACGAGTTTTCAAAGTACAGTCCAAAGCACGGCTGCTTGGAGAAGCCAAGGAGCGCTTTGGTTATCTCGGTTCATAGAGCAAATCCGAGGCAAAGAGGCGATGCGCCTTTTGCGCGTGCGCGACCTCTTATCTTGGCCCAGTAAACGATCAGGAGAGGATGCTTCGAGCATCAATCAGATCAACTAAGACAATATAGTTTTCTCGTTACTCCCATCAGGGACATGAATTTGTTCAACCATTGTTGGACCAACATGACCATGGTTATTCGGAGACACGAGAAGTATCAAATTCTTCAATTAGCAGGATTGAAACAACGTGGACGAAGCGAGAGAACGGGACGATAAAGGCCGCCAAGATGGTGGAAATGATGCACCTCGAGGTAATCGATCCCGCGGCCGGCGATCGAATAATCGAGGGCGCAGGCCTTCTTCATCGGACCGAAGTGATCAAGGCAACAGGGGTGGCGAAGGCGAGGGTTCAAGACCTAACCAAGACTCATCCGACAATAGAAACAATCCCCGGCAAAACAGCGGTCGTGACGGGCAGCGTGGCGACGGGCAGCGCAACGACGGGCAGCGCAACGACGGGCAGCGCAACGACGGGCAGCGTGGCGACGGGCAGCGTGGCGACGGGCAGCGCAACGACGGGCAGGGCAACGACGGGCAGGGCGGTGACGGTCGAAATCGCAACAACAACAATCCCAATCGACGTCGCCGCAGCGGTAATCGAAACAACAGCAACAGCAACAGCAACAGCAACAGCAACAATCGAGGCCGGCGTAGTGGCGGTGGCGGTGGCAATCGCCAAGAACGCAATGACACTCAGAATGTTCCTGAAGAACTGCTCGAACGCCGCACCGGTCA
>JBLINQ010000012.1:0-56234 GCA_047639315.1 Planctomycetota bacterium
CAAGGGAAGAACCCACAGCCGATCGTCTGCTTGTTCTCCGGGGCGTCCGGGACGTCATTGGGAACAATCCCCTCTCCCCTCACATCCAATACAGCACTTTTATCTGTGTCTGGAATCGGCGACGTCAATGCCGACGGCAGAGATGACGTCTTCGTTAGCACGATGCTTTCTAACCTTCTGGCCCCGGCACCAGAGAATGACGGTAGATTGCGCGTCTTCCTCAGTGGCGTGAAACCAATCGCGGTCTATTCGTCGGCATCAGGCAACAGCCCGGCTCTGGCGCTCAGTTGGGTACCGGAAGCCGAACATCCGAATGATGAAACGGTGACTCTATTTGTGACGGGGCGACGCCAGGAGCATCCGGATTCATCCTTGCCAGCTTTGCCCCAGCCGACATTCCAATTCCTGGATTCGATTTATTGGCTGCAGTCGACCCCATCAATCTTGTTTTCACAGCGACCATCGGTGCGAGCCTGCAAGGTCGCTTTTTTGCGCCGGACATTTCGCGGCGTAATCCCATCATTGCTGGCAGTGCAATATACCTTCAGTTTATTGAAACGAGCCCGACGATTAGGGCTTCGAACGGAATACGTTTTGTCGTGATTCCTTAGGCCCATCAAAAAAGGCAAACTCCTTTGATGAGGAGTTTGCCTCGTTGATTTTGGATTTCAGTTCTGAGCGCTGCTCAAGAACTCCCTGTTACGCCGGCAACAATTAAGACTTGTTATCGGAGCCGGATGAAGGACGACTGAGTCCGAATCTCTCAATCTTACGGTAAATTGTGGCGCGCCCAATCTTCAATCGTTGGGCGGCTTCATTCACACGCCAGTTGGTCGCCTCAAGTGCGTTCTCAATAATACGACGCTCTTCTTCTTCAAATGATTGAATACCACCTGCTTGGCGAATCGCCATGCCACGCGAGAGTTCATAAGAGACGGCCTCGAGGATTTCTTGACGAGCAAAAGGTTTGCGCAAGTAATCCTGAGCTCCTGCCTTCATACATTCGACAGCCTGCTTCAAGTCGTCGGCACCCGTCATCATAATGATGGGCAAGGAAGGTTGCGCTGCTCTTAGTTCTCTCAACAGAATGACCCCATCACCGTCAGGCAACTTGATGTCCAACAAGACTAAGTCAAGAGATGAGTCGTCCATGAAAGTGCCAGCTGTTAGCGCATTCTCGGCACAAACAACTACGTACTTCTCAGATTCCAAAACGCTTTGCACAGCTTCTGCAATTTCAAAATCGTCTTCGACGATAAGAATTTTCTTAGCCAAGGGAGATTCACCACCCCGTCTGTGGGGCCTTTTTATTGATTTTCGGAGCTATCGGTATGGCAGTCTGCGTTTTTTCGATATCGATCTTCGATACTACATCGTTATCCATGCAGCATATTGATCGACACGGTGTAGGTTAAGACCAAAGCGACAAATAGCTATCCCAAACCTTGCCGCACTCGAAAAAAGTCAAAACATCTAAACTCAAGCAGCCTTGGAATTGGCAGAATGTTCGGTAACTCTTCCTGATGCCTTCGTTAGATTGGGCTGAGCCACAGAACGACCTTGCGTTATTCGGCTTTCGAAAAGACACGATGGAGAATCTCAAAGTCCTATGGCGAGTCAGCCCCGAGTCGATGATTTCTGGTCCCCAGTCGGATCCGCTGCATTGGCCGGATTGTTCCTTACCGTTTTGGATGGCGTTGTGGCTCACCGTTTTGCGGACCATGCTGCGAGCCAAAGCACATGGTGTGTTCTGGCCATAACCGCCTTGACCGCAACCATCATCGGGCTGATCTCGGAATTTACTCCGGGTCGTTGGCGAATCATCATCCCCGTGGTCCTTTGTCTCACCATGGGACAGAGCCTGGCCCTTGGCCCTCGGGCTCAAGCCATGTTTGCCAGTTCTTATTGGGGATCCATCGGTGCCATTGGGATCGTTATAGTCGCTCTCGTGGGTCGCAAGGTCGGACTCCACCACCCCCGCCTTTTCAAAAGACTTCTCTTGGCCGTGACCGTTGTGTCGATTGGCGCCTTCATCACCGGAGCTATGGTTCAACGAGGTCGTTACCAGGCCGTTCGATTTTCGCTCAATGGACTCGTCTTTGTTGGACTCTGGACTTCGATTTTCTTTGTAGTGAGGAAACGAAGTCGCATCTTTCATGTCGTCGCGGCCATTATTGCCACAATCCTCGGAGGATTTGGCACTTACTTTGCCATCAATGACAGCCAAGCGACGAACTGGGCCATCACCAATTCGAGTGCCGCATCATCGCTCGTACAATTTGTCCGGGAAACAGCGCTCCCGGAATTGAAGGTGGATTCCGGGCGCGAGTACATTCATCAACCAATTTTGGGCACTCCTCTTGGCCAAGAATCGCTAACCATTGTGACACGCGAGCTTGGCGAGAATCGTGGTTTTCTCTTGGTGACCATCGATGCCATGAGGGCCGATCTTCGCAATCGTGAAGTTGGTGGCCGCCCAACGGTGCCGCACTTAGATGCCATGGCCGCGACTGGAGCCGACTTCCGGCGCGCCTATTCGCCAGCACCCATGACTCACTTCTCAGTCTTCTCATTCTTGAGCGGATGGTACCCCTCGCAGAGTTTGGGATTTAGAGGCGGATTCGAAAAAGCTCCTTTGATCACCCAAGCCCTCAATAAGGCCGGCGTCGAGACGCGGGGGTGTTATCCGAAAGGAATGCTCATCGCGGGCGGCGACGATTTCGAACGCTTTGGCTTGGATTTTGAATTTTCAAGCCTCCACCCGTGGGATGACCTCTCGATTGATGAGACGTTTGACCGTCTTCGCCCGCGTAAAGCCGGCCCTTGGTTTTCTTATCTCCACATCATGCTGCCGCATGATCCTTACAATCAAGCAGCACCAGAATATCAGGCTGGTGACTCCGACTTCGAGCGCTACGCTGCGGAGGTCCGAGAAGCCGATGCTTATGTCAAGAAACTCTTGCAGCGTTTTGAAGCTCAAGGGCTGGCCGAAAACATGTGGGTCGCGGTAGCAGCTGATCACGGCGAAGAATTTGCGGAACACGGTTCGTATAAACACTCGACACAAATCTTCGAAGAATCTGTTCATGTGCCTTTGGTTCTAAAAGGCAAAGGCATTCAGGCCAAGCGACACGACATGCCTGTCAGCCTTGTGGACTTGGCGCCAACCCTCCATCACTTCTTCGGCTTACCGACAAGTGATCAAACAATCTTTGCAGGGCATAGTTGGCTGCCATTAGTTTGTGGCTTCGACGATGTGACTCGCCCTCAGACCGTTATCGTCGAAAACCCTCCTTGGCACCTCGCTCAATTCAACACGCGAGCGGCGATCATTGGCCAAGATTTGAAATTGATCGCAGACGAACGCTCTCGTCGGCTCATGCTTTTCGACCTCAAGAAAGACCCGTCCGAAAAGAAGGACATTAGTTCGATCGAAGCTGAAAAACGTGACCATCTTTGGTCAGAACTCGTAGCCCGCCGTCGATTCGGGGGGCAAGCGAAGTCAATTTTTGAGACCATGAAGTCTTTTGGCCAATTCTTGGACGAAGCGGCCGAGCAAGGGCCAGGTGGCGTTTTCACCTATCTCTCCTGGATGAAGGGGTTAGCACAGAACGATGAGTTGATTGCCCTGTCGTATTTCTTAGACCACGAAGATCCACTCATTCCTGGAAAGATCCGGGAAAAATACGAAGAGACGGCTGTTACCGACTTTGTTTTTCTGCGCGATCGAATTGCACTCGGGGCACTTCCACCGTCACCGGAGCAATGGCAAGAGTCACTCTCTCGCTTCGGCACCACCGCACCGTCGGGAATCAATTTATCCACCTATGCGATCGCTTCGAAATGGCATTTTCGTCTACCCCATGCTGACGTATTTGCGAATTCCGAGTCTCTTCGGGAGCAACTGTCTCGCGCCCAGTATCTGAGTCGAGTCACGAATCAGCGTCCTCCTGTCGAATTAGTTAATCGAGGGATCACCTCCAATTCAGCATGGACTCAGGCCTTGGCCTTACGCGCCATGGTTGGTTTGAATCTCGAAGGCACATCAATCGATCTCAGAACGTATTACGAAACGGCTCGACTCGAGAATCTCAGGATTCTTGCGCTTCGACGACTGAGCGAACAGAAGTCCATCGACATGCTTGACTTTTTCTTGGACGAGGCGCGTTCCAAGAAGGGCCAACTTCGGTCGATTGCCGCCTTTGGTTTGGTTCAACAGTCGAAACCACACCCACAAATCGCGATCCAAGACCTTGGCGCCAACGCCAAAGACATACCAGCGGGTTTGACTCGCCAGAACGAATTCTTTTGCGCCCTCAAAGATCGGCGCATCGCCCTACCGGTTCAGACCTATGCCAGTGGAACCAGGCTGGCCGTGTTCCTTGCCTTCGCATTTAATGGCAAAAGGTGTATTCGCCTCACACTTGGATCGTGGTCCTACGTCGTAAACCAGACGTCCGTCGTGCCAGCTGACCCGCTCGTCTTCGAGATCCCAGAAGGCGTGACTTCCAATCAATTGATCATGGAAGTGATTGAGGGCGAACCCACAGATTTCGTCATCGCCGGAATCATGACCTATTCGTCTCGATAAACTGGGTGTGATTGGGCTGTCTCCAGCGGCCAGCCCCGGGATTGACGCTCACAATTCGGAGCGCGAGAAGAGAAAGCCCGACCATTCTTGGCAGGTTTCCTCCGCCTTTGCTAATCTGCAACCGCGTTTGATCGCAGGGCCCTTAGCTCAGTTGGTTAGAGCTGGGAACTCATAATTCCTAGGTCGCAGGTTCGAGTCCTGCAGGGCCCACTCTTTTTACTCGAAATTCGCTTCCAACTCGTTGCGCCGCCACGGCCCGGCTCCCTCCTGCACCCAAGATTCCCAAAATTCGTGACAAATTCCTTCATAAGACTCTGCTATGCAGGCAGTTACCCAAATTTGAGAATATTGGCCTTCCGTCAAACCTAAAAGTTGGAAATTCGATAATATTGGTAATTGCCACACATCCCAGACTATTGGTTAGAGACGATAGAGATCCGCGTGTGGTGACGTATTAGCTACCGAACCAAATAATCTATTCTGCCTGCAATCGGAAGATCGCCCACTTCCGATCCGATATCCGTCCCGATGATGAGCCCATTCAAATGACCCGAATCTTAACTGTCTTGCTCCTTGCCCAACTCAGCCTCGCTGCCCAGGCGACCCCAGCCCAACTCGATATAGCCATCGAGGCCGCCGGGCCTCATGCCATTGGTAGCCATTGGGTGAATCGCGAGAACAACGCCAAGTTGATCGACTTGCTTTCAACAAATCCTATCTGGGCCCCTGTTCTTGGACCCGGAAATCCCTTCGGGTGGTTCTTAGCCAATCTCTATAGATTGCGTTGGGGTCGAACGACCACAAGGCTGGCCACACCCTTCGTCAACAGTTCAAAAGACCTGCGGTTAACGAAACTCTACAGCTCATCTTGGATTTGTGAAAATGACCTTTTCACATGGGGCACAGATGTCGTGGAAAGCCCATTCGGCACCTACGGTTTTGCTGGCGCTGTCGGCACCAACGAGATTGGCTTCATGGCAGATGAGCTCGATATGCTCTTCGTCACCCACACAGACTCAGACCATTTCAGCGCCAGTCTTGTCACTGCCATGCTCATGCGCAATAAGCCGATTATCTGCACCAGCGATTTGGCTGCTTTGGCGACCGCCGCCGGCGCACCGGCGAATCTTCTAATTGTTCCCACAACTGGCATAAACACAATCACGGTCAATAACCGTCCGTTCACCTTTGGTTGTTACAATGGTTTCCAGCGTCTTGGGTCGCCTATCCAAGTACAATGCAACGCCTACCGTTTCAAAACGGCCACGGGTCGGACTATCATCCATTCTGGTGATGTCGAAGATGCTGGCTATGCTCGACACATTTCGCGCGAGAACTGGTTCGCCGACTTCTTACTGAACGCCGGGGCCGCACAGATATATTTCGACTATCGATTCCTATCGCACGAACTTGAATACACGCACTTCGGCAGTGGCTTCTTGCTCCTGAACATGCCGCCTACTGGCCCCACTTCGAACAAGCGTTATGTCTTGCTTTGGGGCGAATCGATCGAGTTATAGCCCTTTAGGCCCCTCCTCTGCTTTCCGGTAATCATCGCGATCGGCGAATAAGGCTCGAATACACGACGAATTGACGATTTGGGCAGTTCAGAAAGACCTGCCCAGTCCAACCGTGTATACTTGTCGCCCCCGTCGTTGGAATTTCGGTTCAAGGAGGTTCGTTATGCAAATCCGCTGTCTTATTGTGCTCGTCATTTTGATCTGTTGTTGTCCGTCCGGATTTGGCCAAAAAGCAGCCGCAAAAAAGGCCGACGGCAAATGGACTTTAGAGCAGGTCTTTCCCAAGAAATCTATGTTTGGCCCTTCGGCTCGAAGCATGGCATTTTCGTCTGACGGAAAATTCGCGGCCTACCTCTACCGCGGATATTCAGAACGACGTCACGGCTACGACCTTTGGGTTCTTGACACAGAGACCGGCACAAAGTCGAGAGTCACTTCGGTTAGCGTCTTGGCCAAGTACCAAGAAGACACGAGGAAAGTTCAGTCAAATCGCGTCAAGAAGAACCGCAAGAACGCCAAGAAAAAAAGAGCTGCTGACAAAAACAAGAAGCCGAAGCCTGACTCGACTGCCGAGAAGAAATCGGGAGACAAGAAGAAAGAAGGTCAGGGCGACGGCAAGAATAAGAAGGAAAAACAGAACAAGTCCCCAGAGGCAGGCAAGGGGAAAGGCGACTTCGTAACGGGCAAAGACGCCGACGACAAGAAAGCCCCCCGCTATTCCGGCGTGTCTTCCATTGAGTGGTCACCAGAAAAGAACGAGTTGCTCTTTGTCTCAGGCGGCGACCTCTACCGCTTCCGACCGGTTGGTCGCTCGATCGCACGCTTGACCGCAACTCGTGGCAGCATTTCAAGCGCGAAGTATTTGCCAGATGGAAATGGCTACGTGTACCGAGACGACTCCGCTCTCATCCGCGTCCGATTCGGTGAAGACTTGATTGATCGCATCGATCCGAAGTTGCCTGCAGGCGAGAAGATTCAGAGCTTCAAAGTTAGTCCGAACGGCAAGAACTTGGTGTTGATGACAACCAAGTCTGACCCAACGCCAAACAAATCGCGCAAAGTGAGCATCGCCAACTATCGCGACCGTTTCATGAAAACACGCGAAGTATCACGACAAGTTTCGGATGACCCAATCACCAAGCGCAAGACGATGATCTATTTGTGCAAGATTGGTGACACGAATACTGAAAGCGGCAAACTGCAGAAGATATGGACCCAGGAAAAAACCGGGCCCCGCGATATCTTGCGAACACCCGAATGGTCAGAACGATCTGATCGTGTCGCTTTCTTAGTCTACGAACAGAAGAATGACACCGCTCGAGTCGTCGAAGCACGATTTCTTTCGCGAAAGAAGCGCATGGAACGTGTGCTGAAAAAACGCAAAACCAAAGCGAAAGCAGCCAAAGAAGAGGCAAGGATACGTAAGGAAGAAGGTAAGGCGCCTAAGAAGAACAAGAAGACACCGCCGCCAAGCAACAAAGAAGAACTCGACAAAGAACCAATCGCCGAGAGCAAGGTCGTCTATGAATTCAAACATACCGGTGGGCCGAACACGCCGGGGATGATGACCCCACGCTACCTCGCTGACGGCAATCGTATGGTGCTCCTGACCGAGCAGAGTGGCTTCCGGCACTTACATGTCCTCGACCCGATCTACTCCAGCCTGGATCAACTGACCCGCGGACGCTTTGAGGTCTATCCTGTCAAGATGTCGGAAGATCGCAAATGGCTCTTTGTCACAGCGACTAAGGGCAATCCTTCATGCCAAAACCCTTACAAAGTCAATCTCGAAACCGGTGAGATGGTGCCCTTAGCACAAGAGGAAGGCACCTACTCCAACTTGGCTTTTAGCTGCGACGGCGAACATGTTTTGGGCAACTTTGTACGCTACGGTGCTCTAAAAGAACTGGTGCACATTGATGTCGCCAAGTCAAAAAAGAATATGCTCACGGACTCACACCCGAAGATGGCTGCGAAATTCACAAAAGTGAGCCCCAAGTTCTTCAGCTATACGAATCGGCATGGCCATACGATTCATGGACATATGTTCAAGCCGACGGACATGAAGAAAGACGAGAAACGCCCACTCTTGATCTACGTTTATGGCGGTCCATTGGGCACCCGAAAGCAAGTGAATGAGGGCAGTTACAGCTCAGATGCCTACTTCTTCGCGCAATACATGACGCGCATCCACGGCTATGTCACTTGCACCATCGATCCTCGTGGTGCCTCAGGCTACGGTGGCGCATTCGAAAGTGCCAATTTTGAACAAGTTGGGAAACCACAGGTCGAAGACTTAGTCGATGGCGTCAAGTTCATGATCAAGTCGCATCAAGTTGACGCCAAGCGAGTCGCCATTCACGGTTGGAGCTTTGGTGGTTTCCAGACTCAAATGTGTCTCTACACTGAGCCGGATGTCTTCAAGTGTGGCATGGCCGGCGCCGGACCAACGGAGTGGGAAAACTACAATTCTTGGTATTCCACTGGCACCATCGGTAACAGCCGCATCGGAAAACCAGATCTCAAGAAGTACTCACTCCTACCTCTCGCCAAAAACTTGGAAGGTGAGCTACTTTTGGTGCACGGCATGGAAGACTCCAATGTTCTCTACCAGGATACAGTGCGTGTTTATCGCGAGCTACTGAAGGCGGGCAAAGAAACTCATGTTGAACTTTTCCTTGATCCCACTGGCGGGCATGGTTTGGGAGGCGACATCAAGCGCCTTAACCGTGCGCGTAAGTATGAGGAATTCTTGTTGCGTAACCTCTAAGCTAAACTAGATTCAGCAGCGCCAACACGGTGTTGATTCGAGGCCCCTGAGCACGATCTCAGGGGCCTCTTTTTCTTGAGCTCTAAAGAATCGTCGAACGCAACATGAGGCCCCAACATCGATGGCATGAAAACCCCATCGATTGGGTTCGGTCCCACCGACCATTCATGGCAAGGTAATTCGTATAACCTTGGTTTCCGATTTTTGGCTTGCCACGCGCAATTCCGATAGAATGTGGGTACGAGTGTCACTTCTCTAAGTTCGGATCTATTTTGATGCGCCATATCACTCTCCTCGGCTCTGTCACCGCCTGCATTCTTGCCGCTTGCCTTCTTTCATGCGGCGACAGTGGGCCCAACGATGCCCCACAAGCTCGGCCTCAAGGGGCTTTTAGCCCGATAGCGGATGCCATGACCAAGATGGAGGATGTTGAGGAGTTAAGTGAGACTGTGGCAAATCGTCTCATCGAGTTCTCTTATCGTCTGCGGGAACGCGATCTTCGAGGCGCTCGCGCCTATCTCGCCAATGACTTCAAAGGCTCAGCCCTGAAAATCACAGGGAAGGAGACCAGGAAAAACTTGCCCCTTGGTGCCAAAGAGATCCTGAGTCAAGCCGCCGACGATCAAAAGATGATTGGTCGGGACGCCTTTTTGGAATCCCTCGATTCGTCACTCACTTCTTTTGAAACTTTGGACCATGTGTTCTTCAAGACTCGCGGCGCTGAATTCAGTCTCAAAGGAAACCGGGCGCTCTTGAAAATGACAGCATCGATCATTGGCACGACCGAAAACGACGGACGCCGATCAATCTATGCTTGGGCTGAAGCGGCTGCCTACATGGGAGAATCCGGCTGGGTATTGAGCGGCTTCAAAGTTCTTCGAACGAGGGAGAAGATTGCGGAAACATCGCTATTTACCGATGTCGCTGACGTCGCAGGCATTGCCGTTGATGGGCCTCGTGTAGGAACTGCTGGCAATGACAAATTCTATTGGCGTGGCGCTAGTGTCATCGATCTTGATCGCGACGGCTTAGATGACATTTTCAGTTCTGGACTCACCAAGAACTACCTCTATCACAACCAAGGTGACGGAACATTCAAGGACATCGCCGTGGAATGCGGATTGGCCGAACCAACAGGACCAACCTCGGTTGTGTTCTTTGACTACGATCGCGACGGAGACGACGATGTCTTCATGGCCTTCGTCGGCTGGGAAGATGATGGTCTTCCTCTCGGCAATAGCCTTAAGCTCTTGCGCAATGATAGTGGTAAATTCACTGACGTCTCGGTTGCTATGGGATTAGGCAACCTACGTGGGCCTTCATTTTCGTCAATCGCCGGCGACTTCAACAACGATGGCTGGTTAGACCTATATGTTTGCAACTACGAGCGGTTAGATGCCGCCTACCCTGATTCATGGTTCGGTGCGACCAATGGCGCAGCGAACTTCCTCTTGATGAATCAGGCCGGAAAGAAATTCAAAGACGAGGCGCCGGCTCGCGGAGTTGCGGGCAAGCATTGGACCTTTGCCGCGGCCGCCGCAGACTTCGATCAGGATGGCGACTTGGACATCTATTCGGTCAACGACTACGGAACCAACGCCCTCCTTGTGAATGATGGTCAAGGTCAGTTTACTGATCAAGCAGAAGAGTACGGTGTGCTCGACTGCGGCAACGGCATGGGAGCAACATGGGGCGACATCAACAATGATGGCAAGTTAGATCTCTACGTCTCCAACATGTCGTCATCCGCTGGCAAGCGGATTCTGAATCGACTCGTCAAGAAAGACCAAGCCCGAGGGGTGCAGAAGACTCTGTACAAGCTCGCAGCTGGCAATAGTATTTTCCTCAACAACGGCAAAACCTTTACTGCGACCACCTCTGAAGCTGGTGGGCAAGGCGCTTCCTGGGCATGGAGCCCGTTGGTCTTTGATGCTGATCTCGACGGCAATGCTGATCTGTATGTAGCCAACGGCTTTATCTCAGGTGACTCTTTGAAGGATACCTGAAGTGTCTACTGGCGCCACGTTGTGGCGTCTTCCATTGCCGACAAAAGCGAATCCAGCAATCAGGCGATCACCGAGAAAGCCGACATCAAAAGCGACCGGGTCGGCAGCGACAGCTACAAGCAAACTCATATGGGCCTTATATTCCAGGAAGGCCTGTCCTTCAGCGGGTTTGAGCGCAACAAGTTCTTTGTCGGTGACGGCAAAGGCAACTTCACCGATCTCTCCGATGTGAGTGGGGCCGACTCAGAGATGGATTGCCGGGCTGCCTGCCGCGTTGACATTGATGACGACGGCGACATCGACCTCTTCGTCAATTCCATTCAACGACGTACTCATCTTCTTTACCGGAACAACCTGACCGTGGCCGACCGCCATGTCATCAAGGTCAGGTTGCGAGCTACGACGCTTCACCCAGACGCCATCGGTTCGACCGTGACCCTCGTCGGCAAGACTCCACAGACGCGAGTCCTCAGTTGTGGCTCAGGATTCGAATCACAACACACACGGGAACTCATTTTTGGCGTTCTTGATTCCATGGCGAAGATCATTCAAGTTAGATGGCCCGGTGGCCAGGTTGAGAGCTTTGAAGTTGCGGCGAAAGGAAACGCCAACAGCAAGACTCTTGGCCGATATTTATTGGTTGAGGGCAGCGGTGAGGCTTCCCCAATTGATCAGCAGACTTTCCTCCTCGGTGGCAACCAAGATCGCAAGGTCGGCATGTCAGTTGGCAACTTCCTGCCCAAGATTGACTTTCAGCAAGAAGGATCAGCGTCCAGTCGATTCGATCCCACCGGCAAATTGCCGACATTGATTAACTTCTGGTCGACCACTTGCGTGCCTTGCCTCCACGAGCTGCCCGACTTGGCCAAACTTTGTGCGGCCGGCAAATATCGCGTTCAGCTCTTTGACATGGATCCTCCGAGTAATCGCGCTCGCGTTGCGTCCATGCTCAAGAATTTAGCACCAAAACTAAATAACGAGCACCCAACAGCAGATTCGTTGGAACGGCTCTTTGGATCGAGCGCAACACCCCTGCCAACGAGCATCATCTTAGATCCTCAAGGCCGCATACAACGCATCATTAGAGGCGTTGTTTCCTTGGACGACTTGTAAGTACATGAGAAGGCCATTCATCATGATGATTCAACGAAACTTTCTGCTCTTGCTCCTTCTCTTAGTCGTGGCATGCGGTGAGAAACCGGCCCTGCCGGAAGGAACGACGTCCGGCCAAGAAAAGATCGGTGCCCCCAAAACGACCTTCGCCCTACGCAATTTGGCTCGTCTTCACGGGCGCCGAGAGAGCGAAGAAGGATTCACGGAAGCGGCTCGTCTTCTCGACCAAATACTTGAGGGTGAACCGAACGATGTCCGAGCACTGATCGATCGCCTCAGCGCGGCAACGCAGATCAAGTCAGAATCGGCATCCGCTCTCATGCTCTTGGATCGGATCACCAAACTAAAAGTACCCGACAGCCAAAAGACCCGTTTGTCTTACTTGGCAGGAATCGCGAACAAGCGAAACGAGAAATACGATGCAGCGTGGCGTGCTTTTGAAGAAGTCACAAAGCAACACCCTGATCACCCACAAGCTCGATACCAAGCGGGACAGGCGGCCGAAAAAGCAGGTAACTTGGAAGCGGCAAAGAGACACTTCACATATCTCCTGGAACATGACGAGCTTATTCGTCCCGCCTCATATCGACTTTCCCGAGTCGCACTGAGATTGGGAGACGAGCCCGGGATGACTGCAGCGCTCAAGGTCTTCGAATCGCGTCCCAACGATGAGAAACCACTCACTGAAGCGAGCGTTTTTCTGCGCCCAAGCCCGGCGCCATTTCGCCATAACGAATTAAATATAGCGAGTACGCCACTGCTATTTAGTGCCTCACACATGCCCTTTGATGCAAAGGCCGTTCAAAGTTGGGAGCTCTTAAACCAGAAACAACTGGCCTATGTTGATGCGAACGGCAGATTCAGAGTCGTCGGCGCTGACGGCAAAGGTTTTACTGACGACGGCAAAGTAAAATGGAGTCGGTTCGTCACCGGCGATCTCGACAACGACGGTACCAATGACGCCCTGCTTCTGTCGACCGTGGGAGTCACCGTGGTTCTGAATTTCGAATCTGGGGGCCAGGCGAATAGCCTTCTCGACGTCAAAGGATGGCAGTCAATCAAAATCGTCAGTGAGATGACCTTATTGGATGTCGATCATGACGGCGATCTCGACGCGCTCTTTGTCTCGGCTCATCAAGCGGACAAAAACTCGCTCATGCTCCTGCGAAATCTTGGCGACATCGAATTCAGCTTGGAGACAATCCATCAGTACAAGGCTACGCTTCAAGAGACACGCCAAGTCATTGCAGCAAACGACTTTGATGAAGGGAACGACATCGACATTGTCGTGCCTGGAACTGGTGGTGCGTTGACGGTATTGATGAACCTTCGAGACGATAAGTGGCAACCGCACCAGATCGAAGGACCCGCACGAAGCGTGTGCGTGACTGCTGACTTCTCTGGTGATGGCCTCCCTGACATAATTGCTGTTGGTGGCCAAAGCGGCGCCAGCCTCTTGATCAATGCGAATGTTGAGCGGAGTCGAGGTGTGGCCCCGTTTGAGAAGGTACGCGAGTTAAAGGGTGCCACTGGAATCTGGCAAGCAGCGGTCCCAGCTGACATTGATAACGATGGCGACATTGATTGCATCCTGGGTGGAAATGGAGTGTGTGTCCTTCGTAACCGAGGCCGAGGCACCTTTGACGTCGAATTCCTATCCGCAGCAAAGAAAATGTCAGTCAACTCGATCGCATTGACCGACCACGACATGGATGGTGTCTTAGAAATTGTCGTTTGTAACCGTGAGCTCGGCGGCCTTGAATTCTTTGAGGTCAAAAAAGAGACCATCGGCAACTCAGTGACTTTTCTGGCCGATGGACGCAAAGACAACCGAGACGGCATAGGTGCAATTGTGGAGGTCTTCGCTGGCACAATTCATAGCACCCGCATGATCACCAACCGCGGCCCGCTCCACTTTGGCGTCGGCAAGCAAGCGCTCGACGGTTTCTCTGTACGTTGGCCGCAAGGAATCCGCCAAGCCGTGGTTGACGACACTCTTCAGATCAATGAAAAGAATGAAATTCGTGTCAAGCAGAAACAAGGATTGGTGGCGAGCTGCCCCTTCCTCTTCACTCATGGCGAAAACGGGTGGCGCTTTAAGTCAGACATCGTCGGAATCGCGCCGCTCGACGAGTGGCTTCCTGCTGGCCAGCAACCTCACCTGGACCCGGAAGAATTCATTCGGTTAGATCAGAAAGAACTCGCGATTGTCGATGGCCAGGTCAAGTTGGCTGTCACGGAAGAACTCCGTGAGATCACTTACTTGGATCGCGTCGAACTCTATTACATGGATCTGGCGCCGACGACATTGGTGAAGACCGATGAAAGTACAAGGCAAGAGGCATATGGGCCGCTCAAATTCTTGACCACGAATGCCGACCAGATCTCTCAACCGAGATCGGTCTTCATGAACAAAAAGGACGTCACTGCGGTCGTCTTGACGAAAGATCGACACTACCTTCACGCCTACTCCACCGGCCCGAGCCAGCTCCAAGGTTGGGGGCCACGCCAAGAAGTTGAAATTGTTTTGGCCACAGACGCCCGCGCTCTGACTCTTTCAGGTCGGTTGGCCTGGTACGACTCGACAACGTCCTACGCGTTGGCGCAAAGCGGGCGCACCTGGGAAGAACCACGCGTTGAAGTATTGAATGCGCTAGACCAATGGGAAACCCTTATTCCAACTCTTGGATTCCCTGCTGGCATGGACCGCAGCCTTGTTGTTCCTTTCCCCAATGGAGAACTGAGCGCCGGCACGAAGATCCGGTTGGTCTCGAACCAACGTTTCCTTTGGGATCAAATTGGTTTCATAGGTGACCATGAATGGCATGAAATCAACACCAAGTCTCATACGCCAGTGAAGGACCAGCGACTTAAGCAAGCCCGCCTGACCAAAGCAGTCCTGAGAGATCGCGGTTTCTCCATCACCACAGGTGACGTCGAAGAACATGAGCAAAATTATCTGTGGCAAGCCGAACCCCGCGATGAGTTCCCGAAAGCAACGGGCTGGGCTACGGCATATGGAGATGTGGAGAACCTTCTCAACGATCACGATGATCGGTTTTGTATTCTCGTGGCAGCAGATGCTGTCGACTTGAACTTCTCAGTAGTTCCGATTGCCAAGGGACTACGCCGCACCTGGTTTTTGCGGGTTACGGGGTGGGCAAAGGAATCGAGTTACCACAATCGAACTGGTCGCGATATTGCTCCCTTGCCACACCAGGCAATGAAGTCTTATCCCCCGCTTCAGGATTTGGGGAATCGAGCTGCCAATGACCAGCGCAGCCGCGGCATTCGCTAAAATGCCGCGCTGTCGCTCAGTACCGATTCGAAAACTCGAGCCGTGTCTCATCGTCGAGTTCCGTGAGTGCCTCGTTTAGCCCCGAGCCAACCTCGTCAACGAATTGAAGGTGTTCTACAGAAGCCAAGTCCAATGACTTAAACACAGCCTCGATCTCAGCCTTGCCTTGATCCAATCGTTCCACAATGCGCCGGACGTATTGGGAGAAGGCATCGGCATCGATATCCGTTGTTAACTCCAAGTACGGCTCAACCAAGACGGTATTGATTTGCTCCAAGAGGAACGTGACCACATGATCAGTGTCCTTTGGCATTCCCGCATTTTGCGACGCCGTGCTGATGCTTCGATGCCCAAGGGAATCCGCAAAAATTTGCTGTAGCAACTTCAACGTGCGCTGATCGTTTAGGTGCGACAGCGATACGCCATCGCGCGGTGTTTCTAGTTGTTTTTCTTCTCTTGAGCGCTGTCGTTCTTTCACAACACGTGCCAAGGGCGCGATTGCTTCAACGAAACGAATAGGGTCTGCCATCAGGGGCCTCCATCAACAATTCTTCCTTGCCAACATCTTCGGAAGAATGAACGGCCACTTGAGCGAAAGGTCAGATCAAAAAAATCCCCCGAGCCTCAAGGCTCGGGGGCAATTAGAACACGATCGAGGGAAAAGATTTCAGGCGTAGAGAGGAAGGATGGTTTTTTACATGTGACTTGGACACAACCTCGATCATGTTGTCTTGATTGGTTCAACGCTGGCGTATCGTAGAATTTTTATCCCGCCATTCATAGAGAAATAGGATCCTTTTTGAGAATCAGCGGCACGAAAGATTCCTCGGCAGCGGTTCATTCCGAACCCTTAATCTGAGGAACGTTTCGAGATCTGGCAAAGAAAATTTTCTTTGCTTCCTCGCAGTTTCGGTCTACCCATCAGACCTGCATGTTCATGCAATGCTTGATATACGTAGGCCGATTCAGACTGAGAGAATCGAGTTACAAGATTGGGGATTTTTCCGCATCGACGAGGGCGCTCAGAGAATGAGAGCAACGCCCAAACTCATCAAGATGACGCCCCATATCTGAGCTCTGACAATCTGCTCGTTAAAGAGGAAGTATCCCAAAATCAAAGAGGAAGTCATGCCAATGACGCGCTTGATCGTCTCGGCAAGACCGACGAAACCTTCGCTGTAAGCGACAAGCTGTATGCCCAAGGCAGCGATGGCAAATAACATGGCTGCGATAAGAGGTTTCTTGCAGTGGTTGACAGCTAAGATGCTTCGGTGCTGTCCGCGTAGAACGACATAAGTCAGAAGGACGAGCCCGACACCAGCCCCCAGCGTGAAAGCATGAGTTGGGATGCTGGCCCGCGATAGAGCGATCTTGTCGAAGGGAGCGGCAACACCCCAGCAGGCCGCAGTCGCAATCATCAGAACACTCCCCCTTTCGTTCTTCAACGACTTGAACATGGTGGCCAGAATCGAACCACCACCGGAGGCGAAATTTAAGGTGAGAGCACCACATACAACCGAGGAAATCCCAATCCATTGGAGGAGCCGCATCTCTTCGCCCAGAATTAAATAGGCCGAAATGGCAGCAAAGGCGGGACTCAGAGCAAGAAAGGGAATGGTTCGGCTAAGTGGCGAAATCCGGAGGGCTCGCAAGAACAAGAGGTTGGCAATAACGTTCAGGGTGACGGAAAACAGCGCGCAAGGAAAGTACCCATCGGCCGGGAGTTGCTGCGGTGAAATAAGAAGCCAACAGCCAAAGAACGTGCACGACGATGCAGTTATCCAGATAAGAATAACCGTCGAGGGGATGGCCCCCGTGAGTTTCTTCCTTGAGAAATCAAGGCCCGCGAAGGCAAGGCCTGCGAGGATTGAGGTAACAATGAATGTGGTCGTCACGATAAATCAATGATGGCTGAGACGAGGCCACCTAGCCTCGTCTCACTCACCGATTGTCCTACTTGAGGCCTAGCTCTTGGAGCAAACGATCGGCTCCATAGACAACGTCTAAGGCATGGCTGATTAGGCGTGTATCAACACAAACCGAACGGCAAGTCACCTCTTCGTAGAGATTGTCAGTCAGCAGACTTTGAATATTGCCATCGAATAGAAGGCCGACAATCGCTCCGCTACGATCGACAACAGGACTACCAGAGTTGCCCCCCGTCGTATCACCGGTACAAACGAAGTCCATCGGCGTTTCCATGTTGAGCTTCGACTTGGCCTTGATCCAGCTTGCCGGTAAGTCGTAAGGCGCCTGGTTGCCGAAGGAGGCATTGCGAGCAAAGAGCCCATAGATATTCGTCATGGCTGGCACGTCGGTTGTTCCAAGCTCATAGCCCTTCACGACGCCAAAGCTCAAGCGCAAAGTGAACGTCGCGTCAGGATAGATAGACTTGCCGTAGGCATTAAACCTTGCCGCCGCGATGCGTTTGAGTGCGCCCTCTTCGGCTTCTTCTAATTCGCCAATTTTTGGTCCATGGCGTTCGTTGGTCAGTCGTTTCAAGCGCGCCAATTGCAAGAGCGGCTCGGCCTTGAACTCAGCTGGGGAATTGGCGCCGGTAGCAAACTTACGGCGAGCTGTCTGATCCATCAAAGAAGTCCGAGCGACCATTTGAGCGCACGATTCTTTTGCGGTCTTTCCTTGGAGACCGAGCATCACAAAGGGATGCAGGTCACCGAGAACAGCCTGAGATGTTTCGAGGCTGGCGGCCAAGTAACGTTCACCGAGGTCAGCATTCATCTTCAATTTGTCTAAGGCATCAAGCTTCTTCGCCAGGGCCTCGCCCTGGAATCCTTTGGCGCGGCGATTCTCAGCAATCTTCATCTGAGAATTGAGTCGTTCAATATCCTGGATCATGCGGCCCATTGGGCCGTCTAAGCGCTGGAATACCGTTTCGCGGGACAAGAGTCCCCAAAGTTGGCGACCTTGCTCGATAAGTTTGAAGTCTTCGAGAGCTGGGTCATCAGCCTTGAGCTGTGCTTTGAAGGCCGACTCACGCGCCATCATCGTGCCCCAGATTTGCGGGTCAACGAATGATTTGTAGTTTCCTCGGTAGAACTTCAGACTGTTGCGAAGACCAAAAATATCATCCAAGACTTCAATTCGCTTTTCGGCACTTTGACTGCCATAGGCATTCAAAGCCGCTTCGCGATCTTCAATCAACTTGATGATCGCGGGTACGCGAACATCTCGCTTGAAGCGCAGCTGCCCCATCGTTTCATAACGACCGGTGCTCGCAGGATTGCCAGAGATGAAAATTAGATCGCCTTCGGAAACACCTTTGTCGGCCCACTTGAGGAAATGAGACGTCTTTGCCGGCTTACCATTGTCATAGGCGCGCAAGAATGAGGCATCGAGACAAAAGCGTGGATAGCAGAAGTTATCTCGGTCGCCACCATAAAAGCCAAGCTGCTTCTCAGGCGCCCAAACCAGACGAATGTCGTTGAACACCTTGTAGTGATACATGAAGTGCTGTGCACCGCCGTGCATCGGAACGATCTCGCAGCGAAGCCCTGTTTCCTTAGACGCTTCTTTCTGCATCTTAGAGATGAGGTTCTGTCGAGCCACGCCGGTGACCGTAATCTGATCGCTGACGTTTTTCGTTCCCACCAGTTGGTCGACGTGGGCACCAGGGATCTTGATTTCATCGGCTTCGGTCTTGGCGAGAAAACCGTTTTCGACGAGATCAGCGCTAGTCGTGGAGAGTTGATTCACAAACTCAAGGGCAACGTGATGATTTGTTGCAATGAGACCGCTGTCTGAGATGAAAGACCCAGAACCACCTGAGCTGATTTTCACCGATGACAAGCGCAGATGATCAAGCCACTCATTCGACGGCTCAAATCCGTATTTCTCTTTGAGTAGTTTCAGTGGCAGATCGTGAAACGGCCACATACCTTCGTCTGGACTTGGGGTTGGCCGGGAAGTCATCGCAATCGCCACGATGGTAAGCAGCGGCAATAAGTATCGTCGAGCAGTCATGTCTCAAAATCTCCATGCGTTCTTAGTAGGGCCCCGGAGTTTAACGCGGAAAGCCCGTGACGTCGAACGCTTTGATGCGAGACGACAAATCACGGGAATGACGCCGATTTATGGCTCGGGTGGGAGGTGAATTATTGAGTTAGACTTCCATCATGAGCACACCAGCAATCGAAGCCATCGGATTGGTCAAGCAATATGGCAGCCTCAGGGCCGTGGATGGTCTCGATCTACGCGCTGATAATGGGACATGCCTGGGCCTCTTAGGTCCTAATGGTGCCGGCAAAACGACCACCATCGAAATGCTCGAAGGTCTCTCAACCCCGAATGAAGGCACGATCAAGCTCTTAGGTTTGACTTGGAAGGATAACGCCCAAGAAATCCGAGAGAACATCGGGGTCCAACTGCAAGAGACAACGTTGCAGGACAAGCTGACAGCCAAGGAAACTCTCGAGCTCTTCGGTAGTTTCTATCGCGATAGCCGTCCCTTAGCTGAAGTGGTTGAATTGGTCGGTCTGGAAGAGAAACTTAACGATCGCGTGATGAATCTTTCGGGCGGTCAGAAACAACGGTTGGCACTGGGATGTGCGATGGTCAATCGTCCTCGCCTGCTATTCTTAGACGAGCCGACCACCGGTCTTGATCCTCAAGCTCGCCGACGGGTTTGGGAAGTCGTCGAAGACTTCAAGAAGGAAGGCGGCACAGTCATCCTGACCACACACTATATGGATGAGGCCGAACGCCTGTCCGATGACTTACTTATTGTTGATCACGGTCAAGTGATCGCATCGGGCTCTCCCCACAAGATCATCAATTCTTTGGGAGCCGAGAGCATCGTCGAGTTCAAACTGTCGAATGCCTCGGCAGTCGACGCCATCAACCAATCGGAATTGGATAATCTTGATGGCGTGATAGCTACGAGTTCTATCGGTGCGACCTACACGCTCAAAGTAGTCGACACCAAAACGGCGCTATCGTCTTTGCTTTCCTGGTTAGAGCAAACGTCGACTGTCGCCGAAGACATCCGAACACATCGCCCGACTCTTGAGGATGTTTTTGTATCACTCACTGGTAAACAACTGAGAGACAACTGATGAGCAGAGGCAGTGAAATCAAGCAGTTGTCCTTAGCACGGCTTCGGCTGTTCCTAAGGGAACCTGAGGCAATCTTCTGGTCCATCGTTTTCCCCGTCATCTTGGCCTTGGTCTTGGGTTATGCGTTCTCAGGAAAGACCGTCGAGCCCAGTCGCATTGCCATCATGCAACACGAAGGATTCGAGTCGTTAAGAGATCAGCTTGAGGCGAGCGACCTCTTTGAGGTTATCGTGTTTACCGATGCCGAGGAGGCCAGGCGGGGCTTGCGAAAAGCATCCATCGACTTGATCGTCAATTTGAGCGAACCTCTAAGCGTTCGAGTTGATCCGGTCAGACCAGAGGCGGAACTCGCCCAATTACGGTTGGAGAAACTGCTCTCGGCCAAGGACGGGTCGTCAACGATCACCGACAACCGAGAAGAGGAAACCGGTTTCCGCTACATTGATTTTCTATTCCCAGGACTCATGGGCATGAATTTCATGGGAACAGGCATCTGGGGTATCGGCTTCGCCGTCGTCGACTTGCGCCGCAAGCGGCTTCTGAGACGCTTTCTTGTCACTCCGATGCGAAAGTCCAGTTTCCTCCTATCCTTTCTTTTCTCACGTATCGTCTTCGTGTTTGTCGAAGTATTGGTCCTCTTGAGCTTCGGCGCCTTTGCCTTGGACGTTCCTTTTCATGGATCAGGCCTCACTTTCGCTCTCGTTTGCGTTCTCGGGTCGGCATGCTTCTTCTCCATTGGCCTGTTGGTCGCATCTCGACCAAAGACCTTGGAAGGTGCCTCAGGCCTCATGAATCTGGTCATGATGCCGATGTGGTTGGCTTCCGGGGTATTCTTCTCCTATGAGCGCTATCCGGAGTTCTTGCATCCTTTCCTAAGACTCTTGCCGTTGTCCGCTCTCAATGATGCGCTTCGGGGCGTGGTCCTGGATGGGGCCGGAATCGCCGACTTGGTCGCTCCAATGATCGTCATGGTCGTGTGGGCCATAGTAAGTTTCTCCATCGCTCTTCGGATTTTCCGTTGGCAATAGTGCCTTAGAAACCTAAGAATCTATGCCAGGCTAGATCGAGAGTAAATCACCCGTGATGCAGACCTAAGGTCCGACTTCACGCGCGATCGGGAAAACACATGCTGAAACAATCAACCAAGTTCGTCTTGAGCCTCTTTTTTCTGACGACATTGGCAGTCGGACAAACTCGGAAGCCTTATGTCGATCAGACATTGGGTTACTCCATCAAGGCGCCAACGGGGTTCACACGTGTGCCGATGCGCGGCGGTGAGAAATGGATCTTGTCAAAATTCTTGGCCGACAAGACTTACCGGCATGTGCTTGTTCAGGATGGGCGGAGAAATCTGCTCCCCCACCGACCCACACTTCGCGTGATGGCATTCCCACGCGATGTAGAAACGGTCAAAGTAAAAACTGATACGAAGAAGACTAAAGGTGGCGACATGACCATCAATAGGTACACGATCAGCAACCCCTACAAAAACTACAAAGACTACCTCAATCGTCATCACCAAGGGGGCGGTTGGCACATCAGCAAACTCGAGGAAATCAAAGTCGGGGGCGTGAATGCATCCTGGACCGAAGTCGAAGTGCGGGCACTCACCAATCTGCCAAAAGACCTAATTGCCTTGGTCTATCACTTGGAAGACCGCGACATTGTTATCGAATTTGATGTCTTGCCGAGTGCAAGAGCCAAGCTCGAAAACCGCATTAAGAACAGCCTAAAGTCAGTCCGTTTCTTTACTCCGTCTGAGAAAGCGGACGAAAAAACCGACGATCCTGGCTTAGACCTGGAGGCCGATTCCAAGCTTTCGCCAGAAGAACGCAACCAAAAGATGGCCGAGCACTTCGCCAAGAGAGCTCGCATCAGACGAATGCGCGAATTGGAGCGTGCCCGAAAAGACAAACCTAAGGGTTGGCGTGCATTCGAGCGGAAGAACTTCGTCGTCCTGACTCACGTTGGAGACAAATACACGAGGCACATCCTCAACCAAGCCGGTTACGTCAGGAAGTGGCTCGATCGTCGGTTCTCAAAACTCGGCGATGGTAAGGTCTACCCTTCGCTGATTCGAATCTTCAAAGGTACAACAGAAGCCAATGCCTATCTCAAAGGCTCGGGCGATTCCTTCTTCTATGAGACCGGCGAAGTTGTCTGCGGCGGTGAAGCCTCGAGCATTCTCAGCGACTTTGACCGCATCGCAACCGGCCTTCTCCATCAGTATCTGTCAGAGAAGAACCCGGCGCTTTGGAATGCCTTGCCCTTCTGGCTACGACACGGGTTGGACTCATACGTAGGCAGTGCATTCCCGTCCAAGAAAGTCGGTCTCATATTCCGTCGTCCACACAACACTTTTGCCGAAGGGATCAAGATGTGCAAGGCCGACAACCTCCCAGCGATTCGAGACATCATGCGCTCTGAATGGGACTCTGAAATCACAGAGGATGACTCGCAACGCTGGACGGTTGCTGCCGAACTCTTCGTCCGCTACTTGCTCGAAAAAGGCAAGAAGGGCAAAACCAAGAAACTGCTCCCCCGTTGGATGGACATGTCTTTAGACGTCCTCAACAAGATGGATGGTGAATTCTGGGACAAAATAAGTTCGAAACGAGATGCTGAGGCGCCCCCCGAACCGCTCACCGAAGAGGAAGAAGATGCGGCATTTCTGGATCGGAAGAAAAAAGCCAAGGATTTCCGAAATCACTTCGCTCAGGAGCGCAGGAAGTTGCTTGCCGATTCATTCACCAAGACCTTCGCAGGTTGGAAAGAGAAGGATTGGAAGAAGCTGCAGAAGTCGTTTGCGTTTTGGATCAAGTCGGGCGGGCGATGATAAACATGGCCGCGGCCTTACCATGGCGCAAAGGTCAAGTGTTCAAGCCATCAAGACTTCTTGCCCTTTGAAGGCGCCTTCTTCTTCGCCGCCTTTTTCAGGTCAGCCAGTTTGATCTGAACCTTGCCGCGGTAAACCAAGTTGCGATCTTCACGCGATAACCATGACTCGATGACCGTAGCCCCATTGATTGGGACAACCCCCGCAAACGCTTCCATTCCATTGACTGTAATCTTGATTGGCTTCTTCACGTTCAGGTGCTTCTCGTCAATGAAGACGGTCAAAACATCGACGCTCCTACATTCAATTTTGATGCGATTGCCAGGCAGTATTTGCGCGTCAACTTCGGCATTAGGAAACCTGGCTTGGTCGAGTCGCAACCAGAACGACTGCATCATGTAATCGCCAATAGCACGGTGGCGCACCCTCTTCGGATGCGGATCACGGCGCTTCGATTGCATCCACTTACCAATGCCAGAAATCATGATGCCTGACTCGCGGAAATCGAGCATATGCCGACCGTCTTTGAGTTCGACATAGTCGAAAATATACCCGAGTTTACGCAAGCCATCCCGCGTCCGACGTGAGTGCAGCACAGGCACAACTTTGTCGGCGGCACCATGAATGAACAGGACGTTAGTATTAAGGGCGTTGTAGAGCAGACTCCGCAAGTAGCTGTCGGGCTTCCGCATCAAGTACTCACGACGAGACATGCCACCAGACATGGGCACTAAGGCGGCAAAACGATCGGGATAACGAAGGCCAATATTCCAGGTTGCGAAAGCACCCATTGAATGACCAACAAGATAGACCCGATTTGGATCAATGCTATATGTTCGCTTGAGAGACGCGAGCAAGTGCATCACGAATCCCTCCGGACGGTAGCTCCACCAGTGCTGCAAGATGTCACCGATCTGGCTAATGTCTTCATTCCGCTGCTTCTTAGGTTCTTTTTGGGCATCCGGCGCAACGAGGATGAGGTTGTTCCGCTTCGCGAAGGCGTCGAAAGTGCCCTGCCCTAAGTGAAAACGATCTCCTCCTAAGCCATGAAGCGCGAACAAGATTCCTTGGGGGTTTTGCGGCACATCTATGAGAATGTTCGTCCGCCGTCCAAAGCCATCTCGAAACTTAAGTGTGGTGCGAAAACCTTCCTTGAGTTCGTCAATGGGTCGTCCTTTACGGACGACTGACCACACCCTCGACAAAGTCACAGGTTTCAGTTTCGCGAAGTTGCGCTGGTCCATTGCTGCGAAAATTTCTTTCGCGGTGAGGTCATCAACACGCTGATCCGAACTCGGCGGCGCTTGAGCCACAGACTGTTGGGCTATGCAGATAAACGTGCAGACAAGTATGAAGCGAATTATTCGCATGGGGCCCCAACCGTAAAATTGATTTAGTCGAATAGCGTGTACTGAGGCTACCCTATTCGCCCCACATAGCGAATTGAACTCTTGGCAGTGTCTTGAATTGCGACAATTCATCATAGGCCAAGCACCCAATCTTGTGCATGATTACCCCACTCCTTTGCTTAATTGAGATTAGCGAAGCCGCCTTCGAAAGTGTATCCTGGTGGTTTTGGAGCAATTCACCACTATGCAGTTACGTGAACTACTTAAAGCAAGGTCTGGTGAAGTGAGACAAGTCACCACCGACGTTACGATCCACACGGCGATCCGCATCATGTCGAAACATCGAATCGGTTCACTTATGGTTGTGAGTCCGGACGGTGAGATCCATGGGATCGTAACCGAGCGAGATTGCCTGCACGCCGTCGCCGATGATCAGATCAATCTAAAGACAGAACACATCCTCAGCATCGCGTCTACAGACTTGGCGGTCGCGGAACTCGACGATGACCTGCGCTATGTCCTCAATGTTATGCGTGAAAAGAACTGTCGACACGTTCCAGTCATCGAGGATGGCAAGTTGTACGGAATGATCTCAATTCGAGACGTGGCCTTAGGCCGACTCGACGAGGCGAGAACCGAGCTTAAATTCCTGAGGAATTACATCAACGGTCCTGGCGCCTAGTCGAATTGAGTTTGCAATCAGCTGAATAACCTAGTCGAGGGCCCTTCGCAGTAGGTCCCCGAGGTTAGTACCACCGCTACGGTCATCATCGTCCTTGCGTACGATCTCGTCGAGAAGTTCATCTTCCGCTTCGTCCGTTGAGCCGATCATGCTGCCGCGACGGTCAAGAAGCGAGAGAGAAATGCGCTCACGCTCGCGGTCAATGCTCTGCACACGAACCGTCAACTCCTGACCGATCTTTGCCACATCACTTACCGGACGGCCACGCTCCAGGCCAAGCTGAGAGATGTGAACAAGCCCTTCGATGCCATCCATAATCTCAACGAATGCACCAAAAGTCGCGTTCCGAGTGACCTTACCTTTGATCATGGATTCGGCTGGGAATCGTTCGGTAATTTCATCCCAAGGATCAGGAAGAAGTTGCTTCATGCCAAGCCCAATACGGCGACCACCTTCGGTAATCTCCAAGATCTTCACTTGCACATCTTCACCGACGTTGAGCACCTCGCTGGCGTTATTCACGCGCTTGCGAGAAATGTTGGAGACGTGAAGCAATCCTTCGACGCCAGGACTAATTTCAACGAACGCTCCGAAGTCTTCGACCTTGGTGATCTTGCCGGTCACAATTTGACCTTCACCAATGCCTGAACGCGCATCTGCGGCGTCTGCCTCAACCTGTCGCTTTAGCACGGCACGTCGTGACAAGAGAATTCGCTTCTTGCCGGGATCCAACTCCAAGACTTCGGCATTGAATGTTTGGCCAATGAACTGAGCAAGATCCTCGACGTGCTGCAAAGCAACATGCGAAGCTGGCATGAAGGCCGCGAGCGGACCGACTTTCAATTCTAATCCGCCGGTGTTTTGGCCAACGACTTTTGCCTTGACCAAGTCACCAACATCCATTTGTTGCCAAGAGGATTGTTCGCGTGCAGCCCCACGGCTCAAGAGAATGAGATCGTCATCTTCACCGATCACACTGAATTCAAAGGTCTCCCCGACGCCGGGAAGCGTATCGAACTCGCTGGCCTTGATCACGCCCTGTTGGCGCGGCCCAAGTTCAACGAAAATGTCATACCCAGCGACACCGGCGATGGTTCCTTGGACGAACTTCTTTCCACGCTCTTCACCCTCGGAGTCCTGCGGTTTGCTGGTTCTTTTACCGAAATCCTCAAGGGAGGCTTCCATCTGAGAATCGATGCTGTCTTCTGGTTTATCTTCTGAACTCATTTCGTTGCTCTATCGTCGTAAATTCATCTGGTACAAATGTTCTGGCGGTACTTATCGTAGCGATCAAAGCTGCCCCTGCAAACCCGATGAAACTCACTATTTCACTTCATCAAGATAGGGTATTGAGCGGCTATTTTGTGCTAATCGGAGATTCCGCTCTCGGGCTCCTGTGTGCCTTTAGCGAGATTTCGTCTCTTTGAGCCACCGAAAGACGCGCGTTTCCAGAGCTGGAACGTCCATCCCCCAGACGTCCATGACAGCGTGTTCAAAGTTCTGGCCTTGACCGATCTTGGTCAAATAGGCTTCTCGTTCGTCTCTGGCCGCTTCCATCAGATAAGCGGCAAACACGAAGCTATCGAGAAGATCATCGGTCACCATCTGGGTCAGATCGAGGGAAAACAGGCGACGATAGGTCGGGGGGGTGCTGCCAACACGGCGACGCGCCAAACGCAACCAATCCTTGGTCTTGCGCAACGTCTGCGTCTCGTCCTTATCTCGGCCTGTGCGGCCATAGCGGGATGGGCGCACGTACCACGTCGTGCGGAAGCCACACATTTTGTGAGACAAGTAAATGCCCAGGCCTTCAAACAAGCTGGCCTGCTGGGTTCTGATGTTCCAGCCATTTTGCAGAAGCATCGCTACGGTTTGGCGAGCAATCCATTCCCGGCGCCGCTCCTTCGATTCGGTCCAGATCACGACATTGGACGAGTCGCCGAGCCAACAACTGGAAAGACCTTCTGCAGCTTTGCGGTTGGCATCAGAGACGCCCGGAAAGAAATGCAGGAATCGCCGCGCTTCTTCACGGGAGTTCAGAACATAAATCGTGAAACCTTGAAACGGCTTGACCGGACTGTGCATGGCCATGCGTGCAAAGACCAAGGTCGCCCGTGCCAGGCGACAAGCATCTTGCACGTCCTTTTTAGGCACAGTTCCGACGACTCGGACCTCATGCAAGATCGAAGAGCTCTTCCACTCCATGCCGACCTTACGCTCGGCTTCGGTATAGCCAGTTTCGGCCGGATCGCCTGCCCCTTCTAAGAGCAGCTTGCCATTTTGCGCCAATTGCTTCCGTCGCCCCTTGGTTGGGAGGCTCTCCTTCAGCAACCAACGGCGTCCTACCTTTCGTTCGCCAAGAAGAACGCGCAAGCCGTCATGCCGGGGTGCAACCCCTAACATGGTCGAATGGAGCCGACGAAGTTCGGCTTTGGTTAGGCTTGGTTTGAGCGCCGCCAGCTTGGGGGCCACGTCGGTGACATAGCGGTTGGCACTTTCGTTGGCTCGAGCTTTCCACCCGGGCGCCATGTCCTTGTTGGTTTTGATGGGGCGGCGAAAACCCTTGACCCGCTCCCACTTCTTCTTGCCGAGCCGGCGCCATCCGGATTCGTGGCGAGCATATTGGTGATCGAAATCAAATGCGATGATGGCCACGAGAACTCGGTTCTTTTCCCGGAACAGGCCGTTTCTTCCGCACCACCGCGCGAACTCATCCATAGCCTCCACATGTTTGGTCAACAGGGGGCGGATGCGGACATCAGCCTTTTGAGCCGACGTCGATCGGGTCAGAAGGATCACTATGGCTATGGTTAAAACGCGTCGCAATTTCTGCCTCAATAAACACTTTCGGTTCCTCGATTAGACCGAAACGGAGCAGAAATCACCAGAGACCACAAAAAGAAGAGCCCGACCTGGAAGACCAGGACGGGCTCAAATGTTCGTTTTCGATCGAATTGGCGAAATTACTCGATTTCTTGGCGGGACGAGACGACCTTGTCGACAAATCCGTATTCGACGCTTTCTTGCGCAGAAAGCCAGAAATCACGAGCCACCGACTCATTGACCTCTTCAAGGGTCTTGCCGCTGGCGTCCGCCACAATCTGGTTGTACACAAGCTTGAGACGATCAATTTCGTCAGAGACGATCTGCAAGTCACTGGCCTGTCCCATGGTCCGCATCGATGGTTGGTGCAGAAGGAAACGTGCGGTTGGAGTCGCGAACCTCGAGCCCTCGTCGCCGCCCAAGAAAATCATCACACCGGCGGAAGCACAAAGCCCCATGACGATGGAACGAATTGGGCACTTGACGAAGCGCATAGCGTCGTAGATTGCGAATCCGGAATCGGCAGAGCCACCAGGAGAGTTGACAATCACGGTGATTGGCTTGTCAGGATCGTCTTGCTCCAAGACTAAGAGTTGGGCGATCACGCTGGTGGCCAGCTCGTCATCAACTCCTTTGGAAGCAATGATTGTCCGGGATTTGAGGAGTTTCTCCCCAAAGGCTGGACTCGCATCTTTCTTGTCCTTGCCTTCCTTGTCGCACTCGTCAAGTACTGGGATATTGTCTGTCATCGATAAGAACTCCTGGTCGTCACGACCGAAAATGGTTTCCCTCAGGCGTTGGTCCGTATCAAGCGGATCTGTTCGCACTTTAGCTCCTACATGGCTACCTTCAAGGTGCGCCACGCCTGACCTCATCTTTGATCTCCTGAAGTTTCATCGATTCTCGGGCGGCCCCAAGTCAATCAACCCCGTGATCTTCTCTATGAGATACGCCCTCAACGAATGAGAGGCGAGCCGATTCCATTTTTCGGGTGTTCGGGAACCTACCCTGAACACAATCCGAATATTGTGTGCTTGCTCCCATCATTCGAAGCTGCAATTCAGAAGAGATGAACGCCAGGGTCGCAGCAATATTGCTTATTAACAATGATCAAGGCACCTGAAGATACAATGCGTTCATTGGACCGAGAGCAGCGCGCCGGGAAATTGTGAATACAGCCGACCGGTTGGTGCCGATTGCCTCACAAGATAAACAAGCTGAACAGGCACTCCGAGGATCAGAATGACCAGCCTAAGGGTGACTTCAAAGAAATGAGATTTGAGTTAAGTTGCCAGCTGAGCAGTCCAGTGTGTGCTGCTTACCAGGAGTCGGAGAGAAGCCCTCATGATGTTCTACCAGAAGTTTCTGCAGAAGGAACGTCGGCAACTCAATGTCAGCGCCGTCGTCCTGATTGCCGTGATGGCAATAACTTGGTTCTCTGGTTTGCTCCTGTGGGAGGCAAGCGATGGCGGTCTCATTCCAGACGACCCCCAAACGAGGCGTAACTTAGTTTCGAGTTTGTGCCGAACGGGCATCGCTCTCATATCAACGGTTTTCGCTTGCCTGTTCTTAGCTATCCCTTTGACCGCCAACATGTACACGCCCCAACTCATTTCAGTGTTTGTGCGCTCATGGACGAACATCCTCATCCTCTGTTACTTCGTCTCTGCTGGGGCCACATGTTTGTGGACATCACGGCTCGACGTTTCATCAGACACTTGCGTTCCCATTCTCACTCTCGCCCTGCTGATATCATTCAGTAGCTTGGTCCTACTCTTGCCCTACTTGTTCTCTGTGTTCCGTTTTTTGTCGCCCAGAACCATTGTTGCGCGCCTTCACGACACCATCATTGATGCCATGAGCCCAACCAAGGCCAAGGACGTCGGTGCTCGACAGGAAGAACTGGGACAGAGAATCAGAAATTTGGGCAACGTCATTCTTCGAGCAGTGGAACGATCAGACCGCGAGGTCGCGTTGTCAGCTGTCGAGGCGATTTGCTCATCTGCCCGACATTACGAGAAAGTAAAGAAGGACTTTGGGGCCAATTGGTACGAAGTGAGCCGCGATCACTTTCCAGGTCTGTCGGCGGCCGCGATTGACGCCATGGCTGTTGAGAAGAACTGGGTTGAGCGAGAAATCCTCTTGCAGCTGTCGCGCGCATACACGTCTGCCCTCGCCAAGATCCCCGACGTCATTTCGGCAATTAGCCGGAGCCAAAGGCAGTTTGCACTGACCGCTGCCGAGAACAAAGACAGCGGTGCCCTCTCTTTGACCATGAAGTACTTCAACAACTTCCTGCGCGAGGCGATCGTCAAGAACGACACCCATGCGGTGTTCGACTTGGTCTTTCAACTCCGGGTTATGGCAGAGAGATTGTGGGCGACCTCGCCCGAGAGTGTCTTGGAGTTGTCTCGGCGACTGCACTATTACGCCAACATGGCTCATGCACAGAATCTCGCCTTCGCCCGTGACCTGATCGCCCTTGACTTAGGCCGCGTGATTGGCGGCATCGCCGCTGCAGAAGGCCCAATCACAGAACTCGTGAGTCAATGGCTCTTGCTGGACTTGGGCAAAGAAGACGACCGAGTTGTCTTGTCGCCAGGAATTGCCAAAGCTCGCCTCCTGACCGAAGCACGTTTGCGTGCCCACGGTAAAGACGAAATTGCCGACTCAGTTCGCGATTCACTGATAGCCGCTCAGCCTCTGAATTGGGATCCAATTGCCGCTGAGCTCTTGGATGATCCTCCTGAATTATTCTGGGAAGTAACAGATCGCCAAGAGAACTTGTCCTATAGCGTTCCAGAAGATCGCCCGGCGATCAAGGCAACTCTGGCGCTATTGAGTGCAGCACAATGACAGACATCTTGCTGCTTTTTCCGACGGCCCTCGAAGCCAACAAGATTCTTGACTGCGAATTTCAAGCACGTCAATGGACGACATTGCCCGGACTTCCGAATACGCCGAAAGCCGCCATTTGTGGTTTTGGGCTCCCTGTCGCCACAGCGCTCGCTTCGTTCTTCATCAACGAATGTAGGCCGAGGCACGTGATCCTGATGGGCATCGCTGGCAGCTTCGACTTAGATCGCGCACCGATGGGCCATGTGGTTCAAGGTTCTCTGGCAACTGGCGTTGGTATTGGCGCGGGCCAAGGCCAAGAGCACATCAGCGCTTTAGATCTTGGCTTTGACCCTCACGCCGAATTAGACCAAAAAGGGCCGAGCCTCCCCCTCACTGTTCTTGACGAGAATATGCGCGCAGGTGAGATCGTCTCAGTCGCTTCGGCGTCGGCCAATCCCGAAGAGGCTAAACGCGTTCGCGAAGCGCATCCTGCGGCTCTCTTAGAAGATATGGAATCTTATGGCGTCGCCTTGGCAACGAACCTCGGTGGCTGCTCGCTCAGCGTCGTGCGAGGAATCAGTAATCAAGTTGGCATTCGCGACAAGAGTACCTGGAAAATCTTAGATGCCTTAGAGGCCTTGCGTCTTGCTTTGCCGCCCCTATTATCGGCGGCACATCGACCAAGGGAGTAACACCAATGAAATTCGTATCCTGGAACATCAACGGCATTCGGGCAGCGCAGAAGAAGGGTTTTTTGGATTGGCTCGAAGCCGAACAACCTGACGTCATAGGTGTCCAAGAAATCAAGGCGCGTCCTGATCAGCTCGACGAAGAGTTGTTGGCCGCCAGAGGGTATCACGCCTTTTGGAATCCGGCTGAACGTCCGGGCTACAGTGGGGTCGCCACTTTCTCGAAGAAGAAGCCCATGGAAATCCAGTACGGCTTCGACTCAAAAGACTTCGACAGTGAAGGTCGCGTCCTCATTACGAGCCATGGAACAATCGACTTCTATAACGTCTACTTCCCTAATGGCGGGGCCAGCGATGAGCGCTTGGAATACAAGTTGGCGTTCTATGATGCCCTTCGGGAGCACGCGAACGACAAGACGGCCGCCGGCCGAAAAGTGATTGTCGCTGGAGACTGGAACACGGCCCATCGAGAAATCGACCTGGCGCGACCCAAACCAAATCGCAAGAAATCCGGATTCATGCCGATTGAATGTGAGACCATGGATCGCTGGTTTGCAGACGACTGGACCGACTCATTCCGGCATTTCTATCCAGAAAAGAAGGAAGCGTATTCCTGGTGGGCCATGCGCAGCGGCGCCCGAGAGCGAAATGTAGGCTGGCGGCTGGATTACCATATGGTGTCCTCCAACCTCAAGAAGCGGATGCAAGGAGCCGAAATTCTCACAGATGTGATGGGCTCCGACCACTGTCCGGTCGTTTTGGACATCAAATAGCCTGGGATTTGACCGTTGTTCCGTGAACCCGGGTCAAATGGTTCCTATGATATCGCAAGACCCAAGGAGCCAGATCTTGCCTTTAGACATCAAGAAAATCTTAGCGTCATCCCGCGGACGTCAGTTTGATCTCTTCAGCGACCACGTCCATCCCCAATGGACCAAGGTTCTGCGCACGATTGGATTCAACAAGAATTATGTTGGGGCCGAAGGCCCGCACCTCATTGACGCCGAAGGAAATCGCTATCTCGACTTCATGTCTGGCTGGGGCGTCTTCAACTTCGGTCGCAATCACCCCACTATAAAGAATGCGATGGAAGAGATCATCGCCAGTGATTTCCCAGGCTGGATCGCATTTGATGCTCCGGTCTTGGCCGGTGAATTGGCTAAGTCACTGCAAGAACGCGTCCCCAACAAATTAGAGCGAACCTATTTCTGTAACTCCGGCACTGAAGCCGTCGAGGCAGCGCTCAAGTTTGCACGCTATGCGACGAAAAAAACGGGTTACATCCATCTGAAGAAGGCATTTCATGGCCTGACCAACGGCGCCCTTTCCGCCAATGGCGACGATAGTTTTCGAGCTGGCTTCGAACCATTTCTTCCCGGTGGTCGAATGATCGACATGGGTGATTTGGCAGCCTTAGAACGCGAACTATCCAGCGGTGATGTGGGTGCTTTCATTTTTGAACCGATTCAAGGCAAGGGCATCAACATTCCGGAAGAAGGTTACTTCTTGGAAGCTGAACGCCTGTGTCGTAAGCACGGCGCACTGATGATCGCAGACGAGATTCAAACAGGACTTGGGCGCACCGGCAAATTCGTCGCCTACGAATGGGAAGACATCGACCCAGACTTGGTCCTGTTCTCGAAGGCCCTTTCCGGGGGTTATGTGCCTGTGGGCGCCGTCCTGATGAAGAAGTGGATCTACGAATCGGTCTACTCTTCGATGGAAAGGGCCATGGTTCACGCCACGACCTTCTCCATGGGCAATCTTGCCATGGCCGCTGGTCTCGCCAGCCTCACAGTGCTTGACGACGAAAACCTCATCGAGAGATCACGTCTCATGGGCGAGCGCTTCAAGTCGGGCTTGCAGGCCATGCAGGAAAAATTCGAGCTCATCCACGAAGTCCGGGGTCGAGGCCTCATGCTCGGTGTCGAATTCGGCAAACCGAAATCTTTAGGACTCAAGACTGGATGGAAACTGATCCATAAAATGGACCAGAACCTATTCCCTCAAGCTGTGGTGATCCCGCTCTTTGACGATCACCGCATTCTGAGCCAAGTTGCTGGGCACGCCATTGATGTGGTGAAGTTCTTGCCACCACTCACGGTCGACGACAACGACTTAGAGTGGTTCTTGGACGGCTTTGAAAAGGTCATGGTCAATCTTCACAAATTCCCTGGGCCCGTCTGGGAGGTCCTGAAGAAACTCTCGAAACATGCCGTGACATCTCGCTCACGCGAGAAATCCAAAAACCCAAACTAAGACGGACGACGATGCGCGATAGCTTTCTGCGATTCTTAGCCAGGGCTGCTCTCTCACGTCCCAAGGTCATTCTGGCAACCGCCATTGCCTTGGCGATTGCCTCGTCGATTTATGCGGCCTTCTTCCTAAAAATGAATGCCAACACAGATGATCTGATTTCACCGGATCGTCCGTACATGGAAGCCTATGCCAGTTTTTTGGACGAATTCGGCGATCTCGAACCGATCATCTGTGTCGTTGCACCGGACGAGGGAGTTTCACAGGAGCGCGCAGAAACCTGCATCGATGAGCTCCTCGCCACCCTCGGTAAAATTGATGGGTTGAAATCGGTCCATGGAAGGATCGAGAGCAACGAACAACAACGCCTGGCATTCCTGGCAATGGGCGATGAAGAACTGCAAGGATTGTCTTGGGCGTCGAAGGGTATTGGCCAACTACGCAGTGGCGTCAACGCTGGCGACTTAGTCAGAGGAGCCACAAGAGATCTCAATAGGATCCCGACGACGGTCATTCCCAGCAAGAGAATCGAGCGCGGCGCCTCAGGAATTCTCACGCTGCAATCAGTCGCGGCCATTGTTCCGAAAACACAAAGTGCATCTGACACAGAGGCACTCATTGCCCCACCGACAACCAAGTACTTCCAGTCGGAAACCGGCAAGCTCTTTTTCATCGAAATCATGCCAGCCAAAGACTACGGCACCTTGGCCGTAGTCCAAAAGCCGTTGAAGGCGATCCGCGACGTCTTAGAATCACAGAGAGAGCGCTACCCCAACATCGACATGGGCTTGACGGGTAAGCCCGTCTTGCAAGCCGATGAAATGGCGACCACAGACAGCGACATGACCAAGTCGTCGATCATTGCCATTATCTTGGTGGCTCTCTTGTTCATGGCCGTCATCGGTGGAATTCGGCGGCCTTTGCTCGCTGTAGTCTCACTCCTCATTGCGATCGCCTGGACGTTTGGTCTCACCACACTTGTCGTTGGCCAACTCAATCTTCTGAGCGTTGTCTTCACGTTGATTTTGGTCGGCATCGGTATCGACTTTGGGGTTCATGTGGTGGCGCGCTTCAAGGAAGAACGAGCCGATCGCCCTCTGCCTGAGGCCTTAGAAGTTGCCTTAGTCGCCTCCGGTCGAGGAAACATCACTGGAGCCGTGACATCAAGCCTGGCCTTCTTCATGGCTCTTTTCACCGACTTCCGCGGATTGCAAGAACTCGGATTCATCGGCGGCACCGGGCTCATCCTTTGCCTCATCTCCATGATGTTGGTCCTGCCCGCACTCCTCGTTCTCTTTGATCGCGAGAAAAAGCCGGAGTCCGGCATTTCGACGGTCAAGCTCAACGTTGGCAAAAAGAACAGCCGCGTTGTTCATGGCTCTTTATTACTGGCCCTCGCTGTCGTCACTGCGCTGTTCTCCCATCGCACCAAAGACCTCAGCTTCAACGGCAATGTCCTCGAGCTGCAAGCTACAGGGCTCGACTCCATCAAGTGGGAACATCGAGTCTTAGAAGATTCCTCAGCGGCAACATGGTTCGGGGCCGCCGTCGTCGACAATCTCGCCGAAGCCGAAAATTTAGTCCACCGAGCCCAAGAAGAGGACGAGATTGGCAGTGTCGTTTCAGCGCTCGATTTCGTTGCTAGCCCCAACAAGAACCGAGATCGATACCACCAAGTGCTTCGTTCCAAAGCACAGAAGCTCGAAGTCGAAAGAGGCTCGCCTCTCACAACCAACGATCTCTTGAACGCAGCGAAGGCCGTCAGGAAGCTCGAAGTATTGGCACGTTCAGTCAAGTCGCCCGAGGTCGATCGCCTCAAAGACTTGTCCACAGCACTGCGTCGGCTGGCAAAAAACCTCGAAAAAGAAAGCCTCTTGCACAAGAAAACGATGAACCTCATAGGGCGTCGTCTTCGGCAAGTGGGCGCAACGTTTGACACCATGATGAGCGGGCTTGAACTAAGTCTTCGAGAAGCTCTTCCTGCTTCGATACGTCACCGGCTCGTCGCACCTTCCGGACGCCTCTTGGTTGCCATGCACCCCAAAGAAGATGTCTGGGACATAAGGTCGATGGAGCGCTATGTCGCCGCTATGGTGAAATTAGACCGCAACGTCACCGGCGTCCCCATGACTCACTTGATGTCTATTCGCGACATGAAAACAGGATTCTCAAAGGCTGCGCTCTACGCCCTCATTGCGGTCTTGGTCTTAGTCCTTTTAGATTTTCAAAACCTAAGAAGTGCTCTATTGGCCATCGCCCCCCTCCTCGTGGGTGCCCTTTGGCTGGGCATAGCCATGACTCTCTTCGACTTAGAATTCAACCTTGCCAACTTCTTTGCCGTTCCGATTCTCATTGGGTTGGGAGTCGATAACGGGATCCACTTGGTCCACAGGTGGCGTGAGAAGGAGAATGACGTAGGACGATTTGGAGCCACCCAGAAAGGGGTGCTGCTCACCTCCCTCACTTCGATGGTTGGTTTCGGTTGCCTGGCCTTTGCCACCCACCGTGGGCTGATGAGCTTGGGACTGGTTATGGCACTCGGCTGTGCGACGTCATTGGTCGCGAGTTTGGTTGTCTTGCCCGCCATTTTGACCTTCGTGCGTCGCACTTAAGTCATATCCAACCATTCTAAACGAATGACGGGCGCGCTTCCCTCTGGACTCATGGGGCCCTCTCCTCTTATCGTGGGCCTTCAGGAACGTTCACCGAGAGAAGATGACTATGACAAATGCAGCGGCCCCCACATCCCTCTCGCTCAAGGATCTTCTCGATCCTTGGACCCGAATTCAGCTCCATGCAAGCTCCTTACTCGCTGTCTTTTTCTTGGCGGTTTACGGGCGTCTAGTTTGCCCCTTTATCAGCGGCAAGGTCAATGTCACACAACTTGCAATCAACCTGCTGGGCGTGTTCGCCGTTCAAGTTGTCTTGCGTGAAGGCCTCTTTTCAGCTTTTGGTGCCGCGAACGGCAAGCGTTCGTTGGCACGCCAAGGTTATCGTCTCTCGATGTTGGTGTGGTTCTTGACTGGCCTCGTTGCCATGGCCGTTCACGCCATACGCTATGACTTCCCATTTGGCAGTCATGTCAAATTGCTCAGTGGATATTGGTTGGTTGGTGGAGGAATATTGGCCCAGTGGGAATACATTGTTCTGGAACATGCCTCACGACGTCACTCCTTCCGTATGCAAAATCCGGCGCAATTCCTCGAACGCATTACCCGCCGGGTCTTGGAAGGTAACTTTGTCCTGACTCTGGGCCCCAGTTTAGCGATGATGCTGGTTGTCTGGCGTTACGCACGAGAAGGTCAGTTAGAGTCACAGGTCTTTGTTGAGGTCGCCTACCTCGGACTTTTCTGTGTGCTCATCGGTCTGTTGATGGCGTATCGCTACGGACAGAGCCTTCGGGCAGACACACGTGAAATGGTGAGCGGCATTCAATCGATCGGCGACGGGACTTTGTCTGTTCGCTTAGACTGCTCGCGCCTTGACGAACTGGGAGAAGTTGCTTCTGGCGTCAACGACATGGTGCGGTCCTTGGAGAAATCGAACCAGCAACTAAAGCGGCGCTTGGAAGAGCGCGCCGCTCTTGGCGAAGTGGCTATGGCGAGTAGTTCGGGTGATGATGTCGATCACGTTCTTGACCTGATTACAGCCAAGAGCCGTGATGTCGCTAAAGCCGAAGCCTGCTCCCTCCTGCTCCTTCGAAAAGAGACAAACAAGCTACATTTTCATTCGACGCGCGGAGATGGATCTGAAGTGCTGGATGAGGCCACGATAGAATTTGGGCAAGGCATCATCGGCACAGTGGCTCAATCGCAAAAATCAATGATCGTCAAGGACGCCTACGCAGATCAACAATTCGACCCGAGTTTTGATTTAGCAACGGGGTTCACCACACGCTCTATGATGACCGTAGCCTTGGTTGCCAAAGACGGCACAACCCTCGGAGTTGTACAGGCTCTGAACAAAGTCGGACGCGATTCATTTCAAGACGACGACTTAAAGCTCCTGGAGGCATTTGCCGCGCAGGCCAGTATCGCCATTGAAAATGCCCGCCTTTATGGGGAAACCCGCCAACTCGCTGTCGACTTAAGAGATGCGCTTGAGCAAGAACGCAATCTCTCCATCGAGAAGGAAAAAATGTCGGCCTATATTCCGAAAACGGTGGTCGACGCGATCTCACGGAATCGCGAAGAGAAGCTGGCCCTCGGTGGCAAAACCGTCTGTGCCACCATGCTCTTCTGCGACATCAAGGGTTTCACCAGCCTCTCTGAGAATCTTGATCCTCAAGAACTGGTGAATCTTCTCAACATCTACATGACCAGCATGACCAATATCATCATCGAGGAAAGCGGCATCATCGATAAGTTCATGGGCGATGGCATTATGGCCATATTCACCAGTGAAGAGCATGGGGAGGCCGCTCTCAATTCCGTGAGGGCGGGTGTGCGGATGCAAAAACAGATGCGCGTCTTCCATGATCAGTGGAAAGAAACGAATCCCCTCTTAGCAGCACTCACGATTCGGGTCGGCATCAACACCGGTAACGTTGTAGCCGGCAACATCGGCGCCGAAACACGCATGGATTACACGGTGATCGGCGACGAAGTGAATGTCGCTTCGAGAGTCGAAGGCGCTTGCACACCGGGATTCGTTTGGATCACTGAGTCGACTCAAGTGCTCGCCGGCTCATCGGTCGAGAGCACGAGAATGAAGCCGATCTCTGTTAAGAATCGCGCCGAGCCAGTGCAGTGCTTCGAAGTCTCGTGCGACGGCGTGGCCTGTTAGGACCAGCAGCCAATGGTCAGGAGAGTTGAAGACTGAGCTACTGCCTCTTGCCCATCTTGTAATACACCCTGCCGATCTTCTTGCCCTGTTTCCACTCATAGTACCAGCCGTCCCGAACTCCCTCGCGGACGGTCCCACTGGTGCCATCTCTCTGGCCATTCTTGTAAGTATCAAAAGACCAGTGGATCTTGGCCACATACTTCTGGATGCCATCGCGCTTGCCATTCTTATGAAAATAGAACCACCCGTCCGGCCGTGAGTCTCGGTAGCTCCCGGCAGCGATCTTCACGCCATGATTGTAATTCTCGTAGCTTCGGTAGCTGCTATCGAAGTAGTGCTGCAAGCCGTGTTTCTTCTTCTTGGCATCAAAATAATGAATCCACCCACTTGCCTTGCCGCTTCGAAAAGAGCCGGTCGCCAATCGGACACCATGATTGAAGTGCTCGATCGATACGCGTTTCTTGTCGACATAGATTTGCAGGCCGTGCTTCTTGCCGGCAGCGTTGCGAAGGTAGTTCCAACCTGACTTTAGGTTGTCGACCTTGGGCGCTGCAACGACAGAGAATTTTCGATCTTTGATCCCATGACCAGCAGCGCCAGTGCCCTCACTTGAAACAGCAAAGAGGCCACGTGTGACATCCTGAGCATTCATTGGATTTCCGATGGTCAACAATGAAAACCCACAGATGATAAGGATGGACCGAATCGAAGTCATGTCCCGCTCCTTCGCGTCGCTTGTGCTCTCTAATCTCCACGTCTATTTCTGAAGCGCTGACCTCGGCAATGAAGGGACTGCGTTGTCGGTATTTTCTTCAAATACAGCACCAGCGCCGCTGGGGAATCGGATTGGGTCGCCGGCGTCGTGCCGTATCCGCACTCCATCTCGACCAGGGGTGTAGGGCAGATCAGAGCCCCACAGACGTTACGACCGCGTAACGATGTTCTCTGTTGGAAACGGACTCACGGACCAAAAGTCAACAACTTCGGCCCAGATCGCCGATTCCTGCCCGATCCAGCCCAACATCGAGCGGCACATCAGTTGCGTTGAAAGGTTTCGGTAAATGCGCATTTCCCGATGTTGAAGATCTGAGGGTGAATAACCCTCAGAGGAAGGACGGACCATGCGACCAAGTCGACTATGGACCTGTTTATTATTGATGGCTTTCAGCCTCACGCCTTGCTGGGCTCAGAAAGCGCCTTCATCTGAAGGTGAATACATCAGTTGGAAGAAGGCACGCGTTGTTGAGGTTGTGAACGAGCTGAGAGGCCGGGACATCAACCACCTCACAGACAGTGAGAAGATCACTCGCAAGCGGCACCTAGACCAACTCGAGAGTTATGCTCATCAGGGAATATTCCCATACGATGCCAACTCGCCCCGTGTTTGGATGCCTTATTTCATCGCTCCGAATGATGCTCGCTGTGCCTTGGCACACATCCTCGAAATGGATGGCGAGAATAAGCTCCTTAAGGAACTGGCGAAGAACACGAACAACGCCTACATCTCGCAGTTAGGCAGCAACATCAATCTACTTCAGTGGTTAAGCAAGAGTGGTTTGAGTCAAGACGAGATTGCCTACATTCAAGATCCGCATCGAATGTTCCCACTCCGAGATGTAAATATTCTACAAACGTTAACGAGACCTGGAGTTACTCAAGCCCCGAATGCGGAAGGTGCCGCAGCAGCCGTCGCTGGAAGCACCTCGATGGGACAAAGGAAGAAGGCTAACAGTCAAGTCGGCTGGGCCCGGTGGTGGTCGCTGAATCGAGATAGCTTCATTGACCTGCGCGCACGCTATCACCGTTCGAATGGTGGCGTCACTCCCAACTCGGAGGCGTGGTCTGAAATGCCTTCATCATCCCTATTGGCTAATAACCTGGATAGAAAGCAATTTATTGACTTCGGGTTAGGCAAGCTGCAGGAGACCAACAGATTCAATGTCGTGGTTTTGATGGCCCGAGCTGAGTCTCACAACCCAAAGAATGCCTCGGCCCTGACCAAGGCGGTCTTAGAAGGCTTGCGATCCAAGCGAATCGAAGACCGGGAATACCACATATTATCGCTCGGCCTTCTTCGCACGAGTGAATCGCGAAGCGCATTGCAGGCGATCGTCTCTGATTCAAGAGATGGTCGCAAGCTTGTTGCTCGCTCTAACAAGGTGCCTAATGAAATGCGTGCCCTCGCGGCCTACGCACTTGGATTTGACGGCGATGCATCGTCAAGGTCAGTCTTGCTCAAACTCCTAGAGAAAAACGGACGAGTGGATGCCGATGTCCAGGTTGGCGCCGTGTTTGGACTCGGGTTGATTGACCAAAGTTCGGGTTCTCCAGAAAGCCTACCGGCGCTGGTCAGGATCTTGAATTCTAAGTCACGCGATCTGAGAGTTCGCGCGCAAATCCCAGCGGCTTTGTCGCTCTGTGGTGATGCAGCTGCGATTCCTTACCTGCTCGCACCCCTGAAGAAATTCAAAGGCCCAGCAGACATCCGTCGGGGATGTGCCTTGGCCTTGGGGACACTCTCGAACGGCCTCAAGACGAATGCAGCAAGAGTCCTGATGATGAGCGCGCGCAGAGATCCGGACGCTAATGTCCGCGAGTTCTCCGTCATCGCCATCGGCAAGATTGCGTGGCGCGATGCAGATCAGGGCGATAGCGAACCGAAAGAACGTCGTTTGCTACTAAACGAAACGGCTCAGTTCCTCGATGACGGCGTCACTGGCTTCTTCAAACAGGCGATTGATCAGCCTTGGTACGCGCTCGCCGCAGGTCTCTTCGCCGAGAATCATCCGCGCTATGCCAAGGCTCTGAAAACGAACTTGGCCACTCTTGCCACATCGGGAAGTTGGATGCAGGCGCGAGCTGCCGCAGCATTGGCAATGGGATTGAGCTCGGCCGATCAATTCAAGCCGTTGCTTCGCAAGCAGTTGACCAAAGAGAAGGCGCCGTTCGTTCGCGGCTACATGATCGAGTCGTTGGGTCTCTTGCGCGACAGCGAATCCCGCGATGTCATGCAAGAACTCGCTTTCAAATCTAAGAGTGACTTCTTACGTTTCCAAGGTGCGTGCGCTTTGGCGGCATTAGGCGACGTCGAGATGGCGCCGCTCTTGGTCAAGGCGCTGAGCGAAAGTAAATCGGCATCGGTTCGCGCTGCGATCACTCGGGCACTTGGTCGCATTGGCGATCGTCGATCCATGGCTGGTCTCTTTGAGCTGGCGAACGATAAGAACAAAAACAACCACATTCGTTCGCGGGCCATTAGTGCGCTCGGGATGACTGGACGAACAGAAGATGACACGTGGACTCTCCCAGTTCGCGCGTCCGTCAATCCAACATCGATGACCCCGACGCTACGGATCATCACCAGCATCTTCTAATTAGGAAGATGGCTCCTGGATCAGAACAAAGTCGATCTCGCCTGCAAACACGGCGAGGTCGACTTTTTTCGCCTATCCAGGGTCGTCTTGTTAAAGACTGACTTTCTCGACAGTTCCTTTGAGGCGACTGATCTCAGCCCGATAGCCCATCACGTGGCTTTCGATACTCTCATCAATCGTGCTGACGAGAAGCGAGCTATCCCGCGCTTGTATGGCTTTCAGCCAGTCGGTGACGAGGCGCCAATCGCCGCCGCCATGGCCATCAGACACACCTTTCCATTCGGTCTTCTTGCCAGTGGCAAAGTCGGTGTAGGTGAACTGAGTCATGTCACCGACGATGTCGCCCATGCTTCCCATCACCCTTGTTCGGCGGCCGTGATAGCTGGTGAACGCTTCCATGCTAAAGGCAGTGGTTGCACCATCTTTAAATTGCATATTGACGGTGTAGTGGTCTGGCTGATCATTCTCCATGTCATAAACACAACGGCCGTAGTTGGTCGTTTTCAGGTAGTTGAGAATGGCATCCCCATGCTTCTTGCGGTCATCGGGCAGATCAAACACGTGGGTGTAACCGCGCCGACGGTGATAGAGCTTGAGCGCCGAATAGACGCAGGTATCTTCGACAGCGCAACCGTCCGTGCAGCGGGCTGTAGCCCCCTTGGGCGCATTGGCCTTAGTAAACCAATCGAGTCCGCCAAAAGCTTGAATGTGCGTACATTCTTGATCCATGATCCAACGAATGAGATCGAGGTCATGGCATGACTTAGCAAGAAGGATAGGCGTCGTCTTTTTAGAATTGTGCCAATTGCCTCGCACGTAAGAGTGAGACATGTGCAAGTGTTCGATGGGCTCGAAGTGTTGCATACTGACGACTTTTCCGAGCACACCCGACGAAACGATTTCCTTGAGTTTCTGAAAATACGGGGCGTAGCGAAGCACGTGACAGACGGCCACGATGCGGCCGGTCTTCTCGACCATCGCGTGGATGTTTTTGCACTCTTGCTCCGAAGGGGAGATCGGTTTCTCGAGGAGAATATCGTAGCCCATTTCGAGGGCGGCCATGCATGGCCCATAGTGCAAGTCATCAGGAGTCGTGATGATAATGGCGTCGGCAAACTTGGGGCGCTTGAAAATGTGTTCCCAGGTCGTGACCAGATTCTCTTTGGCGATCTTGTGTTTCTTGGCGTATCGCTGCCGGCGAATTTCGATGGGTTCGGCAGCCCCAACAATATCGAGACGGTCTGGATACCTGACAGCATAGTTGCCATAGACGTTGCCGCGAGAACCGGCACCCAAGGTAATTGCGGTGATTGGTTTCTTAAAAGTGCCAGCTTCAAGCTGTGGCTCCAAGAACTCTTGACCATCGCACGCTTGCACAACCGATGTCGAGTCGAGTGATATCACGCCTATGGAAAGGCATAACTTCTTGAGTACGGACCGTCTCGATTCTTGTTCGTTCATGGATTCCTCGTGGGCAAGGGAATAGGCAGCAATTCAGAGTGCTCAGCATACACGTGAACCACTGATTCTGCCACGCTCGATCGGTTATCGTGCACGAGGTTGAGGGCAATCTCGGCCCCAAGGCGAAAAAAGGAGGCACCCCATTGCTGAACAACAAGGGTGCCTCAATCTTCTGCTGGATCTACTAGTTTCGGCCTGCCATCACGCCCCCATCGACATCCCAAACGGCCCCGGTGACCCAACTCGATTTAGCTGACAACAGGTGATCTATGGTCTGGGCGACATCCTGGGCCTTGCCGATCCTCCCGAGCGGATGGAAGGCATTGAAACCCTGCAGTTCTTCTTCGATCTTGGCTGGCTCAATGAATGCGCCATAAATCGGCGTCAAGACAACGGCTGGAGAGACCGCATTCACGCGAATGTTGTCGGCAGCGAGTTCCATAGCGAGATGCTGAGTCATGGCATGCAAACCGGCTTTGGCCATCGAGTAAGCCGAGGACGGCGTGGCGGCAATGGCCTGCTTAGCCCACATGGAGCCGATGTTGACAATCGAACCTCCTCCGTGAGCCTTCATGTTCCGCGCGACAGATTGAGTGAGGAAGAACGTCGAGCGATTCAGATCATGATATTTGTCGTAGTCTTCGATGGCGTGTTCCACGAAAGCGAGAGGGCTGAAATAGCCCGCGGCGTTAACGAGATATTGATAGTGATCTTTCGAGTCACTTAAGGTCGCCACGAATTGATCGACCGCATCTTGGTCATAGAGATCAACGCTGGACGTCTCCACGGCTCCCAGGGGTGCTAATTCCGAAGCGGCCCTAGCCAATCGCCCTTCGTTTCGCGCGACGAGGTGGACACCAACCCCTCGTTCCAACAAGAGCTCTGCTGTCGCTTTGCCGATCCCGGTTGATCCGCCAATGATGAGAGCTTTTACTTTCGAAGACTGAGACATCGTACTGGCTCCTGCTTTCTACCTACTCGTAGGTAGTCTATCGACACAAAAAAACACAAATTCAAACTCGAGGACTAAGTTCCGCCCTCTAAGAAACTCAAGAATACGCGTTGCACTGATGCTAAGAGCGGCCGCGCGCCCTTCGCCCGCGAAACGATGAGCCCGCCCTGCAAACTGGACAAGATGGTCGTAGCGGCGTCATACGCCTTCCCAGAAAACCGAAACTCACCTGCCTGCATTCCGAGTTTGATTTCCTCAGTTAGCCACTGCTCACCTAACTCTAAATACTCAGAAACGGCTTCTTGCATCGCAACTGGCAATGTTTCACGGTCGGATGCGAGTGACCCACACAGGCAAATTGCACCACGAGCTTCGGTGTCAGAATAGAGCTTAATGAAGCTTCGAATCTTCGCTTTGAAAGCCCGATTGGTGCTCTCGATCCTCACCAAAGCACTCTTCAGCTCCTCGGTGTACCGCCTCATCAAAGCCAGCCCCAGATCGCCCTTCATGGGAAAATGATAATGGATGCTGGCCGTTCGGATGCCCACAGCCTCAGCCAGGTCCTTATAGCTGAAAGCGTTGTAGCCGCGCTCTTGAATCAGGAGCTGAGCCGAATCCAGGAGTTTACTTGTCGTATCCGAGGTCTTCATGACAGAGATTTACCTATCGATCAATAGGTAGTCAATGGTCTCGGAGATTTGGGTTCGTCGCCCCTTTGAGGAAATTCCACGCCTTTTCTTCCTCCCCTTTCGGCGAGAGGTTAGCAGGCAGCCGAATGCGTCGGCCGTGCCTATTGCGCCGAGGTCCTCCCTCAGTATTTCACGCCGGATGAGGACGACATGGCGATCTTGCTCAACCAGTGAGCAGAAAGGCGTCTTCCAGAAGGCTGATGCCTTAGCCATGGACCTCCCGGAGATCGAAAACGCCATCAAGGGGTGCGCGACCAACATCATCAGCGTCGACGACAACTAAGCCCGCCTCTTGAGGACTTTTCTCAGCGGACCAATCTGCAGAGGCCTCCATCTCACTGTAAATCTCATTGAGGCCTCGCCTTGCAAATCCGTCTCAAAACCGGGGTGCCAGCATCGCCAAATACGGTTAGAATGAGCCCCGATTCCGAGAAAATGATGACGACTAACGAACTCCAACATCCCGAACTCCCTTCTTGCCTCAGCGACTCTTTGGCTGGTTTCGGGGTGGATTCCAGCGAGTTTGAAGGACTCTCGTACGAGCGGGCGCACGCGTATTGCCGCTACTTATCCGAGAATCACTACGAGAATTTCCACGTTGGAACATGGCTGTTCCCCAAGGACGCGAGGGAACACGCCTACAACGTCTATGCGTACTGCCGATGGTCAGACGACTTGGCCGATGAGACGGGCAGCACGGAGCAGTCCCTCGCCCTTCTGGCTTGGTGGCGCGAAGAATTGAATAGGTGTTTTGTCGGCAAGGCAAGCCACCCGGTCTTCATTGCACTCAAGAAAACGGCTGATACGTGCGGATTGGAAGCCAAGCCTTTTCACGATCTCCTCGACGCCTTCGAGCAGGACCAACGGATTTTTCGCTATCAGACCTACGACGAAGTGCTCGACTACTGCACCAAGAGTGCTGACCCAGTGGGCCGCATCGTGCTCGCACTCTTGGGATACACAGACGACGAGAGACGTGCCCTTTCAGACAAGACCTGCACAGCACTACAGCTGGCGAACTTCTGGCAGGACATCGAGAACGATCTCAGACGAGGACGGATTTACTTACCCCTCGAAGATATGGCTCGATTTCACGTCAATGAAGAAGACCTCGGGATGCCTACGGCCAACAACGAGGTCAAAGAACTCCTTCGATTTGAGTCTGAGCGCACCATGAGGCTTTTTGCAGAAGGCCTGCCTTTGCGTGGCATGGTCAAGGGCCGAGCCCGCTTTGACATTGACCTTTTCTCTCAGGGTGGCATCGCGATTCTGAATGCCGTTAAGGCCTGCGACTACGACGTCTTGACCCGGCGCCCAAAAGTAGGAAAATTGTCCAAAGCCCTGCTTCTCGGCGGTGCGCTCATTCGTGGGGTTCTGAAGACGGGGAAAAGTAACTGATGGCAACCATAGCCAACGACATCGAGATATCGGCGAAACATTGCCGTGATATTACTCGTCGTTCCGCTACGAGTTTCTATTACGCCTTTAAGACTCTCCCCCGCCGAAAAGCTCGAGCCTTTGAGATCATTTACGCCTTCATGCGCGTCTCAGACGACCTATCCGACGACGAGACCATTGAAGACCGAGTCGAGTCATTGGAGAACTGGCGAGCGTGCCTGAAAAAGGCGCTTGCCGGCGACACATCTCATCATCCCATCATGCCGGCCTTGATCGACGTCTTGAACGAATTTGAGATACCGCCTAACTATCTCCATGAGCTGATCGATGGAACCGTGCAAGACTTGACCGTCACTCGCTTCGAAGACTTCGAAGCCCTCCATGACTACTGCTACAAAGTGGCAAGTATCGTGGGCTTAGTGAGCTTGCGAATTTTCCGACTCAAAGAACCAACGGAAACCAATTGGGCCAGGGCCGAGAAGCTCGCCATCGACTGCGGGCAGGGCTTCCAATTGACCAATATTCTTCGCGACATCAAAGAAGACTGGGGACGTGATCGCGTCTATCTCCCTCAGGAAGACCTGCGGCGTTTTGAGATCACCGAAGCCGACCTAGACAATGAGATCTATGACGGGCGCTTCCTCGACTTCATGTACTTCCAATGCGAAAGGGCCGAAGACTACTACACGAAATCTGAGGCCCTCTTGGAGTTGATCGAACGTGACGCGCGCCCGTGCTTGGCCACCATGCGCGGCATTTATCACGGGATTCTCCTGCGTATCGAGACTGCCGACTACGACATCTGGAGTCGTCGGGCCCGAGTTCCACTCGGCGCCAAGTTAGGTATTGCCGCACGCGCCTTTTTGGATCGATTCCGTGGCTAAGAACCCCGTGGTCGTTGTCGGCGGCGGAATGGCTGGAGTTGCAGCCGCCCTCAAACTCATCGAATTTGGCGAGTCGGTTGTGCTCTTGGAAAAGAAGGCATCCCTTGGTGGACGCGCAACTTCCTTTGTCGAGCCAACGACGGGCGACGAAATTGACAACGGGCAACACGTCCTGTTGGGCTGCTGCACCAACGTCATTGACCTCCTCAAGACTATCGGCACCGACTCCCTGATTGAGTGGAGCGATTCCTTCACCTACGTCGAGCCCAACAGTAAGCGTCACCTCTTTGCCCCAACGTTTTTGCCGGCACCACTTCATTTCACGCCAGCGCTCCTCAGTTTTGGCGCTCTGTCTTTTGGTCAGAGACTGGAAGTCTCGCGGGCATTCTTAGCCATGATGTTCGCCTCGGAAAAGACTCACAAAAGATGGGCAACTCAGCCCATGCTGCCCTGGCTCAAGGAGCAGAAACAATCGGAGCGCACAATCGCTCGGTTCTGGCGCCCCATCGTCATTGGTGCAGTCAACGAAGACTTAGACATTGCCGCGACAACGCCATCTCTCCAAGTGTTCTTGGAGGGGTTCCTGCCACACCGAAAAGCGGCCAACCTCGGTGTCGCGAAAGTTGGATTGGAGAAGCTCTACGCTTCGCCAGCGGCCGCGTTCATTGAAGAGGCCAAATCGTCGGTGCGCTCCAAAACGAAGGTCGCAGAACTCCTTGTCGACGGCAACAAGCTCACCGGAGTTCGATTGCAGAATGGTGAGGTCATTCAGACCGACCGTTGCGTTCTCGCCTTGCCTCCAGAGAGCCTGAGCCAATTGGTCTGCAGTGACCAAGAACCGATCCTATCCAGCTCGCTTTTGTCTCAATTCAAACATGCGCCCATTGCCGGGCTCCATTTTTGGTTCGATCGCGAAACCCTCGACGTCGATCACGCAGCCTTGCTCGACACAGAGTTAGAATGGGTGTTCAAGAAATCTCCTCCGGGGCCGAAGGCCCAGGCCTTGGGAGCTCGTGAGCGGCTTCAAGGAGTCATCTCAGCAGCCCATCATCTGCACGGTCGCAGCCAAGAAGAAATTATCGAGAGCGCTGTGAGAGAATTGAAGGCTGCATTCCCCGCGTACGAAGACTCTCGATTGGTTCATGGCGTTGTCGTCCGTGAGAACCGCGCCACCTTGTCGATGGATCCAGCCAGTAACGAGAACCGCCCAGATCACTTGACTCGCATCGAAGGCTGTGTCCTTGCCGGCGATTGGGTGCAAACGGGGTGGCCTGCAACACTCGAAGGTGCCACTCGCGCCGGGCGCCGAGCCGCCGCGCTATTGACCGGACATACTTTTGAAGAAGCGCTTACTAGTGATCTCAAGCGCAACCTCTTAACCCGCATACTTTTGGCACGAGTTCCGAGCCCGTTGGTCAAGATCCACGATCCAGGTCAGTAATCGGCAGCGATTCGAGACTTCTCACTTGGTCGAAGGTACGAATCGTGGCACAAGTGTAAGACTGATATTCTGAAACGGGAGTCCCATGAGCGATAACCAAAACGAGGGATTCGAACGGGCCTACCAGTCTTCAGAATTCGCCGGATACTACGGCGAGAAACATGAACGCACCGCAACGCTGAGATTTCGCGATCGCCGCGAACATGGCATGTGGGCCCGTCTCATCCGTGACCTCCCGCAACTGCAAACAATTCTCGATTGCCCAGCGGGAGCAGGTCGCTATTGGGAATTTCTTGGTGGGTTAGGCGGAGAAGTTACCGCCGTCGACTCTTCGGCCGAAATGATGGAAAGTGGCAAGGTTGTTCATGCCGACTTTGCCCCGGCCAACTCGCACGTCGCCATGGCTCAGGACTTACCCTTTGACGACTCGAGCTTCGACTTGGTGTTTTGCAGCCGCCTCTTGCACCACTTCCCAGTGGCGAACGATCGTCAACAGATCTTAAAAAGTTTCTGTCGCGTGACACGTGGGCATGTTGCCTTTTCCACTTGGCGAACAGGCAACCTGAAGCACATGCAAAATAGGGGTCGCAAAGAAACGCAGTCGCGGTTCTTCATCTCGATGGATGACATCAAAAGAGACGTGGAATGTGCCGGCTTAGAAGTTGTGAATGTGGTTCACAAGCAACGCTGGTTATCACCGCTTGTTGCTGTTCTTTGCCAACCAAAATCAAAGTAGCTCCAAAGCCTTCAGTAGCCCGTCGGCAAGGGCCTCAGCTGCGGTCTGACTACTGCGCTTCAACTTCAACAATTCACGCCGTGTTTTGCTGGAGAAGATCGCACGGGTAATGATCTTGCGAAGTTGAAATTGCCGACCGTCGAAACTCTCCTTGATCACCACTGGCAATTCATCTTCTAAGTTGTCGCTCACAACCCGAAGCCCAAGAAAAGGAATCTGCTTCTCACGACAGAAGTTCAAGACATGGAACGTCTCCATGTCGACAAGGTCACCGGCTTGATCCTTGAACATGGCCATTTTGTCAGCCGCTCCCAATGGTGCGGGTGCCGTTACAATCTTGGCATCTGGAACATCCTGAAGATCGGCCGTTCCCAGGGTCACTTCCAACAATTCAGGACCACAACGCACGCTGGCAATGCGTGCGATCTGGCCGACGTCGAACCGACGGCTGATAGAACCCGCAAATCCTGGGTTAATGACAGCCGACGGGGATCGTCCTTTGAGGGTGTCAATAACGTTAAGTCGGCCTGGGCCGCTGATGACCACATCAAAGGAAGCACTTCCTTTTGACAGCCGAAACTCTTTACCCTCGCGTCGCCACCGCCAGCCGCTCTTAGCCCCAAGGCGCGGCACTGCCGCCAACTCTTCCTTCATGGCGAAGAGGATAAGGGGTGACTGAGAGGCGTAAGAGTCTTCCATGGTCAACCTTGATCAGACGGAGCAACTCAGATGGTTGCTTCTTTGGGCGTTTGACTGCCGCGGTCGCTTGAATCGACCATGACCGCATCACGCCACATGGCTATAGCTGCGATCGGGAAGTAGAGACGATAAAGGTAATAGCGCAGGTAAAAGACTTTGGGAAATCCGGTTCCGGTCCAGAACTCCTCTTCCCACGTACCATCGGCGAGTTGGGTTTCGCACAAGTAATCGATGCCACGCTTTGCCGATTCACCGTCCTGACGTCCGGTCGCGACAAGGCCCATCAATACCCAGGCTGTCTGGCTTGGCGTACTTGGCCCGATACCTTTCAGACTTGGGTCATCGTAGGAAGCAATACTCTCGCCAAATCCACCATCAGGATTCTGGATCGATTCGAGCCAGTCGGCTCCACGCTGGATCCAAGGCTGATCCATGTTGCAGCCAATTTCAAAGAGGCCGCGTAGCACTTGCCAAGTGCCATAGATGTAATTGACGCCCCATCGCCCATACCAACAACCTTCTGGTTCTTGGTCTTTGCGGATGAATTTGATGGCAGCAGGAACTTGCGGGTCGTCTAGCCCAATGCCAAACAGGCCCATCATTTCGAGGGTCCGGGCCGTGATGTCAGAGGTCGGTGGATCCAACATGGCATTGTGATCGGCGAACGGCACGTTGGTCAACATCTGGCGATTGTTGTCGCGATCGAAAGCTGCCCAGCCACCGTCGCGCGACTGCATGGCTCGCACCCACTTCATAGCACGGCCCAATGCTGGCTTAGCTTCCGGTACGTTGGCTCGCTTCAGCGCCATCATCACCATGATGGTGTCATCAACGTCGGGATAGTGTTCGTTGGCGTATTCGAAGTACCAGCCCGCAGGTTCGATATCACGAACCTTTTTTGACCAGTCGCCGTGATTCTTCACTTCACGATCGAGCAGCCATTCCGCCGCACGCTGAACGCAGCCTTCTCGTTGCTGGTAACCCTCCCCGGCAAGAACCAAGGAGTTGACGGCAATGGCGGTGTCCCAAACCGGCGAGTGACACGGCTGAATACGAATTTCATCGTCATCACCGTGGACAAGCAGCCCCTTCAAGGCACGCTCCGCCATTTGAAAATGAGGATCATCATCGGGCACCCCGAGGAAGCGGAAAGCGATCAGCGAATTCGTGGTCGGCGGTAAAATCCCGCCGAGGCCGTCGCTGTCCTCGAATCGATCCTGGATCCATTCCAAGGCACGCTTGATCGCGAGCTTCCTCAAAGGACGTATTTTGAGTTTTCCGTTGAAGCTCTCAGCCAGTTTCGCAGCCTTGTCGATGGAGGTGAATACAAGTTGCCACGTCTTCGACGCGCCTTCGACTTGTAGGGGCTGATATTCTGGGGCTAACTCCAAAGGGATACGCAATTCGCTAATGGCCGCGTGGGGAGGGACCTGGCGCAGTGGTTTACCGGCCCAAATGATCGAAATCGGAATCACAATCGTTCGTGACCAACTCGACATTTCATAGATGTTAAACGGGAACCAACGAGGAAAAAGGATCAACTCAGGTGGAACCGCTGGACATTCGCGCCAAGACACTTGCCCAAAGAGCGCTAAAGTGATCTTGGTAAAGGTGTTACAGGCGTCAATCCCGCCTAAGCGCAGGATCTTTTTGCGAGCCTTCACCATGGGAGGGCTGTCTGGATCTTCGCCAAACAGCTTTAAGACGAAATACGCTTTGACTGACGCGCTGACGTCTGAGGGGCCTCCCGGGTAGAGAGAGAAGCCACCCTCGTCGTTCTGCTGACGCCTCAGGAAGTTGAGGCACTTCTTGATTTCCTCGGCGTCGCGCACTTCCCAGCCCATGAAATAGACACAGAGAATGTACTCCGATGACAGGATCGTGTCGCCTTCGAGTTCGCCAACCCAGTGCCCATCGTGGTTCTGGAGGCCAATCAAGGCAGTGACGGCCCGTTCGATAACGAGCTCTGGCAGCCGAATGCCCTCAATCGATGGGTTTTTGGTTTTCTCTAAATCAGACATGAACACCTGGACTCGAATTTTCCTACAGGTCACGACTCAAAAGCGAAGAATCGACTGCGATTTCAACACGCCATTCTTCAAGTTTCTTTATAGTTTTCTGGCCGGAAGGCTATCTAACCATATGACCTAAAAATAGAGCCCTGAGATTTAGCATTTGGTGGCCTGAAAGCAAGTTTTCCTCGGGCTGCCGAACGACAGATTCCCTGAGGATTCTCACCCTTGATCTTGGCCTAGAAGGAGGCTATTTCTTGAGTTCTGTTTGGTCCGGTAAGTCCTCCTCGGGAGAACTCGGCATTAAATTATTAACTAACGCAGTCACAAGCACTTGTGAACATGTTAGTATTTTCGACGAGGCGGATTTGAATCCATGAAAGTGAATCTAGCTGAGCCCCGTGGATTTTGTGCGGGTGTAGAACGTGCAATTCGCATCGTTGAATTGGCCCTGGAACGCTTTGGTGCTCCAGTCTACGTCCGGAAGGAAATCGTCCATAATCGGACGGTTGTGGACGGGCTGAAGCCAAAGGGCGCCATCTTCGTTGACGAACTTGATCAGATCCCTGAGGGATCAGTCACTATCTTCAGTGCGCACGGTGTTTCACCGGCAGTGGTACAAGATGCCAAAGACCGTGGTCTACACGTCATCGATGCGACTTGCCCTCTCGTCGCTAAAGTCCACATTGAAGTGCTTGCCAACGTCAAAAATGGTACTGAGATCATCCTCATCGGCCACGCCGGCCATGAGGAAGTTGAAGGCACCATGGGCGAGGCCCCAGGCCGAACTCACCTCGTGGAAACTGTCGAAGACGTTGCGAAGCTCACTTTCGCCTCAGACAAGCCCCTGGCGCTTGTCACGCAGACAACCCTCTCCCTCGATGACACGGCCCATATCACCGCCGCCGTCAAAGAGAAGTACCCGCAAATTCGCATCCCGACGAAGGATGACATCTGCTACGCCACCCAGAATCGCCAGCATGCCATCAAGCAAATGGTGCCGACAACTGACGTATTCTTGATTCTCGGTGCCGCCAACTCATCTAACTCCGTGCGTCTTCAAGAAGTCGCCGAGAGTGCCGGTCGGACGGCCTATCTCATCGCAACGGCCGAGGCATTGGATCCAAAATGGCTGGATAATGCTAAGACTGTTGGTGTCAGTGCTGGCGCATCTGCTCCTGAAAGCCTCGTTGTTGAGCTCCTGGAAAAGCTCGCTGCCTTGGGATACGACGACACGGAATCCATCGTCTTCGCCCAAGAGAACGTCGAATTCGCTTTGCCACCAGAACTCGTAGACACAGCCGTTTCCAATGAATAGTGAGCCAGAAATGAGCAAAATCCTCGACCAGATCAAATCAGCGGAAGATGTCAAAAATCTTCCGGTGGAGTCGCTGCCAAAGCTCGCCGATGAGATCCGAGACCGCATTGTCGAAGTGATGCCGGTCAACGGTGGACACTTCGGCGCTGGCTTGGGCATCACTGATCTTACGATTGCTTTACACCGAGTTTTCGACTTCGCCGAGGATCAGTTCATTCTCGATGTGTCTCATCAGTGCTATCCACACAAATTGCTGACTGGACGCAACATCGACTACGATTCCATCCGTATCAAGGGTGGCCCCGCTGGATACACACGTCCTTCAGAGAGTCGTTATGATTGGTGGATGTGGGCTCACGCTGGATCATCGATCTCAACTGCCCTGGGCCAAGCCCGTGGCAATCGTGGCACCGACAAATACGCTGTAGCAATTATCGGCGACGGATCGGTCTTCAACGGCATGGCAATGGAAGCTCTCAATCACTGGGGTGACCTACTTGACGAGAAGCTTATTGTCATCCTTAATGACAACGACATGGCCATTGCTCCAACTGTCGGCGGCATGTCCAAGCACTTGAAGAGCATCAAGAAGACGGCCGCCGAAGAAGGTCTCTATGCCGACGGCAAGGGCAAAGATGCACACCTTGGTCATTTCTTTGAGTCTTTTGGTCATAAATACATCGGCCCCGTCGATGGCCATGACATCAATGGCATGATTGAGCTTTTCGACGAGATCAAGCGCGAAGGCCGAGGCGCCTTTGTTCACGTCAAGACAATCAAGGGTAAGGGCCACCGTGAAGCTGAGAAAGATCAGTGGAAGTGGCATGCTGTTGGTGGTGCGAAATCTCCAACACCACCAAAGAAAGAGCATTCCCGTATCGGCTCAACGCCATACACCAATATCTTTGTCGACGCGGCAATCGAACGAGCCAGGCTAGATGACACGGTAGAGGCCCTCACTTGCGCCATGCCTTGCGGCACCGGGCTCCGCAAATTTCAAGCTGAGTTCCCAGATCGATTCTACGACGCCGGCATCGCTGAGCAACACGCCGTTGCATTTGCAGCAGGCCTGACCAAGTCCGGAAAGAAGGCAATTTGCGCGATCTACAGCACGTTCTTGCAACGCGCTTACGATCAGTTGTTCCAAGAGGTTGCACTTAACAATCAACCTGTTGTCTTCTGCATGGATCGCGCAGGAATCGTCGGGCCAGATGGAGCCACCCACAACGGTTGTTTCGACATCTCCTATGTTCGCTCGCTTCCACGCATTCAGATCATGGCACCGCGGGATGCAACGGAACTCGAAGACATGTTGAACATGTCTCTCGACGCCAATGTTCCCTGCGCCATTCGTTATCCGCGCACAGCTGTGCCGGTTCGAGAATTGGAATTTGAACGCCAAGCAAAACTCGAGCTGGGTCGTTCTGAAACATTGCGCACCGGCAACCACGCCGCCATCGTCGCCTATGGCTCTATGGTCTACCCAGCGATGGATGCTGCAGAGCTCCTGGCTGCGGAAGGCATCGAAGTGACTGTCGTCAACGCTCGTTTTGTTCGTCCGATGGACAAGATGATGCTTGAAGAAGTCTTGACCAAACACCCTATCGTCTTCACCGTTGAGGAGAACACGATCAATGGTGGCTTCGGTTCGGCTTGCCTTGAAGTTGCAGCGAGAAATCGCTGGGCGGCTGATCGTCTCTACCCTATTGGCTTAGCCTCTGACTTCGTCGAACACGGAACACGTTCCGAAATGCTCGAAGAGCATGGCCTCGACCCAGTTGGCTTGGTCAAGACTATGAAGAGTGTTTTCGCTAAGCTCCAAAGCGACGTCGAGCGCATGATTCGCGACGCCGAGGCCTTCTAAGCTTCCGACACGCACGTTAAACGAAATAAAAAGGGCACCCTCGAAATTCGAGGGCGCCCTTTTTCTGTGTTCGCAGGAGAGTTTCTTAGAAGTCGAACGTGAGGGTTTGATCATCACCGATTGCGATGGTGATTTTCTCTTCCTTCTTCTGGTCACCTTCGCGACATGTCACCAAGTATTCACCGGGAGTGAGCGAGGTAAACTTAGCCGCGCCGCCCTTCTGGAAGAACTTCCTCTTGGCGTCATCATTCTTAGTCTTGATCTTCTCGACCTTGACGTTGAAGAACATCGAACCTGACTTCTGTGAGGTTGCGCGAACCGTCAATTTGCACGCCGCATTAAGAGTGAAATCAATATTCTTCAAAGTTGATTCGGCGTCGAGCTCAAGTTTCTCAATCTTCGCCGATGCGTAATTCGACTTACGGCAATTGAGGTTGTAGATTCCGCCTTCCAAGTAAGGGATCACATAGTAGCCATCCTCGTCCGTCACCACCGATGAGTTAGACCCGGTATCGTTAGAGAATGAAACGAAACTGGAGCCATCGGTATCTTCGCCAGACATAACAAGGCTGACCCCACTGACCACTCGGTCGGCCTCCATGCCCTCGGTGCTCTCTTCCTCAACGACACGCTTGGCTGTCACTTTCGCCCCCATGAGTGGATTGCCTTCGCCGTCCAAAGCACGCCCCATGATAGCGCCAGTCGGCACACTAAAATCGAGTTTCAGCTGCTGGCCTTCAGTCAATTCGATTTTCTTCTTCAAGACGAAAGGGGAGCA
>JBLINQ010000013.1:0-54935 GCA_047639315.1 Planctomycetota bacterium
GTGTTGCCGAGGGCGAGATTGTCGAATGGAAAGTTGCTGTCGGAGACACAGTGACTGAAGACCAACCATTGGTCGAAGTCATGACCGACAAAGCGACGGTTGAGATTCCTTCGCCCCGGGCTGGCACTATTGAGTCGATCCCGCACGAACCAGGCGCCATTGTGCCGGTTGGTCATGTCATTGTTGTCATCAGTGGTGACGACACAGCACCGGCAGAAACGAAGGCTGAAGAAGCCCCAGTCGAGGCCGCTGCACCAGCGCCGGCTCCGACGCCTGCCGCCGCTCCAGCTCCGGCTGCAGCACCCACCGAGGCGCCAACGGCATCGAGCGACAAAGTCTTAGCTACGCCTGCGACCAGGAAACTGGCTCGCGAAATGGGTGTCGACATCGGACACGTCGCTGGGACGGGTCCTCGCGGCCGCATCACCAAAGATGACGTTCGTGGATTCGGTAGTCAAGCTGCTCCTGCTGCTACGGCAACAGCTGCTACCGCACCAACTGCGGCACCTGTCGTAGCGATCGCCCACTCCGCTGGATCTGGCGAAACTCGCACCCCTTACCGTGGAATGCGCCGTAAGATTGGCGACGCCATGATCGGCAGTGCATTCACGAAACCGCACTTCACGTTGGTTGAAGAAATCGACATGACCGCAGTTTACAACCTGCGAAAGAGTGCCAAGGAAGACGCAGCCGCACGCGGCATCAAGCTGACATTCTTGCCATTCATCATGAAGGCTTTGGTTGCCTCGATTAAGCAACATCCAACTCTGAACGGCATCTTCGACGAGCCTAACAGCGAGATCATCAACTACGAGGATGTCCACATCGGGTTTGCCTTGGATACCCCTAACGGCCTCTTGGTTCCTGTCATCACCGATGCCAACAAGAAAAGCATCCTCCAGATGGCAGGCGACTTGAGCCGCTTGAGTGAAGCCGGCCGTGAAGGATCGATTTCACGAGAAGAGTTGAATGGTTCTACAATCACGATCACCAGCGCTGGCTCGATCGGTGGTTTGTTTGCCACGCCAATCATCAACTACCCAGAATTGGGAATCCTTGGGGTCTACAAGATCGAAGATCGCCCCGTTGTTCGTGACGGCGAAATCGTTATTCGCAAGATGACCTACATGTCGATCACCCTCGATCATCGCATCGTGGATGGCGGCGAAGCAGCTCGCTTCATGAACACCATGCGTCGACTCTTGGAGAATCCTCACACCCTTCTACTGGAAGGTTAATCGTCCATGACGCTGCCGATTGAGCGTTGCCTCGCGATCGGGACAGAGCATCCAGCCACGATGCCTGTCCCGGATCTCGACCGCGACACGCATCTCGAATTGTTTCGCAATATGCTCTTCTGTCGGGCCTTGGATGCAAAACTCCTTGGCCTCCAGCGACAGGGACGAATCGGATTCCATGGTCCAGGTGCTGGCCAAGAAGCCGCCGGCATCGGATCTGGTTTTGCTCTTCATAAAGACGACTGGGTTTATCCAGCGTTACGCGAAGGCACCGTTCTGTTGATGCGCGGTTTTCCGCTTGAGAAGTATTTTGCTCAGATGATCGGCAACGGCGCTGACATCCAAAAAGGTCGGCAAATGCCCTGTCATTTCTCGTCCTTGGAACATCGCTACGTCTCTTTGTCGAGCGTCATCGGAACACAGATTCCGCAGGCTGTCGGGACAGCGATGGCAGCGAAGTTGCGCGGCGAAAAAATTGCATGCGTTGGCTACCTTGGCGATGGCGCGTCTTCATCGACTGACTTTCATGCTGCGATGACGATGGCCGCCAGTCAGAAAGCACCCGTTGTGTTGTTTTGTCAAAACAACGGATGGGCGATTTCTGTTCCGTTTTGCGGCCAGTCGAATAGCGATGGGATTGCCGTCAAAGCAGCCCCTTACGGCATCGAAGGAGTTCGTGTCGACGGCAACGACGTCTTGGCTGTCTACGAAGTCACAAGACGGGCCTTGGCCAAAGCGCGCGCCGGTGACGGGCCAACACTCATTGAAGCCGTGACCTATCGCCGTGGTGGACACAGTTCATCAGACGACCCCGATCGTTATCGAGACGAATCGCAAACAGCCCCATGGTTGTTGATTGATCCACTCGATCGGCAACGTGATTACCTGACGACGGAGCATGATTTCACCATGCTCGAAGAAGAAGCGATGATCGATGGCGCCAAAACTGAAATGGACGCCGCCGTAAAGCTCGCTGAAGCTGCACCGGCACCAGCACCTGAGACTGTCTTTGAAGATGTCTACGCTGAGATGCCACCCGAACTTGAACGCCAAATGAGAGCCCGACTGCAAGATAGCACTTCGGGTATTGCTGAAGGAGAATTCCCGCTATGAAGCGAGCACAAGCTGTTGTCATCGGAGCTGGCCCTGGTGGATATGTCGCTGCCATTCGTCTCGCTCAATTGGGAGTCCAAACCGTCATTATTGAACGGGATGAACTTGGTGGCGTCTGCCTCAACTGGGGCTGTATTCCATCGAAGGCATATATCGGTGCCGCTGATGTTTTCTCAAGCATTCAGCATGCCGACGAGATTGGCATCAAGACTGCGAAGCCAACCATCGACCTCGACAAGACACGGCAATGGAAAGACACCATCGTCAAGCGCTTAACAACTGGCATTGGTGGCCTGTTGACTAACGCTGGTGTCGAAACTGTCTTCGGTGAAGCACGCTTCAAAGACAAGAACACGCTTATCATTAAAGACAAAGACGGCAAAGAGTCCGAGCTTGGCTTTGACAACTGCATGATCGGTACTGGGTCGCGCTCACTGGAGATCCCACCATTCCCATACGATGGGAAAGATGTGATCTCGAGCACCGAGGCGCTTGACCTCACCAAGGTCCCTAAGGACCTCTGCGTTATTGGTGGCGGTGTGATCGGTCTTGAGATCGGTATTTACCTCAACACGTTTGGCGCTAACGTCACTGTGGTTGAGATGCTCGATCAAGTCTTACCGGGCATTGATCCAGAGATCGTGAAGGCACTTTCACGTGAGCTGAAGAAGAAGAAAATCAAGGTTCACACCAAGACCAAAGCTCTCGGGTACACCGGCAAGAACGGCAAGCTCGAAGTGCAAATTGAAGACGCCAAGGGCAAGAAAAGCTCGATTCCGGCCGACAAGATTTTGGTTTCTGTTGGACGTCGTCCAAACACTGAGAGCTTGGCGCTCGACAAAGTTGGCGTCGAACTCGATGCGCGTGGCTTCATCAAGGTCAACAACAAGCTGCAAACCAACCAACCAAACATCTACGCCATCGGCGATGTTTGTGGCGGCATGCTCTTAGCGCACAAGGCGAGCAAAGAAGGCCTCGTCGCCGCTGCTGTGATCGCTGGCCAAAACGAAGTGTACGACGTGAAAGCAATGCCGGGCGCGATCTTCACCGTTCCTGAAATTGCAACTGTCGGTTTGACCGAAGACGAGGCCAAAGCTAAAGGCCATGAGGTCCGCGTTGGCAAGTTCCCATTCGCGGCCTTGGGCAAAGCGCTTGCGTCACGCCACACAGAAGGATTCGTCAAGATCGTTTCTGACAAGGAAACGGACTTGGTGCTTGGTGTTCATGTCATTGGAGCCCACGCTTCCGACATCATTAGCGAAGCATGCTTAGCTATCGAGATGGGAGCCTGTGCCGAAGACATCGCTCTGACCGTGCATCCGCATCCGACTTTGGGTGAGAGCATGATGGAAGCAGCTGAAGCTGTTCACGGCATGGCCGTGCACATGTTCAATCCAAAGTAGTCGTCGCAATAGGGAGAGAGTCGTGTCTCAAGAATTCGAGATCAAACACCTCTTTCCCAGCACCTACGAAGAAGCTCTCGAGCTTCAATTAGAGTTAGTAGACAAGCGTATCCGGGATGAAATCCCGGATACGCTTTTGCTTACCGAACACGAGCCCGTCTTCACCGTCGGCCGGCGCTCCACCCCTGAGAGCCTGCCAACAACTGACGAGATTCCTCTCGTTCCAGTGACTCGGGGTGGCGACATCACCTATCACGGGCCGGGTCAGATCGTTGGCTACTGGATTCGCAAACTCGAAGGCCGAGATCGAGACTTGCATGCGCACCTGCGCAACATTGAGGACTTGGTGATTCGGGTTGCCCATCACTTCGAGATCGATGCCGGGCGCCTCTTGGGTCTCACCGGAGTTTGGGTCGGCGAAGCGAAAATTGCATCGATCGGTGTGGCTGTTCGCAACTGGGTGACATTTCATGGCTTTGCCCTCAATATTGATGTCGACCCGAGCATCTATCGCGAGTTCCGACCATGCGGTTTGGACGGCAGCATCATGAGTGACCTCACTCGGAATAGCGCGAAATCAATAGAGATAGACGATGTTTTACCGGTCGTCGAAAATGCCTTCCGCAAGCACTACGAATGCCTCAAATAAAAATCGCATCGCACCCAATCACCTAAGTCCCGAGTCGACAAATTCTTAAGAGAATTCGAGAGATTGTGGCGCAACAAAACATAGAGCAGTGCAGGCTTATGCGATTTCCCATCTGACGATGCCCTTCTTCTTTTCTGGTTACAGCGCGAAATGAACTGTATAACAGGGTCGCGCCATTGCCAGACGCCCCAGGCAATTTTTGAGAGTAAGAATGCCACGAAGCCCTATTCTGTTCATCGCGATCTTCTTCTTTGGCCTTAGTCAAATAGCCTTCGCGCAGTTCGACCTTAACGGTCCCAACGCGAAGCAGTTTGTCCAGGGCTTGGAAGGCCATGTCGTCGACCCGATCGATCACGACATCGACGTGATGGTGCCAGGCAACTTCCAACTTTCAATTGAGTCTGGCGTTAACCCTTTCTCCCCGATCAGCACGCTGATGAGTGAATTGCCGCCGACACCAGGCGTCATTCCAACTCCGTGGGGCGGGGCTTTGGACTTAGGCACTTTTGATCCAGTCACGACGATCACCGATGTTGTCGTCATTGGCGACGGCATCACCTTCACTGGGCTGAGTCCGCTCTTGGATGCGCTCTGGACCACCGGGGCTCCTGATGTTCAAGCAGGGACGCCGCCTCGTTTTGAATTCAATTTGAGCATCAGTGAATCTCAATTCGCTGAGGGTCAGAATGTGATCACGAGGTCTTTTCAGTCGATTGTCGTCGACCCGACGAATGGCCCCTTCAACTTAGACAACACAGAAGTGACTCACGCCAACTTTCGGTACGGGCAGAAGGAAGTGCTCAAAACCGGGGAAGACGGATTCGCAACCATGGATTTCATGCCTGGTGTGCGCTTCAACTTCCACGGCCAGAGTTACACGCAAGTTCACGTTCACGCCAACGGCTTCATCACCTTTGGTTTGCCTTCCACACTGGCCAACGGTGGTGGTGACAACGATCACGCCGCGTGGATCAACGACCGACCATCGATCGCAGCTTCTCTCTCAGATTGGTCGCCGGAAGCATACAGCCCAAATGACGGCGTGCTCTATGACGAACGCGGCTCATTACTTCGTATTGCTTGGGGTGACGCCGAAGCACAAAGCATCGGTGGTATGAGCCACCGCTTCGATTCCGACCTAAACCAATTTGAAGTCTTCCTTCAGTTAGACACGGGAACGAACCCCGTCGAAGGTGCCTTTGCGGTTAATTTCGTCACGCTCGACCCCAACACACTGATTGGCTTTGGGCGCGGACTGGTTGGGCACACCCCCGGAGGAGGAGCGCTTGCAGGCGGATCCTTTGACGTCAATCTACGAGCAGAAAACCAATCTTCGCCGGCAGATCATGCACAAATCGAAGAGCACGATCTGGGCGGACTCAACACCAGCAATCTCGGCTGGGACGGCTTGGGCAGTCTTCACAACTACAACGACTTCACCACTCACTTCGACGGTGCTCTGATCCTCTTTCAAGCGCAAGCAGGAACTGGGACGACCGGCATCCACGGCTACAACTCCATGTCCATTGGAGCGCTACCCGACGACCAGGCTCAGGCATTGTCGGAAACGTCCATTGCCAACGAGGGGTTCGAACAAATCTTTCTGCATGGGTCGTTCTACGGATTCGACCCCCAAGGAACCGGTGCTGGTTCAGTGATTTTCGATCCCGATGGCAACGCCGGAGGCCCCTACCCTGTCATTGTCCAAGCAATCTTGGATGACTCAGGAGTTAGTGGTCCGTTATCGTTTCCGAATACTCAGCCAGCGCTGGCACGAAACAGCCAAGCTCTCGTCTTGGTCACTCCGAACTTCACCCTGCCCGCAGGTGGCCAAGTTGATATCGATGTAAAATTCGCCTCCGGCAAGACCGTCCGACTGTCAACGAACGTTCGCCCGCAGGCGCTCTTTGGCATTACCTACTTCCTCAACGATGACGATTTCGTTGCCCACTCTCTCAACGTGCCGATCACGCTTTATGGTCAGACCTACAACCAGATCTTTGTGTCTTCGAATGGCTACGTCACTTTGGGAAGTGGCTCGAACATCAATAATGGTGGCCAATTCTCCATGAACACGGGCTTCGGGACCTTCGGCAATCCATGTGTCGCCGTCATGTTCACCGACCTCAATCCGCTGGGCCAATTCAGTGGGGCGTCCTACGAAGTCCAAGAAAACACCTTACTGAACACGGTTAAGGTGATTTTTCGCAACCAGGCCTACTGGACCACCAACGAGACCGCCGGGACAGGTTCGGTGACGTTCGGCGACAACGGCCCCAACTCATTCTCTTTAGACCTCAGCCAGGTGTTTCCGGCCTTTGCTGATTCGGCCAATGTGACATACGGCGTATCGGACGGGAACGTCAACAATCCGCTGACCAACCTATCAAACGGTTTGGGCACTGGTTTGTTCAACCTCCTGACTCAGGGAGGCGGAAGTGGATACGTGAGCCCAACGCCATCTGATTCGATCGCCGAGGATTACCCACGAAATCTCAGCTTGCCATTCACTCAGCCGATTCAATTCATCGATTTGGCGACCTCCGCCCCCTTCGGGCTCTGGTCGATTCAGTAGAGAAAATCCTCGTCATTAGGGGTCTCAATCGGGCCAATTCAGCCAGAATTCTGAACAATTCTCGCATTTGCCAAGATTACGACCCTCTTTGGCCCCCGCCTATGACAAATCACCTCGGGGTGAGCTTGTCTTGGATAGGGCGGAGCCCTTCTGATCAGGGAATGACCTCGATAGAATGAGTTGACCAAGAAGGACCCAGAAATCGACAGCCGCCCAGCTGGTGGCCTCTTATATCAGAGAGGTCGATCCCAGCACGCCGATCGATACGCATGACCATTGAAGGAGACCTGATGTCTAATCTCGATTCAGCAGAAAACGCGATGTGGCGCAAGAAGGCCCGTGAAGTCGCTGACCGGGTGCTAAGGCCCCTTGCCAAGAAATACGACGATCTTCAGGAATATCCCTGGGAGATCCGAGATGCATTGGCTGAAGCAGGACTCATGGGTGCGTGGATTTCTCCGGATTACGGCGGGAAGGCTGGCGACACACCAGTCCTTGATCTTTGCATCATTGTCGAAGAAATCGCGAAGGCAGACCCCGCGATTGGAGTTCTTTTCGCTGTGAACGCATTGGGTTCGTTCCCAATCATCGTCGGCGGCACGGAAGAACAGAAAAAACGCTTCCTGCCACCGATTGCTCAAGGCAAGAAACTTTGCGCCTTCTGCTTGTCTGAAAAGACCGCCGGTTCCGATGCGCAAGGCTTGAAGGTCCGCGCCATCGAAACGGGTGAAGATACCTGGAAGATTCACGGTGAAAAGAAATGGACCACCAATGGTGGCGCCGCTGATTTCTACACCGTCTTCGCCGTGACCGACCCCAAAAGTCGTTCGCGTCGTATCTCGGCATTCATCGTCGAGAAAGACATGCCAGGATTCTCAATCGGCAAGGTTGAGGACAAAATGGGCATTCGCGCTGTGCCCGTCGTCGAAACTATTTTCGACGGTGTCGAAGTGGGCAAAGACCACTTGCTCGGCGGGCGTGTTGGGCACGGCTTCAAGCACGCCATGGCAACGCTTGATCGGGCCCGCCCAGGAGTTGCAGCCCAAGGAATGGGTTGTGCTCAAGGTGCCCTCGACTTGGCAACGGTTTACTCGCTCAAACGTCAACAATTCGGCAAGCCTGTGTCTTCCTTCCAAATGGTCCAACGTATGTTGGCCGACATGGCAACGAAGACCGAAGCTGCTCGCCAGTTGATCTACTCGTGCGCGAGGCAAATTGACGCCGGTATGCCAAATACCACCAAGGTTGCGGCTATGGCAAAACTCTTTGCGACCGACGTGGCAATGGAAGTTACAACTGACGCTGTTCAGATTTTTGGTGGCTACGGCTACATGCGTGACTATCCAATCGAGAAGTTCATGCGTGACGCAAAGATCACTCAGATCTACGAAGGAACCAACCAAGTTCAGCGCATCGTCGTTGCTCGCGGAATTCTGAAAGAGGCCGACTCGTTGAGCCACTTGGAAGAATACATTCCAACAGAAGAGCAAATGATTTACGACGAAGAGTAATCTCGCTTCGAACGACAGAATCAAAAAGGGCCAATGACATCGTCATTGGCCCTTTTTCTTTGATCGATGTTGAATTGCGAAACGGGCTATTTGGGTAGCTGAATACCGAGCTGTGGATGAACGCCGAGCCCCAGCTTCATGACCTTCGTCCCCTCTTGCCGAATAATCTTGAGGCACGTCTGTCGCTCACTACGACTTAGAGAAGCAAGCCACGAGTCGATATCCACACACAATGGCGTTGCCCACTTCTCGCCTGGTTTTGGTTGCTTCCCAACCCATGACGTCGGCTTGGTCGTTTTCACGAGATCGATGATACCCATACGTCCGACTATGAGATCGAGCTGTTGCATCAGAGTAAGGGCCGCCGTGTAAGGCGGACTGTGCAAATGAACTTGCAAGGCAAGTGCGCCAAACCGATCGAGACCAGACGAGACTAAGGCTTCATCTCCTCTCAAGTCGGCCAATCCCTCCATGTACCAACTAAAAAGGAATGGGTCGGCGAGATGTGTCACTTCGTGGGCAACTGAACGAATCGTCGGACCGCCGTACTGCCTACGATCGAGAACCATGCGATAGTTGCCTTTGCTGCCATGCAATTTGCTGCAGAAAGGTTGGCCGCTCCAATAGCGCAATTCGACGCTTTCGATGTCATAGGCGAAGAGCCCATAAGTCTTGCGAAAACTCAGAATCTCATTCGCCAAAAAATCCAAGAGCTCCTGGTCTTGGATGAGTCTTGAGCTCGCCCCATAGGCGGTACTGAAACCCAATTGAGATGCCGGTTTTTTGCCTTTGAGAGGTGGCGTGAATATCACCCGGCCATTGAAAATGAAATAGGCGTCTTGGGGGTCAACCGGAAACGTGGTGGTTGTTCCGAACGGCGGGACAACAAGATCCTGAGCATCCCTTAGATTCACATCCATGAAACTAGCACGTTGCTCTTCAAGTTTTCGCTCTAGGATCTCTTCATGTGCGGCGGTGAAAATGGAGAAGACGCTCACACCAACAGATACGAGTATGAGTGTTGTACTGGCTACCCAGGCAGTCTTTGATGTCATGATCCTTCTCCAGCCGCACAGAAAAGCCAATTCACATTGTGCATGGCTGGGAGTCGTGGGTCCACTATGCATTGTTTTGCAGGATCATATTCATAGGGCGAAATGCAAGGCGAGCATGCCCCAAGCTCGTAGCGTCAAGGAACTAATGACGTTTAGATACGGCTGCCCCAAGGGGAACTCGACGTATCAGAAGTGCTTACGATCGAGCTTCTGGCGAAGACGTAAATGGTAGTTCTCGAAGAACCGAGTTGAGGCCGAAACGTAATCCCAAGTGCTGAGGCGTTGAATCCGCCGTTTCTGCTGATTGAAATGCTCGGTCCAAATTTCAGGACAGAGCTCCAACGGTGGTTGCATTCCGAATCGGTCCTGCCATTCCTGCTGAAGGCGCTTGGTAACTGCGGCACGGACCCAATTGAGCTTACTTTGAGATTCGATCAGACGTAGGAAACCTCTTTTCTGTGTCGCGGCAATTTGGGCGTCGGTGACATAAGAACGAATGGCCGCCAGAGTATTGGGGCCATACTTCCCATCGACATCGAGATTCGCCTGGTGGAGTACGTTCAGCATTTGTTGCAAGGCGGCAATCCGGCATGAACCGACTCCAGCATTAAAATCAGCGAGGATGAAAACCAGGCGCGGATCATGGGAGATACGGGGATAGAGTACTCGTCGTACCTCACTACCGAAGACTGATTGCCAACGCTGTGCGACCAAGTCGAAACAAGTATCGCTCATTCGGCGCTGGTCGTCTCCGAAAGCCAATGCAGCAAGCATTTCTTGACGTTTCATTTTCGGCCAGTTGAGAGCCAGCTGTTTCGAGACCCGGTACGTGTTGTCTCCAATAACGCCATCAAGGACTAAGGGAGATCCGGCGAGGTCACTCACCATCTTCTGATACGACGCGATTCTCTCCCGATCCCGAAACTCGGCCATATCCGAAGGAATTGGCTGGTTAACCTCGCCCTCGAGTCCATAACCGCGATGCCCAACAAAATCTGACCAACCGCCGATCTGGCGGGCAGGGATGTAATCCAAGACGATTTTGTCGAGGTATTGCACCGCGTAACGCACGCCAGTGTCGATCTCGGTTACAAGTTTCGAAAAAGCTGGCCCTTCAGGATAGTCGATGTCCTCACCGTTCTTGCGCATGAGCCGTAGCAGTTGGTTACGGTTGATCTGCATGGGGCCGACGGTGTTGACTTGGTTTCGAACAAGCCCAGAATCGTGCAACAGGTCGGGCACGACGTGGTCGTAAAGCCACTCAAGATCGGGAGCATTGAAGTGACTTTCTCGGCGAATTTGGGCCATCACCAAAGACGCATAACCGACATCATCAGTGGGAATGTGGCGGCCGATGGCAGCGGCCCACAATTCGGCTTCAGGGATTTTGTCTTCGCTTAAGACTTCGGCAATCGAGGCGACCAACGGAGCTCGACCGGGATCGATTTCTAAGACCTGACTAAGCGACGCTTCATCTTGAAAGACTCGAGCAGATAGCGGCGTGTAGGACCAGTAGTAAAGGGCATCGGCGACATGGGCAAAGGTGTAGAGAACACAGACGATACATATCAGCCGCCATGTCGTCCTAAGACCGACGCGCGAATAGCCGCGCCACGATAAAGAGGTGCTTTTTGTCTTGGGCTTTGATTTCAAGGAGGAGCCGTCTCTGAGCACAGGTGAAATTTCGATCGGGGAAAAAACTGATTTTGTGCACTCAGATTATCACGCGTGAACGACAGCAATTTCGCCCGACCGGTCAGTCGTCGAGGTCAGGCTTCGAGGCGTGGGATTGGACTAACCGATGATGTCGACGGAGATGCCTTCGCTGACAATTCCGGCTTCAACACCTTCTTGGAAGAGTAATCCGATGGCCTTCCGTGTCGCCGCAGACATCGAGCGGGTCTCTTCGTTGACATACATGTCGAGGTATTTGTGGCCTTCTTCGAAGTCGAGGCCAGGACACCGCTCCTGAGTCCACCTGAGGGCTTCGTCACGATGCTCGAGTGCCAACTCGATACTCTTGCGGCAATCTTCGGCGCAGAGATCCATCAGCTCAGGGCCAAGATCACGGCGAATGGCGTTGCCGCCTAAAGGGATGGGCAATTGATGCCTCGCATGCCACCACTCTCCCAAGTCCAATACCTTAGCCAACCCCAAGTCTTGCCAAGTGAGTTGACCCTCGTGGATGAGCAATCCCGCAGCCACATCACCTCGCGCAACCGCAGGACCAACTTCCTTGAAGTTCATCTCGATGGCTTCGAAGTCAGGGAGTGCCAACTGCAGGGCCAGATAGGCCGTTGTCATTTTTCCGGGGATCGCAATCTTCGCGCCTGAGAGCGAGCTGAGGTCAGCCCCCTTCCCTGCCACGAGGATTGGTCCGTAGTTGTTGCCAATGCTCGCACCGCTATCCAAGATGGCGTAACCGTCGCAAATCTGCGGATAGGCGCCGAATGAAATCGCGGTGATTTCATAGGTTCCCTTGAGTGCTTCGCGGTTCAAGACTTCGATGTCTTCGGCGAGCAATTCGTAGGAACGATCCTGGGTGTCGAGACGCCCAGTAGCGATGGCCCAAAACATAAAGACATCGTCTGTGTCAGGGCTATGAGCAATGGTGAATTTGTTCATGAGTTAGGCGACGACCGATGACCCACCGTCGATCACGAGTGTTTGACCGTGAATCTGTGTGGCATAACGACTGCAAAGGAACATCACTGAGTTGGCCACATCCAAAGGAGTCGTCAGACGACCGGATGGTGTCTTGGCCAAACCCTCGCCGAGCATCTCTTCACGGTTCGGGAAGTGAGTGAGAGCCTCGGTGTCGACCACGCCAGCTGAAACGGCATTCACGTTGATACCCATAGGGGCTAATTCGTACATCAAATGCCGAACCATACTCTCAAGGGCACCCTTCGAAGCACCAACTGCGAAGTAGTTAGGTAGAGCACGGGTGGCACCGAGTGAGGAAACCGCAACGATTTTGCCACCCTTGCCCTCTGGCATGAGAGCAACAGCACCCTGGGTCAATGGCAAGATCGCGCTGGCGTTGATGTCCATTGTCCAGTGAAGATGCTTCCATGTCATTTCCATGGCTGGCTTCAAGACGCCGGATGCAGCGTTTGAGATGAGCACATTGAGCTCGCCCCATGCGTCACCGATTTGATCAAACATACGGCTGATTTTCGCGGGGTCAGCGACATTACCTTTGACAGCAATATGGCCGTCGCCGAACTCCTTCAGCTCGTTGACCGTTTCTTCAGCGGCTTCCCGATTTCGGAGGAAGTTGACAGCAACTGTCGCCCCACTCTTGGCGAACTCCATAGCGATGGCACGGCCGATGCCGCGGGTACCGCCGGTTACGAAGACCTTGGTACCAGTAAAGTCGAGTCGAGCTGTCATTTTGCCATTCTCAGTCATGGTTTTTCCCTCTTTGATCGGAAGGTGAATTCTATGGGTCTAACGGGGCTATTCAACCGCTGTCATGGCTGAGATGACCGATTCTATGACTCTTTCTTGCGGTATTGCTCCAAGCGCTCCCGAATCCAGGCCGGAATTTCCAAAGACTCGAAGGTGTTCATATCAACCAGGACCGTCTTGACTCGCGCTAAAGCGTGTCGAGGACCGTTTTCAGCGATTGATCCAGTATATTCGAGGGTCATGGATTTGGTGCCCAATTGGACCAGCGCCACGCCCAAATAAATGTCCACACCGTAAGGGAAAGGCCGCTCATACTCGGCATCCAACTTGACCGCTGGGAAGCCCAGCCCCTCTTCGGTGAGGAAATCCTTGTATGACATGCCCATGGCCTCGCCCATGAATGCTTCAAATGATTGATGCAGATAATGAAACAAATTGGGGTAATAAAGGATCTTGGCCAGGTCGACATCACCGAATGCGATCGGCCTGGACCAAATGAACGACTTACTCATGGCTTAACGCGATTCCTTAAATAGGGGGAGCAGATCCTTAAATTCTGACCGATCGCAGCGCCCCAACCATTCGAAGAGCATTCCTTCGGCTGTTGCGGTTATAGCCCCGGCTTGCCGCATTCTCTGAATCCCTAACTCTCGCACATGCTCCAGTCGAGACGAAACGGCATCCTCGACGACGAAGACATCGTATCCCTCAGCGATCGCATCAAGGGCTGTTTGCATGACGCAGATGTGAGATTCGATGCCACACAGGACAACCGAGGTTCGTTCACCTTGGCGGAGCGCCTCACGGAAGGCTGGCTCACCAAAACAAGAGAATGTGGTCTTCTCAATTTTGGTGCTCGGGACCAAATCCCCCAAGGTCGGGATCGTGGCGCCCAGCCCTTGGACATATTGCTCGGTGATGAGGATCGGCACACCCAAGCGCGAAGCACCTTGCATCAGCAGCGCGACCCGGTCATTGAGCGCGTCTTTGTTGTGCATCAAAGGAAAGAGCTTTTCTTGGATATCGACCACGACGAGGACTGATTTCTCGGCGTCGGCTGGCAATCCATCATGCTGACTGTTCAAGTTTAGGTTCTCCGTTCATAATGCAAGTCCAGAGGCGATATCGCCTGAGGGCCCTTACCCCCAAGGAGTTTCATCAAGCATGGCAAAACTCAAAAACGAATTATCGTGGTCTCGTACGCGCATGGCAACGCTCAAGACCTGCCACCGCCTCTATTATTACCAGTACTATCAGAAATGGGGAGGATGGGGTTGGGATGCGCCGGAAGAGTCGCGCCAAGCATACTTTTTCTCCAAAATGACCAACCTGCCGATGCTGGTTGGGCATGCCGTTCACGAGACGATCAAACGACTCTTGGAAGATCTCCGCGATTTTGGCGAGATTCGCGTCGAAGATCCGGGCCTATATCTTCGCAAGAACTTCCTTTCCAAGACTTGGCAGGATGCCGAAAAGCAACTTTGGAAGAAGAGCGTCAAGAAACACCCCCCCGTTTTTGAGCTTTATTATGACCGCGCCCCATCTCCTGACGAGATGAAACAAGTGGGTGCCAATGCCGCCGACGCCATTGGCACTTTCTTAGACAGCCCATTCTTCGCTGAGCTCCAAACGGACGACAAGGCCGATTGGTTGGCCGTCGACCCAGAGCCGTCCTTTGACGAATCGACCAAACTCAAACTCAACGGCCGGACGATCTGGGCCTTGCCGGACTTTGCGCGCAGGAAGGACGGCAAGTGCGAAATTTGGGATTGGAAAACAGGGCGCAAGAACGAACATGATGAGCTTCAGTTGCTCTCATACGCCTTGTATGCCAGGGACACGTGGGGCTTCGGTCCCGACGACATCCGACTTTTTGGTTACTACCTAAAGAACGATGAGATTGCCGAGTACCCGTGTAATGCGGATCGCATGGCATTTATTGAAGGGGAGATCGAAAGCAATTTTGAGATGCTCCAAGGGTTGCTCACCGATGTTGGGACGAACACGCCGTTAGAGAAGGAGGATGCTTTTCCGATGATCGATGATCTGTCGACGTGCGAAAGGTGCTTCTACAAGCAACTCTGCGACCGATAGATTCAAGCGCCCGCTTTACCTGAGGTAGGGTTGCCCTGGATTCCTTTGGCCACCAAGAATGAAGAATGCCGGCGGGACGCCAGCGCTCCCAGGTCAGGTTGCCACCAACTATGGAGTTCCAAAGGAGCCTGGCTTCGTTTGCAGTCCCCCGTCACGACCTAATCACCTATCGGCACAGCCTTCCCGTTGATCCGGTGGGCACAGTCGATCCAATTGGGCTGCAATAAGATGCCTGGCTCCGTACCACGAACTTCATAGATGGTGGCAACCACACCAGGGGGTAACCAACGCCAATCCGCAGCCTGGCACCTTTTGCCTCTAATATGAAGCAAGAGACTTAGGCGAAGACTGGTGGTTGCGAGACGTCAACACGACTATGAGTTATTGGTCGTGACTCGCTTCTTTGATTCGTAGCGGCGTAATTTGTTGTAGAGCGTTTTGACGTCGATACCGAGGGTCTTGGCGCTCCGCGTCCGATTCCAACCGTTGTGCTCCAACACTCGATAGATGTGAGCTTCTTCAACATCGGCGAGGGGCTGGGTTAGGCCAGACGTGTTATTGGTGTGCCTTAAGAGAGCTACAACAGCGTCGGCGGACACGGCACTATCCGCGTAATTGAGTTGAGCTCTGATGACAAAGTTCAACAGCTCAGCCTCTTCTCCAAGCCAAGTATGGCTTCTCAATTTCGCATAGGCGTCTTCACCCAAGACTGGTGTGTTGCGCCGTGATCGAAAACGTCGTTCGACAAAGGCGACGACATCATCAGGTCGTTCCGAGAGTGGGGCGATTTCAAGACTCACTAGATGAAGGAGCCCGGCTTGGCATCCAGCCAACGTACCGACCACAAGCCGGGGAACGACACCGCCATCGCGGCGAAGATCGATCAAGCCTTGCAATGCAGCCTTGGACATCTTGCACAGAAACTGAACGTTATCAATGAAGATGGAGCTGTTGCGAATGCTCCTTTGCTGTGCAGAACTCGCCTCTTTCCATGTCGAAAGTTCAGAGAGGATACTAACGAGCCTGGCGACCGTGGTGTCAGCATCATGCCGATCACCATCAAGTTCGATCAAGATACTGCCTTCACTGGCGTTTGTTCGCTGCAATGCTTGGGCCAGCGAACGACGGTTGGTTCCGAGGCTCGCCTTGAGCTCCAATACATCTTTCGCTGCGAGGAGAGTCAACTCCAGAGACGAGACACCACTGGCTGTATCTTCGATCAAGACACCAGTCCCGAAGGAAAGGGACAGGCCATCCACATTGAAACGTCCAATCCAATTACTGCTGAACGTATCATCGTTGCTGGATGAGCTTGGTGTAGAAAACTCTTCTGCCGTTACTGAATTTGGCGTAACCATGTTCAATTCCTTGTCTTATTCGTTCTTGGTCCAACCTGTGACAAGGGCTTAGCCGGTTTGCACCTGCTGAATCCAAGACAGCTGGACCGCCGCTCGTAGCCTAATCAACTAGGTAAACAACTCAAAGATGAGCTTTATTCACTAGGGTTCTGGATTTCTGAACAGGAATGCCCAATTTCTCCCCATTCCGTGGGAAAAACCTGAGCACACTGAGGCCGATTAGCCTATTGACGGGTTTCGGTGGCCTTTGTGTCACATTTCAGAGATTTTTTTTTGGCAGTGAACGAATCGTGAGCGGTATTTGCTCACAATATAGAGATAGACGGGGTCTATTCCGTAGGCTCCCGGCATCTGAATGACCCCGGGAGTTCGCTCATTGGCCAACTTGAACTAGCGTGACGTGTTAACTGGCGGAATACTGAGCGGCATCAAAACGGTAGCCCACTCCGCGAACAGTCACGACGCAGGGGGCATATTCTACGATCTTGCGGCGAAGATTTCGTATATGAACATCAATGTTTCGATCGACGACATAGACGCCCTTGCCCACAACATGTGGCAACAACTCTTGCCTAGTAAAAGCACGCCCAGGGTTCGACATGAGGAATTGAAGTAGTCGGTACTCAGCCATCGTCAGTGGAACGACTTTACCTTCGATGCTGCATGCATGTCGGCTCGCATCGATTTCAAGTTGCCCAATGCTCAGGTTGTGTTGATGGGCTTGGCCGGGCCAATCATCGTGACGCATGCGGCGCCGCAAGGCTGCCTTCGCCCGAGCAACAAGCTCAGGCCCAGAGAAAGGTTTGCGAACATAATCATCAGCGCCCAACCCCAAACCGACGATGAGGTCTGGTTCTTCAGTGAGAGATGTGACCATGATGATTTGAAGATTTTTCGTCATCTCGTGAGAGCGAATTTCTTGACAGACGGCATGACCGTCAATGCCAGGAAGAATGACATCAAGCAAGACCAATCCAATTCCCGGATTGACGAGACGTTCAAGTGCTTCTTCACCGCTACCGCACCATTCAACATCAAGGCCTGCACGCTCCAGCGTGAGGCGCATGACAGACGCAATATCGGGCTCATCTTCGACAAGTAAGATTGTCGGTCTATCAACGTTTCGAATTGAAGCGGTTTCGGGTCTTCTAACGGCCATCATATAACGGGTCTCGAGCACTAAGTGCGGCGCGACGATCAGTTTAGCCTGATAGCTACTTACTTGGCAATACGTAACCGCTCACATTGTTTTCGGGAGGACAAGCGACGTCAATCAAAATGGAGGCGACAAGATCAAAAGCTCTTAAGTTCGCGCCGTCGCCCCCACTACTTTTCATGGGACCAGTGCCAAAGAGTTTCCCAAGCAGGCGGCAATTTCTCTTGATCTTGAATTGGGAAGAGAATCCTCTGAACAGCTTCTTTCTGATTCAGAGCGCGATAACAGAGGAGAAGCGTATGAACCACATCAAGACGATTGGGTTGACGCTGGAGAGTGTCCTCCAAGAGTAACGCGCCGCCAGCATGATCTTCGGCCAAATGGAGCCCCAATCCGAGCGTAGGTAGTAAATCACGGTGGTAATCAGGCTTTGCCGCGAAGACTCGGCGCAAGTATTCAATGCCAAGTTGAGCGTAGCGAAACGAGCCTAACCGCTGCCGAAACCGCTCGGCGGCCAAGACATACATAACGCCAAGACGATAAAATGAAGGCAACAAGAATGGCGAACGACCGGAGGCTTCTAACGAGAAGATCTCAAATCGTTCTCGATCGCCTAAATGGGCGTAACAGAGTGCCATGCCGACAAAGGCTCGATAATCCCCCTGCCCTTCGTAAGCAACGTCAGAAAACGCGGCCAATGCATCTTTGTGTTTTCCGTCGTTCAGAAACGTACTTGCTTTGAGGAGTGCAGGGCTTGGCTCCGCCTCCCCCCTTGTCGTGGAACAAGAACAGAAAGAGATCATAAGGAGAAGAAGAAGGCAACTGATTCTGATTATGGTCACGCAGCTTCCTCGCTGATCTCAAACTCGGTCGATCTTGATGCCAATGGCTTGCAGATTGCCAAGCATAGAGCAGCAACTTGCCACAACACAGTGACGCCAAGATAGTAAGCCAAATCGATGAGTTGAATCGTCTTATGATCAAGTGTGCGGACGCCGGTAAAGGGGTTCCGAAACTCACCTTCAATGTCCGCCAGTTCAATTACATGGCGATAGCTATATTCGAAATCACGCAGAAACTCGATGGCAACGGCATGACCGGATTGAAGAAGTGCCAAGGCCTCAACAGCACCATGCACGATCAAACCAAGCGAAGCCCAAAACACCAGGCGCGGCCCAAGGGGTCTCGAGATCAAAGTCAAGATGGCCCCAAGGATCACCACGCCATAGGAAAGAGCTCGAAGCCAAACAGAATCGAACAAGATGGAAATGGGAGGACGTTCCAGGAAAGGCCTAAAGTCGATTCGTTTGAGTGAATCTTTAATGAGCATTTCACCAAGAACCCGAGGTGGCCGACTCTCGCTGACCTTCGAGTAGCGTTCGGCAAGACGGGCATCGTCAGCCTCTGACGAATATCCATCTGCTTGGTCAAGAAGTGTGAGCCCAAAGCCCAGCGCTACCGAGCCGCAAAGCCCAACTGATGCAAACAGCGCAATGATGACCGCCAAGGCCTTCAGCGCTCCCCGGCTTTCCGGCCTGACAGTGGCTTTCTGATCGATTTGTGGCTCTTCGCTGTTCACCTAACCTCCTTCGACTAAGTCGAGGCGTATTTTGGCGAAAAGTTTCTGTGCCGCGACAATATCCACGGGCTTCTGGTCGCGGACAGCCTTCAGAGCATCCTGGTAACCGAAGCGTAGGAGATTGAGCTGCGTCTTGAGGCCGCCGACCACTTCTGTATTGGGGCTTTTCGCACCGAGTGAGTCTACGCGCCATCGTTGGTCGACCAAGCGTAGGCTCAGAACATCCTCTTCTCGGCCACCAGCTTTTGGCTCCCATGAAATGCGATAGCGGCGGTGGGTCTCTATATCAGGGCTCTTAAGTCGCCCATCGACACGGAGATCTTTGAAGCCTTGTATCGGTGCTTTCCAAGCGTCGCGCATCTTAACTAACGTCGGTGCGTCGTGGCTATCGGGATACAAGATGGTGAGCTCACCCGTGATATCAGCCAAGATGTCTCGCATCGCCGCGAGGGTCTCATAATATTCTCTCAGGCGACCAACCGCGTTCTGGGCAATGTCCTCACAACTGCGTTCGGCAAAACCCTTGACCAAGGCTTGGACCACGAAGTCAGCTGATGGTTTGGCCGGCCCTTGAGGGGTTTTGGTCGCTTCCTTGGATTCGAGCCCACAGGCGCCCAATGACAAAATCGCAAGAAGTATGAGCGAGAGTTTCGATTTCACGATGCTTTCATCTCCCGAAATGCCCTATATAAGATCACTCAAGTCTACTCAGGATAGTCACTTACGAACGAATCTCAAGAGAACCTTCCGTCCATCTCGACGAGCCCTTGAGACAACCAATATTTCGGTAACAATAGCGGCCCCAATGAGGGATTTCATTTCGGAGAACGGCTGTGGCCAAGAAAAAAAACCTCGCTCGCGAATACGTCTGGCTTAAATGCACGGAGACGGGCGATTTGAACTACCGCGCAAGTCGCAACAAAGCCAACATGGAAGGGCCTTTGCGCCTTAAGAAGTACTCACGTCGTCTACGTCGCCACACAGAGCACGTCGAAGTCCGTAAGTAACTCATCCTCGGCTAATAATGGCGTCAATTCAGCCCGGGATCTATGGGAGCGTCGGCCAATATGGCGTACCTCCCACCCAGATCCAACAAGGCTTGGCGCCATTTGTTTTGCCCCTCTGAGCCCAGAATTTGCCCCTTATCACTAGGTGCTACGATCCAGGCTCCGTGAGACATCTCAAACTCAAGCTGGCCGGCACCCCAGCCGGAATATCCAGCAAAGAGTCTCATTCCAATGTTATCTCCGGCCCGGAGTCTCTCGATCAAGTGATCGAGGAGTTGCGGCTCGCCTCCATAGAACAAACCTGGGCTAATCTCATCACCCCCAGCTTCTTCGTCATCATGAATAACGAAGATTTGCTCGGTCTGAACTGGGCCCCCCATGAATAGGCGACTTCCGGCAAGCATCGAGTTCGCTAAGGGCGGCAGGGCCTCGGAGACAGTGATTGGTGACGGACGATTATAGACGATGCCTAAGGCACCTTCGTCATTGTGTTCGCAGATCACAATGACGGTTCGCTGGAAGTTGGGGTCTTGGAGACTTGGCCCTGCAACAAGGACCTTTCCAATGAGTGAATCAACCATAGGTCCAGCATCGCATGATCGGGTGTCTTCAACCAAGTGAATAATTGAATCGGTACCCCGGCGACCGATTTACTCCAATCGGCGCCATCTCACCCGTGACAGGTCGTAGCGTCGAATTTCGAGGTCGTTAGCTGATTCGGCCTCAATGAAGGTACCGGCTTCTCCGAATTCAACTTTCTTAACGACAACGTGATGTCGTCGATTGATGATCAACCATTCGCCCCTCTTGACCGGAGCTTTGTCGTGATGGGATGGAGCTTCTTGTTCGCGCGAGAACTCAGCCTCTTTGATCTCTTTTTGGTTCTTGATCCAATCGTCGGTGTCGACGCAACGATCACAATTGCCGCATGGTTCCTCGTCATGAAATCCGAAGTAACTGAAGAGCAATTGCCTGCGACACTCCTCTTCTTGGGCGAATCGAACAAGATCAAGAAGTCGAGTCAGATCGCGCCCGCGTTTCGCCGTATCGATCAGATCGAACTCCTCATTGACGGCCAAGTCTCGAAGAATTCTTAAGTTGCCGCGCTCAAATTCCCCTTCGATGATGTCGGATGCCCGCAGGAGACCAACGACCATGCCAGCTCGTCCGTCGCGGCGATTCTTGAGCAGCAAAGTGGAGGCTATATCTTCAACATCATGGGAATACAGGTTCTCGCCCCATGAAACCATGAGATCAAAGACAGACCGTAGAAACTCAGGAGTCGGATTGGCCCACTCGATGAACTGTTTTCGAATCAGAATATCTTCGGGAAAATAGAGCAACTCGCATAGTGCCGGCTTGCCGTCACGACCAGCCCGCCCAATTTCCTGGTAATACGATTCCGGGCTCCCGGGGATCTGGCCGTGAATGATGAAACGAATATCCGCCTTATCGACTCCCATACCAAAAGCATTGGTTGCCAAAACGATGCCATCACGCGAAGCAAAGAAGCGCTCCTGCATTTGTTTGCGTTCGTGGGCAGACAATCCGCCGTGGTAGACCATCGGCTGCTTACCACGCCTCAGCAACTCGTCCTCGAGCTCGCGAATGTCACGAATCAAGGACATGTAGACGATTCCAGGGCCGCTCAATCGTTCGATGACTTCGACAATGCGTTCAAGTCTCTCGTTGCCATCGACTACTGTACGAACCGCGATGTGGAGGTTCGGACGCTCAATACCAGAATGAAAAATCTTGGCCTCTTCCGTACCGAGAGAACGAAGAATCTCCGTCTGGGTTTCGGGGGCAGCCGTCGCGGTCAGCGCGATCGTCACAGGGTCGCCAAGCAATTTCTTGATGTGACCAACGCGTCCATATTCGGGTCGAAAATCATGCCCCCAAGTCGTAATGCAATGGGCTTCATCCACCGCCAAAAGAGACACTACAACCGAATTGATTGCCTCGACAAAATCACGTTTGCGAAAGCGCTCGGGAGTAACGTAGAGCAACTTGTACTTACCCGCCACGACATCATTGATACGTTCCTTGCGTTCACTCTTGTCCAAAGATGAATTGATGAACGTAGCCGGAATACCCTTCAGGTGCAGGGCGTCAACCTGATCTTTCATGAGGGCGATCAGTGGCGACAACACAATCGTCAGCCCCGGGAGAACCATGGACGGCAACTGGTAGCATAACGACTTACCGCCGCCTGTAGGCATGATGACGAGTGCATCGTTGCCGCCAAGGACGCAGGACACAACTTCTTCCTGCATCCCTTGGAAATCTTGATGCCCGAATCGGTCACGGAGAACGTCTAACACTTCCGGGGCCATGGTGGCTCCACCTCTGTTATCAGGGCAAATCGAAGCAATAAGAATCCTGAGGATTGAGCCAGATCATGAGATCTGAAAAGGCTCGAACACAATGAGTTTGCGCGAATCCCGCCCCTGTTTTCAAGAGACACCGTGCCAAGAAAAAAGCCCCAGCGCATTGCACTGGGGCTTTCTTGGAGACCGATGAGCGGTTCGTTCTACTGGATGATGTAGCGCGAATTGGTTGGAGTCGTGTTCGGGACATTAGTGTCCTTCAGGAACACTATTCCAGGGCCAACGGGATGGGTTGGGTTGTTAGCGAATCCGATCAAGTCAATTGGATTCAAAACTCCAGCTGGTGGACCATGATCGAACACCTCGTATGCGGAGTCACCAAGACTTGGTGGCGTATAAAGTGTGCCGAAGCGCTGGCTGAGGTTCTCACCAAAGGTCGGGACGTTGTTGTCAACGCTGTTTCCTGGCGTGATACCAACGGCGGTATTGATCGATGGAACACCATTGTATCCAGGCAGGAAGACGGCGATATCGTCATTGTCCGTGATGATAATTTCACCGCCGTGAGGCCCTGTAGTATTCGAGAATTCAGCCAAGTGATCGTGAACGAACTTGACCTTCGTCAAGCCATTGACGTCTTTAAACTGCTGAGCGTAGATCCGAGTCAGGGCGTAGGCTGGACCAGTGCCAGTTGCATTCAATTGCTCAGGAACCAAGTCATTGTAGAAGCTCAAGATACGGCGAACGCCGGTGCGAATACTGCTCACTGTAGGACTTGGGAAACCTGTATCGACCTGGCCAAAGGACACAAAGCCGTTGGCGGAGAGGTTGGCTTGAGTGAAGCTCAAACCGTAATACTTGAAGACGAAACCTTGCTTGAAGGTAAAGACTCCGTTGCTCTCGCCAGAAAGCATGAATTGCTTGTAGCCATTATCAAAGAGACCCTGAACAGCTGGAGTTGTCTCTAAGCCGAGGGGAATCTTCGTTGGATCCACGACCAATGCCTGTGAACCAATCTCAAACTGGTCGAATATTGAATTTGTGATGCAAATAGTGACGCCATTGGTGTTCTGTGCGCAAGCCGGAATTCCAGTTGTCGCGGAAAAGGCACCACCACCACCCGTGTGGGTCGCAAGACTGACAGGAGAGCTAAAACCACAGAATAGGATTTGCTCGCTGTAGCCGTTGTTGCCCTTGTCGCGCAAATCGATCTGCAATGAGCCAAAGCTCAACGCATTGATCTGGATTGTACCTCCCAGGACAGGACCGCGATCAATGATCATCGCTACTGGTGAATCTGCAATAGGAAACGCCTGCACGTTCATCGTGATCACAGCGTCGGTAATGGATGACGCGGGAATCGGTGAAGTCAACCCGGTTCCGGTCGCGGCAGGTTGGTCCACCATATAACTGTTGAAATTGCCAGCCGTGACGCCGGTTTGAGCGACAGCTGCTCCACAACAAAGAAATACTGCAAAGGCAGTCGCGAGTAAGGTCTTTCGCATCGTCGATAATCCCCTTGATCGATCACCCCACAAGCACGTGAGCCGATTGACGTTGTTCGGTTTCATTAGGAACAGCCGCAATGCAGCTGTGCGCTCCTGGTGAAGTGTATCCTAGTCACGAGGCCATTTCGATTCAACGAAACACTTTTTTAGATATCGGCCATGAGTGACGTTTCCAGCCGCCAAAAAGTGACTAATTGAATAGTGGAAAAGGACTTAACGACACGATCAATACCCCCTAATCCACTTTATTAATAATGTTATTGATCTTAAAAGTATCGCACGCCCTTAATGGGCCCCGCCATATAGACCAATGACACGCGGTGAGACCCCGTTTTTCCTTGGGCGGCAGATGAGCGAGTTTCCTGGCGACAATACACACGATATTTACACAAAACATACATTCACTGTGGAAACTTCATGAGCGACAAACCGGAGACCGGAATGCTCACGACGAACCCCAGTAAATCATCTTCGCCGCTTGCGAAAGCGTTGATTCTGATTGGCCTGCTCTATTTCTTCCTTGTTGCGATCGACCTTATGGGTGGATCGTTCAAGCTGCTGGCCAAATCCCATGCCGAGGGTTTGTTCGCGGGAATATCGAACCCTTTTGCGGCCCTCTCCATCGGAATCCTGGCGACGGTCTTGGTTCAGTCCAGTTCCGCCACGACCTCCATGGTGGTTGCCGCAGTCGGGGCGGGTTCATTCTCGATCGACATTGCGGTCTTCACCATCATGGGCTGCAATATCGGGACGACCGTCACCAACACACTGGTATCCCTTGGCCATGTGCGCCAAGACACGGAGTTTCGGCGAGCCTTTGCCGGTTCGACGATGCACGACTTCTTCAACCTGATGGCGGTGATGATTTTCTTGCCATTAGAAATGGCGACTCACGTCCTCCAGGATTCTGCCACCTACATCTCGGGCATGATCTACGGTGAAATTGAAGGCGGCAAGATCTCGAACCCACTGAAGTCAGCATACAAGGCTGTATCTGGCCCAATCCAGAATTTCATCGCGAACGACCTGTCTTTGTCGTCCAATGCCGCCGGTATTGTGCTCCTAATTTTGGCGTTGTCCTTCGTGTTCTTCTGTTTGATCATGATTACCCGCACCATGAAGTCACTTATGTTGGCGCGCATGGAACGGACGATGAACAGCGTACTTGAGAAGAGCGGTCTTTTAGCCATCTTCATTGGCGCCGTCCTGACTGTGGCGGTTCAATCGTCGAGCGTCACAACATCTTTGATGATCCCACTCTTTGCGGCTGGTATCCTCAAACTCGAGAACGGATTCCCGGTGACTTTAGGTGCCAACATTGGCACGACGGTCACAGCGTTCTTAGCGGCACTCGCCAGTGACCAGAACGGGTTAACGATCGCGATCGTTCACCTCCTGTTTAACGTCGGGGCGACGGCTGCGATTTATCCGATCCCGCAAATTCGTCATATTCCGATCAAGCTCGCCATCAAACTGGCGGACCTGACGATTAAGAACAAGATCTACGCCGTGCTCTATGTAGTCGTCGTATTCGTCCTCATCCCATTGGGCGCTAACCTCATACTTAATTAGGAAAACCTCATGTTTGAATGGCTCAAAAACTTAGGTCAAGAGGGGCACGGACTTCGCCCGATTATTGAGAACTTCAACCAGATGATGGTTGATGGGCAGAACATGTTCGATCTGGTCACAACTGCTCTCTTAGGAGAAGTTGACTCGGCCACGATACGCGAGGAACTGTTCACCACTGACCAGAAGATCAACAAGGCTGAACAAGTCCTGCGTCGTTACTTGGTCGTTCATGCCAGTGTTCACGGTGCTGCCGAATTCCCAACTTGCCTCGTCTTGATGAGTATTGCCAAAGACGCCGAGCGCATCGGTGATTACTGCAAGAACATGTTTGACGTGGCTTCACTGCATCCGATCCCAGCTGACACGGAAAATGGCAAAGGCGTTCAACACTGTAGGGAACGAGTTTCCAAGCTGCTCGGTCAAATGATCAAGGCCTATGGCTCGCAGGATCCAGAAATCGCTAAAGAGCACCTGGGCGAATGCGACGCAATTGAAAACTACTGTGATGCCAGAGTTGAAGACTTGATCAAATCCGCTGGTGGCGCTGACCATGTCCCTGCGGCCCTAGCATTTCGCCACATCAAGCGCATCGTTGCCCACTCAAAGAACATCACGACATCCATCGTTATGCCGGTGGACAAATTGGACTTCTTCGACGAACGATAGTCGACCAAAGCCGAGTTTCACACAGATCAAATAAGAGCGGGGTCCGGATCATTGATCCGGACCCCGCTCTTCATTCGCATCTTGCGTCGTGATTAGAAACGGAGGTCGAACCCAAGGATCGCGGCAAATCCAGACTCTTGGCTGCCAGATCCGTGCACCCGATAATTCTTGTCGCCGATGTTCTCGAAATGGAGGAACACGGATTTCTTCGAGTCAAAAGCGTAGTTGGTCCGCAGATTGAACACGATGTAGCCCGGTGTTCCATTGGTTGGGATGCGTTGCGTGTCCCTCTTGTCTCGTGTGTTGAGGCGATCAGCCCGATCAACCAATTCAACTTCGGCAGAAACCGTCAGGCCAGTCGCAACTGGGCGGTAGTCCAAAGTAATCAAACCTTGGATCGGCGCGAGGCGAGAGATCGCCTCTGCTTCGACGTTCGCAGCGGACGTCGGGAAGGTGTCGACTTGACCGTCAAGCCATGAGAAATTCCCGCCAAGTGTCAGCTCATCGGTGATGTCCCATGCAACGCTGAATTCTGCGCCCAAGACGTGGCCATCGCCAACATTCGATTTGGAAATCGCAATTTCATTGTCGATCACGTCACCAGTCGGACTGCGAATAATGGTGTCGAAGAGGAAGGTATAGAAGAGCGCGCCATGAGCCCGAAGGTTGTCTGATCGCCAATTAGCACCGAGCTCAAGACCCAAGAAGAGTTCCTTATCCAGGTCAGTGGCTGGAATCTCAATTTCATTGCTTCGCGCCGAATCAAAACGTGTCAGATCGCTCAGGTTCGGCGCGCGAAAACCCATGCTTGCGCTGGTGTAAACCCTGGAATTCGCAGAGGTATCTACGATCAACTTGGCGCTGCCAACAATGGCATCAAAAGATTCGTCTAACTCGAAGATTGAGTTCGTAACCGGGTTGAACACGGTATCGGCTTGGGCATTGACGTGGGAATAGCGGGCACCAAGAGACAAGCGTCCCCAGCTGCCAAGGTCAAAGGTATTCTCGACGTAAACTCCAAAGGTCAGATATTGCGCACCATCACCGACGGGCCCTTGAGCGAACCTCGTGACGGTGCCTGTCGTTGGCACAAACTGGGTCGAGAATGAATCGACCCAGTCGATGTAGAGGTCCATGCCATAGACCAAGCGCCCCATGGGCGTCAGTGATTGGAATTGGGCGGTGACGAAGAAAGTGTCGAGATCGAACCCCGAACGGTCTCTACGGCCGCTCGAACGAATCCGATCTTGCACCTCTGTTTGACTCTGATATCCGGTTTTGAAAATTGCCTCGTCGAAGAACGACCCGTCATAAACAGTAGCCGTCAGGGCAACGAGGTCTCGGTCTTGATCGAATTCTCGCCTACGGTCGCTGCCGACAGTTGTGCCGTTGAAACTCACCCCGTCCGTCGTGCTATGAATCCGCGGAACATTGTTGAGATGAACGCTCTGCACGAGCAATTCCAGGGAGACGTCATCCGACGGAAGATATTGGAACTTCGCGTTCAAGAAGTAAGCATCGTAGGACAGACCTTCCTGACGGCCCAAGCTCCCGCCCGCATTGGTCTCGCCAAACGACTTGTACGTCAAGCCAATCTTGGCGCCAAAGACACCGTCGTGGCCAACGCCAACCTCACTTCGCGAAACGTGGGAGTTCTCGGCGCTGTTAAATCGGTAGTACAAACGACCAGCAAACTCGGCAGCACCGTCCTTGGTGCCCAATTCGACAGGTTCGGTGAATGCCGCAACCACACCACCAGCGGCATCGCTGCCGTGAAGCACACCGGCTGGGCCATTGAGGACTTCAATGCGGTCCAGCCCAAGAGCATCAACCGTGGCCCAATATTGATTCGGGCCATCTCGGAACGCCGAATGGTTGATGCGGATGCCATCAACAGTAAGAGCCGTGCGAAAGCCAGTGAACCCGCGAATAAAGGGAGATCCCAGACCGGGACCTGTTTTCTGGACAGCGACACCGGGCAAGCGTCTAAACGCATCCGGGAAAGTCGCCGGGGTCTTGATCGTGTCGAGGTCGTCGCCATTCAATCGCCGAATCGATCCTGCAGTCTCAAATACTGACTGCTCAGTTCGACCAGCCGTCACGACAGTATCTTCCAGGTCGGTAATTCCCTGGTTCAAATCGTCTTGCTGGGCCTCTTTCGATGCCTCCGCATGCTCTTGAAGGGCTGCTTTCAGGCCATCGCCAGTTTCTTGGGACCATGACTGGCGCCCGCACAGTGCAAGCAATATCGTGAAAAGGACAAGAAATTTCATCGGGTTGATCTATCCTGGGTTCTCAACGTTTAGAAGTAGGGCTCAACGGCACTCTTTCATCAAGGTTCACGACTTGGACGACAAAAAAGAAAACACGGAGGAACCAGAGGCAAGCCCGAACCCGTCTCGTCGGCCCGGCCGATTGGTTCGTCTTGACCGCGTTTTTATCGGCTCCTTGACGATCCATGCCTTGGTCCTGGGCTGGCTTCTCCTTCGCCTTTTTTCTGGAGAAGAGCCTATCGTAGAAGAAACTCCGATGCGCTGGGCGTCAGAAGTTTCCGAGACTGACGATTCTCCCCAACCCTACGTTCCGGAGCAAGTCGACCCTCCACTACCCTCAGAGAACCTGCCAAGCCCTGAGGCCCAAGTCATCGCCGATCCTATAGAACCGGCCCCTTGGCTAAGACCGTCCAAAATAGAGCACCGCCATAGCTTAGTCCGCCGGGAAGAAACGGCCAGTACCCGTCAACCTGGTCTTTCCGCCAGTTATCGAGCACCCAGTAAGACCGAAAAAGAAGCACCGACCGAAATCGCCGATTCGCCGCCCACAAGAACAGAGATCAAGCCGGGCAAGAAAAAGGCACCGGTGTTTGTGGCCGCGCGCAAGAAGAAAGGCGCTTGCAAGAGACCACCTTATCCGAGGCGTGCACTCAGGCGACGCTTAACAGGCAAAGTCACTTTCCTGGTCGACGTTAGCCTCAAAGGTGAAGTCTTGAACCTGCAATTAGAGAAGAGCTCTGGGCACGACATTCTCGATCGTGCTGCCAAGTCGGCGATCGCCGATTGGCAATTCATTCCTGCCACCCGCGATAGCCAGCCGGTACGGGATCGCGTCCGGGCATTCATCACGTTCGTCATTCCAAAATAAGCTCGGACTCTCGATTCTTTAAGCGATTATCCGCCAGAAACAAGATCGCCGGCTTCGCCGCAGGGTGGTGTGTCATCGAGTAAGTCGTCGAGATAGCCATCGGGAAGAGCAACATTCTGCGGACTGCCTCCCTTGCCCCGTGTCACACGCATTGCTTTAGGTGGGAACTCTTCGTCGCGATTAACAGTTGCCAAGATTGCAGCCAATTGGTCCAAGGTTTCGACACGAATCAACTCGTTCCGAAGTCGTGCCGACCCGCGAAATCCCTTCATGTACCAAGTGGCAAACTTACGCATCATGCGCACACCGTGCACTTCGGAAAACCAATCGCAGACTTTGACCGCATGGCGATACATGATGTCAGCGACTTCTCCCATCGACGGCGGGTCTTGAGGCTCACGCCCATGAAAAACGTCATTCAGGTCGCGAAACAACCACGGGCGCCCTAAGCACCCACGGCCAACGACAACACCATCACAGCCTGTTTGCCGCATCATCCGCAAGGCGTCTTCCGCCTCCCAGATGTCGCCATTGCCTAACACTGGAATGCTCACAGAATCTTTGAGTTGAGTGATTCGATCCCAATCGGCAGAGCCGGAATAGAGTTGTGCAGCTGTTCGTGCATGAAGGGCAATCGAAGCGCATCCTTCTTCTTCGGCAACACGCCCAGCGTCAAGAAAGCTAATGAGCTCGTCGTTCACGCCGACACGCACTTTGATCGTCACCGGGATGTCACCGGCGTTTTGGACGACCGCGCGCACGAGTCTTCTGAGAAGATTCGGCTTGATCGGAATGGCACTGCCACCGCCCTTGGAAGTCACCTTGCGCACCGGACATCCAAAATTCATGTCGATGTGGTCAACACGGCCTTCGCTCACCAAGAACTTAGCGGCTTCCCCGAGGTAGTAGGGGTCGACACCGTAGAGCTGCAAGGAGCGTGGTGATTCTTCTTCACCGAAATCTGAGAGCTTCATCGTCTTGTTATGTCGTTCGACCAGCGGACGTGCCGTGATCATTTCAGAGACATAGAGACCCGCCCCAAATTCCTTGCAAAGAGAACGAAAAGGATAATTGGTCACGCCAGCCATGGGGGCCAAGATGACCGGTGGCCAGACGCTCAGACCCCCGAGATCCAAGGGCTTGAACTCACCCTCGGCCGCCGACTTTACGTCTCTATTGATGTCACTCCGGAATTTCTCGCGCATGGCTGCCTATTCAGGGTCTGCTTTGCCGTAGTGAAGGTGGGTAAAACTAACTTTGCCATCTTTGGCGATCTTCACCATGAACAAATTGTCATAGTGATGATCTTCGAGTTTCAGTTTCTCGGTCACGCCCAAACCTGTCAAAATAGCAGGGACGGTATTGGAATGTCCGGCAATCAGGACTGTCTTGCCGCTGTAGTCCTTGAGCCATTTCTTGGTCAAACCCCGCTCTTTGCCAGCCGCGTAGACTTCAACCTTGCCTCCAAATCGCTTCGCTGTGGGCGCCAATGTCAGGCTTGTTCGCTTATATTTTGTCGACAAGCAAACGTCTACCTTGGCTGATCTCAATGTACGGGACAATGTCTCGGCTCGAGACTTGCCGGCTTCGGATAGCTCCGGATCACGGTTTGTTTTCGAGACAATCTTCTCAGCATGGCGAACGACATAGAACGTCGTTTGGGCAGCGGCGGAAGTGCAGATGACACTTCCGGCGATGAAAATGATCGCAAGAAACATAAAAAGACGATTCTTCATCGGGCGACTCCTCGCTATTCTCTCTTCGTCGAACATGACCCAAGCCCAAAACCGGGCAGGTTGATCATGATAGCCTCTGGAGCTCGGCCAACCGAGCCCCTAAACCGTGGGAAACGGGAAGAAAGTTAGAATCTGCCATGAGCCAGCGAATAGTCGAATGTGTGCCAAACTTCTCTGAAGGACGCGATCTCAAGAAGATTGAGCTGATTTTGGATGCCGCCCGCGAAATCGACGGTGTTGAGATCCTGGATGTTGATCCTGGCCAAGAAACGAACCGAACCGTCGTAACCTTAGTCGGTTCACCGGAATCCATCGAAGAAGCAGCTGTCGCAGTCATCGGTCGAGCCGCAGAAGTGCTCGACATGAGCAAGCACCAAGGGGCACACGCGAGGCATGGCGCCACCGACGTCTGCCCTTTTGTTCCGGTTAGCGGCGTCACCATGGCTGAATGCATCGAGTTGGCGAAGAGAGTCGGCAAGAGGGTCGGTGAGAACTTGGGCATTCCTGTCTACCTCTACGACCAAGCCGCCCAGCGACCTGAGCGGCAGTCCTTGGCGAAAGTACGCGCCGGCGAATACGAGGCCCTGCCTGAAAAGCTGGCCAAGGAAGAGTGGAAACCAGACTTCGGCCCTGCCATCTTCAATCCTAAGGCTGGGGTTGTCACTATTGGCGCTCGGGAATTCTTGATTGCCTACAACATCAATCTCAACTCGGCTCGTAAAGATCACGCCGATGATTTAGCCCATGAGATCAGAGAAAAAGGGCGCGCTAAGCGGAAAGACTTCAAGACGCCCTTCTACAGCTCCGGCAAACTTGTGAAGTACCGTCCTTCCAAGAATGAATTTCCCAGTGCTTACTCCGACTTTGTTGCTTCCAGTTTCTCAGAATTGGAAACCCATTACGCAGAGATGGGAAGAGACCTCAAGGCTGAGCTCAAGTTCTTCGATCGAGATCCGAAGAACCTCGAGGGCCTCAACGTCATGAAACAAGGTCAATTCAAAGAATGCCGTGGCGTTGGTTGGGTCATCCCCGAGTACAACCGTGCGCAGCTTTCCTTCAACCTACTCAACTACAAAGTCACGTCTCCTCACGATGTCCTCGAAGCTTCCCGCGAAATGGCACGCGAGCGGGGCCTGGGCGTAACCGGCTCAGAAATCGTCGGCATGATCCCCTTTCAAGCGCTGCAGGAAAGTGGCGAGTTCTATCTTAAGCGCCAAGGTTCTACTCGTGGTCTGCCAGTCAACGACGTGTTGGAATGCGCCGTTCAATCGATGGGACTCCGCGACGTCGCAGAATTCGAAATCGAGAAGAGCGTCCTGGGCATGCCAAGCACAACCGGCACCCTGTCAGGGATGCGCGTGAACGATCTGGCAGACGAAGTGTCTCGGCCAACCCCTGCACCAGGGGGTGGCTCGATTGCCGCTCTTGCAGGCGCGCTTGGCGCGGCGTTGGCAACGATGGTTGCCAACCTTACTTTCCAAAAGAAGTCGATGGCCAATGTTCATGAGGACATGGAAAAGCTCGCCATTCGCGGTCAGCGCATCAAAGATGATCTTCTTAGGTTGATTGACGCCGATACCGACGCCTTCACCGAGGTCATCGTCGCCATGCGTTTACCGAAGACCAATGCTACTGAGAAAAAGGCCCGGTTGGCCGCAATCGAAGAAGGATACAAGAGCGCCACGAGGATCCCGTTCAAGACAGCTCAACTGTGCTTGGAAACGATGGACCTGTGTTTGGAAGCGGCGCAAAAAGGGCTGGCTGCCAGTCTGAGTGACGCTGGCGTCGGTGCGATGATGGCTCGTAGCGCTTGCTTGGGTGCAATCTACAATGTGAAGATCAATCTCGGTTCAATCAATGACCAGGAATGGATCAACGACCAAAAGAAGGCCCTCGGAAATATCGGCGAACGCGCCGAAGCTTTGGAAAAGACGGTCCGCGACATCGTCGAAGCGTCGTTCTAAGAATCAAGTAACAAAGAGGCGACTTCCTGCTGCGCTCAATGAGCTGCCTTAGGGAGTCGCCATTCTTTTGCCCTTAAAGACCGCGAACTTCGATCTTCTTGTCTGCGCCATCCTCGACAAATACGGTCATGAATCTCGCTGTCGGTAGGTTGGGGAGTTGCCCAGCCAGTTGAGCGAGCCTTGCTGTCCTGATGATCTGAAGCCGGTAACCACCAGCCGAGAGATGCTTCAATTCGAAGCCGCCGCTTTCATCGGTTTTTGTCTCAAGGTCAAAACCACCCGTGAGACGGGGGTCCTCAGGGACGAGCTTCACCAACACCCCTGCCATGGTTGAATTGTCTTTGTCAAAGACTACACCTGACAGGTTGCCGCCCTTCAACAGGACCAGGTCGCCGAGTGGGAACTCACCACTTTTCGTAACTTCGCGAAGTTGGTCGCCACGATTCATAGCGTGAGCACCATGCTTGATCACTAAACGATATTTGGCAGGGCGTAGGCGGCTAATGCGGAACTTTCCGTCCTTGCCCGTGCTCGCTTTTCGTTGCAGAAGCGCGAGCTTGCCATAGACCATGCTTCCAAGTTTCCCTAACCCTTCAGTGCCATCTGGAATCGTTTCCATTTCAACATTGGCGTTGGCAATTGGATTGCCGTCCATGTCGACGACTCGTCCTACCGCCGTCGCCCCAGCAATCGCCTCGACGACAATTCCTTCGACCGACTTCTGTTGCGACAAGACGATCTTCTTGGAGAAACCCGCTGCGTGGTTACCCGATTCTAAGTGCAAAAAGACATCACCGGTGTTGCGTAAGCACCGGAAGGCGAATGATCCATCCTCCGATTCGAACTTCTGTTTGGCGTTCTCAGAGACGAAGAGGATGCTCTTTCGCGGGGTCGAGTAGAGAGTAAATTTAGTCACCGGTTCTTGTGTTTCAGCGTCGATGACGTGCCCACGGATGATGGGGTTTTGTTTCAGTCGAATCGTCTGTTCACGTTCCCCTGGTCGTGCCAGGTTACGGGACAGAGACGGGTAGTAGCCAAGTTTCTTGCAGGTCAAGTAGTAGTCGCCGGTCTTGAGCCCACCAAAGTTAAACCGTCCTTCGTCATCACTTCTGACCGTCTGGAATCTCTTCTCAAACTTGTTGCTTCGCAAGTCGATTGGCTGCGCAGTGACCTCTACGCCTGAGACAGGCACGTCGTCTTCATCGACAACCAACCCCATCATGGCCTTGCCAGGCCCCAACTTGAAGACGAGATCATGCTTTGCCGAGCTATGGTGAACATGGAAGTTGAATTGTTGCCTGGTGGCGTGAGCCGCCATGGAAGCACCGACGTTCTTGAATCCTTGATTGAGGTTCTTCACCAAGAACCGGCCGTCTGGCCCAGTTATCGTTTCACGCTCGACACCACCCAGCTTGTCTGTCACCTTCATGCCAAGGTCCATGACAAAGACGCGGGCGCCAGCAATCGGTAGGTCGCTCAAGTCGGTGACGAGACCTTTGATGGTGATGCCCGGATGCATGATCACTTCATAAGTCTTGGTCGAGCCAGCAACGAGTTGGAGGCCGGTCACATATTTGGAAGCGAAATCGGGGCTTTCCACCCGGAGCGTGTAGACCTCGCCAACATGAACATTGGGCAATTGGAATTCGCCGTTCTCATCCGAGATCTGATGGGTCAGCACCTTGCTCACATGCCCCCGCGACCGGAAGTCAGAAATGTCGAGACATAGAGCAACGATGGCATCGGGGACCGGCTTCTTCTCCTGGTCGACAACCCGTCCAACGACGTGACAAGAGTCTGCTCTTGCTGGCGCCAATCCAACCCCAGGCCCTGGGACTTCGCCGACATCCGTCGATTCCTCCGCCCCCATTTCGGCAGTCTCATCCGAGGTCCGATTGACTTTCTGAGGACTGTCCTCGATCAACTCGACTGAGTTGGAATCCAGATCATCGCTCGATTCGCTGTCCTGGAAATAGACCATGGCAGCGACGCCAAGAATGATGACAGTGGCAACAACAATGAGTGACAAGCGTTCGCGCTTCATGGAGGCCTCAATTAGAGAAATGGCTCGGCGGCACTGAGATATTATGCGATCGGTGAATTCCAAAGCCAGAAAGACTGAGTTCACACCCCTAATCTATCGACAATTGCGCATCCAATCTGAGGAAGCTTTAGGATCGAGTCATTCTTTAGAGACATAAAATACCCAAAAAAGGACTAATGCAGCTCATATCCGTCAGATCTTGCACACGAGGTCTGTGTTTCAGTGGAAATGTCAAACACTGCCAGCGTGTTGTAACATTCCGCAGGCACGGGCAGGCAAGTTGTGACCTAAGGGACGGTCAGGGATCAGTGGCTGAATGCGTTGCGGGATTTCGGGCTATCCTCTTTTGCACCCAGCCGCCACCAGAATGGTCCACAAGAAAGTGCGCAAGAAACTGGACACGACAGAGCTTTCAAAACATCATGATTCAACAAGAATATGAAGCGATCGGTTGATTGCCCTAAGAGCCAATCTCAGAACTAATCACGAATGAAAGACTACAAGGACGCTCCAATGGGAGATCAAGAGATGTTGAGAGCGATGGCGCCGCGCTCTCCCCGCCTGCTCTATCTTCTCGTTGCCATTCCTTTGGCGTTCTTGACGATTGGTCTTTGCGATCCAGTCTTTGCATCAGGCATGCAGAATGCCACGGGCTGGTTCAAAGACATGGAGTGGTCGCTTTGGCTACGGGTCGCTATCGGCATCCCCGCCCTCCTGACACTCTTCCTGTCACCAGGGATTTATCTATCAGCGTGTTTTGGCAAAAAAAAATCAGTCGATGACATCATCATCGTCGGTTTCATTCATAGCCTCGTTCTCGTCAGTTTGCTCGGACAGTGTGCCGGGGCCCTGAATCTGCCGGTGAGTCATGGCGCGGGCTTCTTGGGGATGATCTCTGGGCTGACTCTCGCAACAGCATTCCTGTATCGGCTGCGCTCAAAAGCTGGGAAGGCCGTCGAGATCGACGGACCATCCGGTTTCAGTTCCATCGTCGTTACCAGATTCCTGCCGGTGCTCATCCTCCTCGTCCTGCTCGTCCCAAAGTTGTTCTGGGAGTCTTTCGATGGAGACGGCATCCATGTCTTTGAAGTTGTTCGCATGGGCATCCAACAACCACTCCCCTTCTGGACGTCAAACTGCGGGCCGATCAGCTCTTATCCCGGACTAAACGTCGTCTTAAGTGTGTTTCCGATGGCTTGGTTTATGCGCGTCCTCGGTGAGCACGAAGCGGCGATTCGATTGCCGTTCTTGCTGTTCTTGATTTTGGTTCACTCCGCTATTGGCAAGATTGCCTCCATGGGGAAAGACGTATCGACGGCAACGTCTTTAGGAATTTGGGGGTCCTTGTTTAGCATCACGGCTGTGTTGGCTTTCAGCGTGACCTACAATCCCTATCACGCCGATCTGGGTGGATCGGTCGTGCCCGATTGCTTGTTCGTCGCCATGATCCTTTACTTCTTCGCGATTCGCGAACGAGGTCATCCCATCTTTTCAATCGCAGTTGCCGCACTTTGCCTGACAACTTCGCCAGGTGCAAAGACCGCGTTGGCTTGCTATGTCGCGGTCAAGTTAGTCACCGACAAGGATCGTCGAATGCCTCGTTTCGTCGGCAACGTTGTGATCTTAGGTTGCGCTTTCGCTTGCTTTGCCGCTGTACAAATAGTCATTAACTACTTTGATCTGATGTATGTCGGCGACGAACATAGCGTTGGTAATCTTCTGAGACGTTTTCGATTCCTCTACTTCATGGGCTTCGAACGATTCTTGTGGATACTTGTTCCAGGTGGTGTCCATCTCGTTCTGAGCTTCTTTTGGCCCAGCAAGTCAAGTGCGACCAGTCGCGCCTTGGGCCTCTGGTGCGTAGCAAACTTCGCTCTCTACTTCTTCATGTTGCGGACTGCGCTTCACTACTACATTCCAGCTATGTTCATCCTTACCGCGCTTTTCTGGTGTCGATGGCAAGAAGAAGAGGTTTGGCGCTCACGAGTGAAATGGCTGCCCATACCAGCAACCTTGCTGACGATATGGCTCTGCCTTCCAGCCCAACCAAAGATCGCGACTATCGGCGCTCAAATAGGCAGCCGTTTCGACGTGCCGGCTCTCACCGGCTACGAACATTCAGACCCTGAATTCTTCGAGAAAATCGGGAACATAGGTCCGGCATTCTTTCCGACGGACGGTCACGGCACCGTGCCTCATGATGAATACGGCGTTTCTCATTACATTTGGAATTATTACGCGCGCAAGATCGATCGTATGGGCGAACCGACCTACTTGGTCACCACCCAGGCCAACGAGAACGCCAAAGTACTTGCTAAGTCTACGGTTACTCCCCCTATCTTCGCGCTCGTCAACGACGAAACCCAGAGGGCCAAAGATCAGGCGCCGGACAAGGCCTCTTGCTTAGGACCGAGCATTTTTAGGGTCGATAGAAGAATGCTGCTGGGCAGTAAAGCAGCTCGGTCTCTGCCAGGCGTTGTTGATGTATCCAAGCTCCGCGACCTAATATGGTCCAGGTGAGTTGCCGTCGAGCGATTAGTGAGTTCGTGCTTCCTTGTATTACTCGACGTATTCCTTGAGCACGCCCCGAATCTATCGCCAAATGCGCATCCAATCTGAGGAAGCTTCAGGATCACACCATTCTTTGACGATACAGAAACAACACGAAAGGACTGAGATACCATGACCGCAATTCACTCTGCTTACTCCGCGCCGCTCCAGCTGTTCCCAGTCCAGGGTCCGAAAGAGACTCAAGCCAATGGAGTCAAAGCAGATACGCCAAAAGTCAGTCCACTCAAGCCCGATGATGCCGTGTTTTCCTCGGAAGGACAGGCTCTGGCAGCGGCCGAGTCAGAAGAGCTGAAGAATGCCGGGCCAAAGGTCGAGTCCGAGCTCACGCCAGAAGAAAAAAAACAAGTGGCGGAGCTAAAAGCACGGGACGCGGAGGTGAAAGCTCATGAACAAGCTCACCTCAGTGCCCTGGGTGGCAAAGGCGGATCTGTGAGCTACGAGTACACAAACGGGCCCGATGGTCGACGGTACGTCACCGGCGGTGAAGTCCCAGTCTCGATTGGCGAATCGCCTGGAGGACCAGAAGCAACTATCGCCGATGCTCAACGAGTGGCACGAGCAGCCGTGGCACCAGCTCAACCAAGTGGCGCCGATCAAGCTGCTCGGGCGAAGGCCCTGCAAGTCGAAGCTAAGGCCCGACAACAACTGAAAGAGAAGCAGAAAGACGGTGGCGAAGAGAGTGACGTGGGCACGACTCCATCGTCTGCTGCCGAGTCAGCCGAAGGATTGATTGACGGAGCCACGGTTGATCAAGCAGCGGAGCAATCAGAATTGAAGCCTGGTGAAACCGACGAAAACGGTCGCACCAAGCCCAATGACTCCGCTTTGAATCAACCTTCTTCGTAAGCGCTAACACCGCGCTTGAAGTGGACGACGATACGCCAGCATAAAGTGATCGCCATCGTCGCCAGCCCTGCGACTAAGCCCCACCACAAGCCGGGAGGACCAAGGATCGATTCTTGGTCCAACCACATTCCCAGCGGAAATCCAATCACCCAGAACGCAACGAGTGACAAGAATGCTGGCACTTTCGTATCTGCCATTCCACGCAAAATGCCGTGTGCAATGCACTGGACGCCGTCAAAGATCGAAAAGTAACCTGCTACCGGGATGAGGGTCGCCGCAAAGAGCAACACGTCAGGATGGTCTTCGCAGTAGAACCCAGCGATAAACTGTGGCGCAAGAATGAAGACAGCACCAGACACAACCATGAAACTAGTCGCTAAGATCATCGCTATTCTAGCCGAATAGCTGGCACGTTTGAGATCGCCTTCACCGATGGCGTTGCCGACTCTGGTCGCGACCGCCGCGCCAATTCCCACGGGAATCATGAATACCAGACTCGCGACATTCAAGGTGACTTGGTTTGCAGCCACCGCGACTACGCCTTTGGTTCCCATTCGAAAACCAACGGCATTGAAGATGCCGGCTTCCATGGAAAGCTGCAAAGACAGGGGGAGCCCCAGAGCCAATAGCGCGCCATAACCACGCCGGGTAGCGCCCTCGGTCTCCATTCGCCAAAGCGGAAGCCAATGAGAACGCGACAGGTAGGCAAAGCTCACCAGCAGGAGTGTCCGTGAAGCAGCCGTCGTAACAGCCGAACCCTCCAAACCCATTTCAGGGAGGCCCCAGTTGCCCCAGATCAGTCCCCAGTTGCCGACGATATTGAAGACATTGCCGATGAGAGTTGCTTTCACCAAGGGCGCAACAATGCTCATGGCCTGAAGAGTCTGCCTCAGAACAATGGTCAGCAGGAACCCAAGATTGCCAAACGAGACAATCTTGATGTAACGGGTTGCCGGGCCAATGAGTTCTTCATCCTGGCGGAGTAGACGCAATGAGCCTTCGGCGCACCACATTCCGACGGTTGCCAAGACAGTCAGGCCAAGCGCCACGACGAGGCCCCGTTTGAAGTGGGCAGCAACGGCTTCATAGCGCTTGGCGCCATAAGCCTGAGTCAGTAGTGGATCCAAGCCCATGAGCAAGCCAAAACCAACCAAGAGGATGAGCATCGAAAAGAGATGCCCAATTCCGGCGGCGGCAAGCGCTGACGATTCGTGATAATGCCCGAGCATCATGGTGTCGACGACGCCAAATGACATCAGGCCGAGCTGCACGACGACAACGGGAGTAGCCAGCTTCAACATGGCAACCAATTCCGCGCGCCATGGACTAGCGGCCGGTGCATGATTCATGTTCGAATTCCTACTTCATGGTTGCACGAAGCGACTCTTAGAGCGCCGCAACTCTTCGCGAAAGGGCAGCGGCGAATTCCCGAGTACCCAAGTCACCACCTAAATCTCTGGTCTTCTCGCCGGCCTCAAGAGCAGCGTTGTAGGCTGCCCGAATCTTAAGGCGTGCTTCAAGAAGGTCCTTGTCACCGGTCGTCTCAGCCAAGTGGCGGAGCATCAGCACCGCACTCGCCAAGAGCGCCAATGGGTTCGCGACGTTCTGGCCGGCAATATCTGGGGCCGAGCCATGGACCGCCTCAAAGACGGCTTGGTCAATACCGAAGTTGGCACCAGGTGTCACGCCAAGTCCACCAACCAGACCGGAACAGAGATCAGAGACCACATCACCGTAGAGGTTTTCGCAAAGTAGAATATCGAACTGGGTTGGATCTTGAACCAACCGCATGCACCCAGCATCAATGATGACTTCATCATATTCGATGTCACTGAATTCGGCTTCGTGAACGCGCTGCGCGCATTTCAAGAACAAACCATCCGACAGTTTCATGATGTTGGCTTTATGGAAAGCTGTGACCTTCTTGCGGCCACGAGACCTGGCATACTCGAAGGCAAACCGAGAAATGCGGTCGCAAGCAGTTTCGGTCGCCACCTTCAACGAGGTCACGACGCCATCGGTGATCTTGTTCTCGATCCCTGAGTAGAGGCCTTCAGTGTTCTCACGAACGACCACGATGTCGACATCTTTGTATCGAGTTTCGATGCCATCGAGGGAGCGCACGGGGCGAACCGCGCCATAAAGATTAAGGGTCTTGCGAAGCGCAACGTTCACCGAGGAGAAGCCACCACCGATTGGTGTTGTGCATGGCCCCTTAAGCGCAGTGCCGTATTCGCGGATGGCATCAACAGTTTCATGGGGCAGGACGATGTCACTACCACGATCCATGGCCCCTAAGCCGGCGTGCCGCTCAATCCACTTAATGTCGGCGCCTGAGGCGGCCAAGACAGTTTTAACTGCGGAACAAACTTCTGGACCAATCCCGTCTCCGGGAATCAAAACGACATTATGCTGCATGGAATGGGGCTCCCCTAGTGAATAGACGGCAGAACCATATCAAAGAGCCCAGATTTCAAAAGTCAAAGGGACAGATTCGCTAGGGAGGCGAAGCTCATAAACTCTTATCCCTTGAGCAACTACGGAGCTGAGGAATAGAGAAAAAGCTGCTCTCCACCCTCATCATCCTCAACAACGCCCTCGTGATAGAAACCGAGTTTCAGCAAGAGCTCGTCGGACGGGTCATTATCTGGGGAGGTGATGGCCGCGATCTTGCTGAAGCCTAAGGCCCGCCGCCCATACTCCAAGCAGGCCTTAGATGACTCGAAGGCATAGCCTTGCCGCCAATGCTCGGATAGGAAGGCAAACCCGAGATCTGGATGCTCGAGGAAATCGCGTTTCACAAAGCCACAAATTCCAAGTGAGACCAAGCCGACCTTCGATTCCACCAAGTAGAAACCGAATCCGGAATCCCGATAGGCCGGGATCAACTTGTCATTTAGGTAGGTCCGAGCGTGCCCAACTGAGGCGATCCCGCGGTCTCCGACAAACTTAATCCATGACGGGCCGTTCATCAGCCGAAACATGAAGGCGTCATCCTCTTGGCAAAGCTCGCGCAAAATAAGGCGCTTGGTTTTCAAGATGAATGGATCGGTCACAGAGGCCTCCGAGAATTGGCTACCAGTGACCGCAAGAATAAGGGCAGTCAATCCGGCAGACCTAGTTTATCGCAGGACGCCTTTGTCCTTCATCGCGTGGGCGTAGTAGGCAAGAAAAACAGCCCCGAACATGATCAGGATGGTCGTCACTAGCGGCGCCCCCTTGCCCATGATCTCTATACCGTTCTTCATGACGAAGTTGTGGAAGGAGGTGACGAGCAAACCAAGCAGTGCCACGACAAACACGGGAGCCGCCAAATTCTTGCGCATCAAAAGAAGCACGGAGCCCAGTACTGCGCCAAACACGGCAACCGCCCATGCCACCGTGACCCACATGGGATAACCCTCAAAGAACGCCAACTGCTCCGGTGAAAAATCTTCGAGGTAAGTTGCGTTCTTGGTGTTGGTCATGATGAAGTCCATCACGCCGACGCTGTTCCAAAGCACCGCCACGATGCCAACGATCCAAAGTTCTTTAGGGGCCTTGGCCGTATTCACTGAGCTTTCTTCCGACATTCTGCACTCCTGAATTCAGGGCTTTCGCCCATTCAGACGATTTCGACTCGTTCTTCTCAGAGGATCTTATCAACTGAGGCCCAATTGAAAACCAAGGCTGAGAGATCAGATTAATCGGGGTCAATTCGATAATGGGAGCGTTTCTAAGATGTCCCAGCTTCCTGGGCCTTGGAGTAACGCCGCTGGCCCAAGCTCCACATGAAGCCGCCCCAAAAGATGCCAGCCAGGGGAAAGGTAATGATAGCCTGTGGCAAGAGTGTCATAAACGACGCCTCCTCGTTTATGAGTGGCGTGCATAGGCAAAAGGCAATGGCTGTCGTGATGCCCCAAGCCAGTACACCATTGATGAAGATGAACCAGATCATTCCCTTGGCCTGCCGCGATTCCCAATCCTTCATTTGAATGTCATTCATCTAACTTCCTCTCTTCGTGGCCAAGATATTCCTGCCAGTGATCCGATTCTGCAGTCTGCTTGATGAACTCATTTCGTTGCACCAGCATCGCCCGCATATGGCGCTCCAGAAACAAATAATCTGCCATGCGCCCCAGGAACCCGAGCGGAGAATCAAAATCGAATCGGTCCGACATTTCTGTGCCTGACCCCTGTTCTACAAAAAAGTGATCGTGATCGAATCTTCGAAAAGGACCAGCAACCTGCGAATCGCGAAAATGGCCAGGTCGTTCGAAGACAACAATCTTGCTCGTAAGCTCCATCCAAAAGCCAAAGTGCTTAGCGCGGAAAGTAACGTGCTCATTCAATTTAATGAGACCCTGGGTCGTTCCCCCAACGGCTTTCTCGCCAGTGGATTCGACCGATGCCATGTGCAAATCTATCGACAACGACAAATCGAAAACTCGCTTTGCCGGCGCGTCTATTCTGGTTTCCATGACTACAACCGGCATAAAGTTCTCGCCCTTTGAGCCTACCTACGACTCAACGAAGTCGTCCGAAGAATGTCCAGAATGCGTCGCCGAAACGAGCCGCGAGTGCGCCACACGTTAGGATGACAATGGCAAACCAAAGGACCGAGGGATATGTACCTCGGGCCGAAAAGGTCAAGGCGACCACGAATCCAAAAAGTGATCCGCAAGAAAACCTGACGGCTCGCTCTAATGGATCAGGTTTTTGTGACATCTTCGACACCCGCCGTTCTCATCATCATATATGAGGCGCAGGCGTCATTCGATCGTAGTGGTTCAAGATTCTCGAAGAAACTCGATAAGACTGGTTGCCCGAATCCCTGCGACAATTTGGCCAGCTCGTGAGGACCCCATTGCAGCCATTGTCAATCCCAAGGGGGAAGCGATTCGTTCTCGCCGAGATTATCAGACCAGGCCGTATCGAAGGAGGATTCGCGTGAAAGGGCTAAAACTCGGTGCAAACGTCACTTGGACTCATCATGCGATCAAGTCCGTCGGAATAATGAGTAGCAAAGCTGGCTCTACGAGGTACCCTGGTGTTAATTGTATTTAGTAGAATTTCGCCCAAGTGGCCAAATACGGAAAGAACCGTGTACAAGTATTTAGGATTCACATTTGTTGCGCTCGCTTTCATCGGCGCAATCTTGCCCGTCCTGCCGACGACGCCATTCCTTCTCTTGGCAGCCAGCTGCTTTGCGAAGTCGTCGGCGAAATGGCATGCGTGGCTCCTGAATAGTCCAACCTTCGGCAAGCTCATCCGCAACTGGGATGAAAAGCGCTGCATCACGGTCCGCTCCAAAGCCATCGCCCTCACCTCAATGACTCTCTTCGGCGGCTATTCAACCTTTTTCGTCCTCGAAAACATCTACCTTCAAATCTTCACCGTCGCTTTAGTCAGCTACGCTATCGTCTTCGTCAGCCGCATCAAAACGTGCGCATAAGACGATACCGTACCAGGTCTAATCCCCTCTCTTGAAGCGACTATACCGTACCAGGTGTAAACCCCTCGGCTGAAGCAGCGCAATTCCAGGTGCATGGGGAACAACAACACTCATTCTTCATCCCTCAATTCCTGAAGATATCCAGTAAGATACTTCCCATCCAAATGGTCGTCTTTCGCAGAATCCAATTCTCGCTCAGCCCATTCGAGATCTTCGTCGCTGATAGAGAATCGCTGCTCATCCAAAATATGGTTGGCCATCTCACGTGCCTCCCATGACCATGATTTCGAAAGAGCAAAGCCAAAGACCTCTCGGAAGAAGTCCTTACAATCATGGCATTGGAGAGCATAGATCAAGGTGGATGGGCTCTCCCCAGTCTTAGACTTCGCGATTGCATTCATGAGAGCCACGGCTGCATTCTGATCCTTCAACTCTCTTAGAGCCAATGCCGATGCATTGCGGACATGGCAGTCGTCGCTCGACAGAAGCTCTATCAAAGGCTGGACAACAATCGCTGGATCTTTTTGAGCGATCCTGTCCGCAGCATTGACCTTCTCGTCCCAACTACCAGTTTTGATAGTGACAAGAAGAGCACTTTCTTTGTCCCGCATGCTCATCGACTTCTACCTCTTCATCTTGTAACCGGGTGAAGGATACCAGCTACAACTCTGTCCGCGGAAGCGGCTAGTGCACAGAACCCAGTCTCCAAGACGATACCGTACCAGGTTTCATCCCCTCGGTTGAAGCAACGATCATCCACCACTCGTTAGGCCAAAGAGTGAACCAGAAGATTGTCGTCACGGGATTCCAGAAGGCAACGAGGATAGCCGCACAATCAGTAAGAGAATCAAACATGGTTCCGTACTTGCGGTTGAAGCGACTGTACCGTACTTGATCGCGAGTGAAAAAGTATGGAACCAAAATCCGGCACCGTACATCCGAGTCATTAGGGCACAATTTCGAGCACAACGGTGTCGGTGAGGGAGAGACCGCCTACGCCATTGGCACTTACGGCCTGGAACGTCCCAAGCACACCAGTCGGGATTGCTGATGGAAGTTGAATGACATGTCAAGATCTCCAGCAGCGTCAGTGAAGAAAAAGAGGTCGTGTACGGTGGGAGTCGGAGCGAGTCCCGTTCCAATGATGAAAATCGATTTAGGGCTTCCGTCACCTGTCGAATCGGGTGTCCCCGTGTCCATCTGTCTTGGCGCGCCATATGTTGCAACACCCAAGTTCAATGGGGCAATCCAAAGTGCCACTGGTTGCAAGCCACCAGCACTTTCGATCTTGATGTCCAATTTGCCAGCGCGACGGCCAATGGCGTATTAGGGGCCATCTGCATTGCTGGCGACATGCTCACCGTTCAGTGTCGAACAATTGTTCATATCAAGACGCCCGTTGATGGTCGCAGGCGGCCCACTCTCTGACGGCTCTGCACTCCCCACAAAGAAATCGTCGTTATCATAATCCACTGCCAAATCTAATCTGACAGGGTGTTAACTGGAAAGCTTGTTGCGCTATTTGAATTAGATGACATTTCTCCCGCAGGAAGAGTTTGCTCAAGGACCGGGAGAAAGTCGATCTTTAAGACCGGTGCGAGATTGACATTCCCCTGGCTCTTTACGGCCGAGTTGCAGTTCGACGAATGCCCCAGCCGAGAGCAAAGGGAAGAGCTTGCCATATCGAGGTTCGTGCCGAAGTTTGTGCCCACACCACAAACGCGTACCTGCACAATCAGATCATTGCCGGTTGTCGGATCGTAGAGCAATGCGAGGCAAGCCCCCGTCGAAGGAAGAGGCAAGAGTGCCGACTCGTTCGATCAATAAGCGAATCAACAAGTACCCAAAGTTCCAAACCAGGTGTTAATCTTTCGGTTGAAGTGGCGAAAATGTGGTTCTCGTTCGGGCAATGAATGTGTGAGCCGTGTGTCTACATAAAAGGAAAGATGAGTTGGGCGATGTGGGTGCATGAAGCGAAAGATGTAGACCTGACTCGGTACGGTCTGATCGGGCTTCCGCCACTAGCCTGACACTGTATGTGGGTACGGGCGACGCCGTTTAACCTGGTACGGTACCGGCGCGGGCGACGCCGTTTAGCCTGGTACGGTACCGGCGGGTACGGTACCGGCGGGTACGGTACCGGGTGGTTACGGGCGACGCTGTTTAACCTGGTACGGTACCGGCGATGATGGCTGGAATTGCGAAGGCGCGGGCGTGGATTTCGGTTAGGCCGGTGGCTTGGATTAGGTTGGCGACGTGATCTGCGCGGACGGAGCCGCCGCCTAAGATGATGAGGCGGTTGTTGTAGTTGGTTACCAGTTTCTTGAGTTGGTTGCGGCCATCCCAGGCAGATTGGGGACCGCCGCCGGTTAAGACTCTTGTGACGCCGGCTTCGATGAGCTTCTCGGCTGCTTTGATGAGGTCAGGAGTTTCGTCGAAGGCGCGATGAAAAGTCACTGGCAATTCATCGGCTGCGAGGACGATCTCTTGCAAGAGCGCTACATTCACGTGGTCGTCTTCGTCTAAGACTCCGAGGACAAGGCCGGCAACGTTGCAGGAAGCGATTTGCTCAATTTGGCGCAGCATCGTGTGGGCCGTGACTGGGCTGACATAGAAGCTCTCGGCGTGGGGGCGAATCATCGCCATGACTGGAATGCTCAGCTGCTCGCAAACTTCATGAGTCAGGTCGATGGGTGGCGTTAGCCCCCCCACTGTCAGATCGACGCACAGTTCAACGCGGTCGGCACCGGCTGCTTCACAAGCAAGGGCTTCCTCCAGGGAGGTCACACAGGCTTCGATGAGTACTTTGTTGTTTGGCCCCACTTCAATCTCCGTGCTTTGGTCGGCTGCTCGCTAGTCCTGCGAGAATGGCGATCAGCAAGTTAGCACTCTTGGATGCCCCTGTCTCAGGAATTCCCTCGACCATTTCTGTTTGGAAGCGAACGCCTTGGGGTGAGAATGGAGTTAGAAACCACCCATGATCATCAAAGTGAACAGGGCGCCGTTGGAAGCTGCCAAGGTGCGTTCGATCAGAAAATCTGCGACTTCGCTTGGCGAGTCATTCTTGATGCGCTGGATGAAAGCGTAGTCGCTGCCTTTGAATGCTTTGAGCGTTCCTTCGCGATCCGATGACTTTAACTCTTGGATGTCCGAGTAATTCATGCGCGTCGTGAGAATCATGAAGTGCCCTTTCTCTTTGAGTTCATCTATGAGGATTTGACCGTAAGGGCGTGTTTCTTCTTTCATGGCTTTCACTCTTTATCGATTCAAGGTTCTGGCCTCGTACCCGAATTAGTCTTACCGCAAGCCTGAAGTAAAGATGACAGGCAGGCAATCAATTTTCGGGTTGAGTGATGCCATATTCTGAAATGACTCAGGGCAATCTTCCGGATAATCTTTGCGTTACATGCACACCGGTTGGCGAAAAGACAGCATCAGATTTCTCTTAATAGCGTGGCGCCGGGCGTTGTCGAACTCTCAATTCACCGGCCCCTTCTCTTCCCTCACACATCGTGAGAATCAAGAGGTAAGAATCAAGACGCTGCTGGCACCAGTGAGGCCGTTGCCAATCACTTGCCACTCTCTGATTTCCTGCGATCGAACAAAGAGTGAGCCACTTTTATCAACGATGGCAACTGAGTCACCGAGGCTATCCAGGCACCGGGTATCGGCAATACCGCCGATACGAGTTGGCAGCCCGCCTTGCTCCAGCTGTACTTTCTGATTCGCTTTGTGTCGGTAGATTGCGCCTTCAGGTGAAAAGTGATCGTCGGAGGCAGCAATGAGGGCATCATCGCCATCGAAGGCCACAGCCGAGCAGTAGGTAGCATGCAGGCCTACCCCATCAATGCTCCACGTCGCTCCCGCATCTGAACTGTGGCAGAAGCCAACAGCCGAAGCCGCGATCACTCGATTCTTGTCATGAGGATGCGCCCTGACTTCGTGAACGTCGCTGTTGATGTCAATGGTTGGGTGCCAAGTTTCGCCGCCGTCATCGGATCGCGCGATTCCTCCGACATGGACATTCACCAATAGTACAGCGTTGTCGGCCGTCGCCGTCATGGAGCGTACGCCAAGGGGTGGCCCTAAGGTCATGCCGTTGACGACGACTTGCCCGGCGTACCACTCGTCACGGCCTTTGACAGTTTGAAAACTCAAAAGCTCTGTAAGTTCGCCATCCCTACCCAGTCGCAATACTCGCGCGTCATCAGTGCCGACGAAGATTTCATCACCAACAACAACGGCGCACGATAAGTAGAACTCGCTTTCAGCAAGGGTCTCCCAAGATCGCTCGGAGCGGCGCTGTAATTGGTGACCAGCAACAATGGCGAGAGCCCGCCCTTTTGTGTCTCGCGTCAGAGATTGAACGCCGATGCCTTCGAGCTCAATGCCCTTTTGGTCGTCATTAAAGACAACAACACCGTGCTCCCAATTGGAAACCAATATCAGGTTATTCTGTGGTGTCATGGGCAGTTCTGTCTCGATTTCCCGTTCAACCTCATAGCGGAGTTGGAGGGAGGTAAATGGTGAATTCTGTGCGTGGCTGGATGAGGACACTGTGCAGGCCCGACAGATCACCTTTTTCGACGAGCCCCAAGCGGTGCAAGAGAGGAAAACGTGCCGTCACAGCACGTCCCGTGGTCAACTCCAGCTTATCATGCCAAATGGAATAGGAGCCAAGTCTTCCGTCGCGGCGATTGAATGCGCCGATCATCGGATGAGTCAGAATCACACGGCCAGATTCGAGTGAAAGAAACCCATCAAGACTCTTGAGCTCTTGCCCAGAATCTTCTAATTCCAACTCGGCCGATGCCCAGTCACTGGTTGCCGACATGCGATAGCGCGTATATCGCGCTTGTTCTTTGTCATAGCTCGTATCGAATCTAATCTTGGCTCGGTGCCACGGCAACTTCCAAAGATGGCGCGGGATATTCACGAAGATTGAGTCTAAGACCGTCCCGAAGAACCAGGCGACGTGCTCGCCGGTTTCTTTGTCTGTGACATAAGCTCGATAATTGGTTTGCCCGAATTCCCATTGGAGCCAAGGGAAGCGCACATAACGGAAATCTCGGTCCAAGAACGGAACCACCGAAACCAGCGCCTTCTTCCCGTCTGGCGTTTCCACGCAATCTGGCTCGAAGCGTTCGTCAATGTGAACTCGCAAAGATTCAGGATCAACGTAGTAAGTCACAATGGCAAAATGAGCCAGTGTCGTTTCAACATCGAAGAGACCCGGAGTTTTCTTCGTCAACATCTCTTGGTTGAAGGAAATCTCATTCATAGCGAATGCCCTTTTCAAATCTATGGGACCGATTAAGAGCCTTGCTGCCGCTTTTTCCAATCGTCGGTCAACATTCCTTCGTAGCCCCAATCTTCTTCCTCGATCTCTTGAATCACGATGTGGATATGCTTGGGGTCTTTACCAAGCTCTCGAACGAGGGAGTTGGTGATATCGCGAACAACATTCGACTTCTGTTCGCGACTTGCACCTCGCGTGATTTGGACATTGACGTATGGCATCATTCGCTCCACTGGAAAGTACTGAGTCCCCTGCCCTTTGGCTCATGAATGCGAAGCGATTTTTAATCGCTTTCAACAACGGTGGATAGCCGCAAACCGTCGTCGGTCTCAAGGAGCTTGATCAAGACCGTTGTCTCAACGTTGTAGCGCCCGGCGCGGAAGCCGCTCTTAGTCTTCAAGAACGCCGAGACTTCGATCAACTCGGAGTCAGAGCGAACAACAGCAATGTCGCGAAATTCAACCGACATTTCGCTCGTTCCGAATGCCAAAGCCAAGAAACCAGTCGACACGTCGTCATGCTTTGCCTTCCGATCAACTCGAATCGATTCGAGCACGAATTCGACTGGATCGCTGACATAACGAATGATCTTCGCAGATCGCGCTTTTCGAACGAGGCTGTTGTCGCTCGATTTGAGAGAAGCGACCTCCGACAGTTCTTGGAGGAACCTTACGGCTCGCTCTTGAGGAGAAGACCGCCAATACATGACGCCGACCGTGCCGATCAGCCCGAAGACGAGGAGCAATATTTGCAAGTTCTTCTTCATGTCATAGCCTCTTGGTCGTGAACATTCGTTTCCCTGAGCCAAGATCTTAAGCAGAAGCCGAATGAACTTGGTCTATGAACTTTCTTAATTTCTCAGGATCCAAGGCACCCTTCGTTCGCACACCACTGCAGATATCAACTCCAAAGGGCTGTACCTGCTTGATCGACTCAGCCACATTCTCAGCATTCAAACCGCCGGCTAAGAACACCGGACGATTGACTTGATCGACTATCTGAGCGCTCACGTCCCAATCATGGACTCTTCCTGTGCCGCCCAACTCCTTGATTTGAAGAGACTGATTGCCGGAGTCGAGGAGGATGGCATCAACCAAGTCAGCAGCCTGACGGGCCTCCTCAACCGACTCCTTCCCTTGCACGTGAATGACTTGGACGAGAGATATACCCGGCAAATTCCGCCGCAGATCTTGGATCGTCGTTTCATTCACCGCATCGCAGAGTTGAATGGTGTTGACGAAGCAGCGCTTCTGCTGAGCGACAATCTCTTCTGATCTCTGAGAACTTGTGAGAAGAAAAGAGGCTATCGGTAGTCGAATCGCTTGGGCAATCTCTGCGATTTCTTCTTCGGTGATGACGCCCGGGCCACTGGGCATGGCCGAGACGAGGCCAATAGCGGAGGCTCCACATCCCACGGCGAGCTCAGCTTCTATGACGGAGCTGATGCAACAGATCTTGATTTGTGTCATCGGGACATTCTCATTCAACAGCCTGTGCTTGAGGTAGAACAGATATCATGGCATCTGGCTTCCGCCGCGTCATCGAGGTCTTGCTTCAAGTTCGCTCCTTACTTGCATGAGCAATTCCCCATACGATTGAGGCCGGTGTGATCTGAGCCGATGCCCCAATATCTGTCAGTTGGTGCATTCTCTACCAAGCGACGAGACCCGGCCTGGAGCAGGATTGAGATAGGTGCGGATGTGCGAACTTCCGACGCAGAGCGTAGAGCATGACCTTATCTTTGACCTCATTCCAGTCCTAACGAAGTGAGGACTGGCGAGTTTGACCGAGGTTCTTGGCGTTCTTGGGTGGACCACAAGTCCGGACTTTCTCTCGATAGGCTACCCAATCATCGCCAGCAAATTTCTGCGCCTGGAAATAGTGCTCGGCCGTGGGCCAATAGTCGCCATCTTTTTCGAATCCCTGGGGAAAGAAATTTGACAGCTCGTAGTAGAGTTCGTTCTTGGAGTAGAAGTAGATTGTGTCAGGCATTCTCATTTCCGTTCTCAATCCTCTTCGACTCGTAAGTGTTGCCAGTACTGCTCTGGGTTTTCCAAGATTCCGCGGGTGATCTGATAATGCGAAGTGTCCTGAAGATCGATCGGCACGATTTCCGTGCCGTCAAACGACAAGATTCGGGCCCCCGGAAAAGTCAGCAAAGTCGGCGAGTGCGTCGCCACAATGAACTGAGATTTTTTCTTGGAAGTCAATTGGTACATCATCGCCATCAATGTCAACTGGCGCTGAGGGGATAGGGCGGATTCAGGCTCGTCAAGCAAGAACAGCCCCTTCTTGAAGCGATTCTGAATGACCGACAAGAAGGCCTCTCCGTGCGATTGCCGGTGAAGCGACTTTCCACCATACATGGAATAGGGATCACCGCCAAAATCAGGGTCTTGCGATCGCTTGTCTAAGAGTGAGGCAAAGTTGGCCTGCAATTCCGCGCGAAAGAAATAGGCGTCCTTGGGGCGCGGCATGAAACCAGCTCGTAGATACCCGGCGAGTTCGCTCACTTCAGCTGGGCCATGACCGGCGTAAAGTTCATTTGCTGTACCACCTGAGATGGGCAAGCCAGCCAAGTCAGCAATTGCTTCCAAGAGAGTTGACTTGCCCGAGCCATTTTCGCCGACGAAAAAGGTCACGGGGCGGTCAAAGCGGATCAAGAGGTCGGCAAGGAAAGGAAGCGAGAAAGGAAACCGACTGCGGTCCATTTCCTTTTGAATGTTGAGCGTGAGTTGCTGCAAATAAGGCGCGGGCACTTGAACGGTCCAATCTTGGGGCTGAAGTCAATCGCAGGGCATCAAACCTATCATGGCGGGGTGTCAAGATGCCGGCATTCGGTCGTTCAGATCCAAACGTCATTCGGAGCAGTCAGCTCGCTACCCTCTTCACCAGTATTGACGACACCCTTTGGTTCAATCACTAAGATCTTGCATTCGCCTTCAGACGAAGGCTTATGCTCTACACCTTTGGGCACAACAAACATCTCACCGGGCGAAAGCGTGACGCTGCCATCTCGGAATTCCAGCTTGAGACGTCCTTCGATAACAATGAAGGCCTCGTCGGTGTCGTCGTGCTTGTGCCAAATGAACTCACCCAGAGTTTGGGCCAATTTAAATTGATAGTCGTTTATTTCGGCCACCACACGCGGCGACCAGAAATCATTGAACTTGCCGAACTTTTGCAGGAGGTTTATCGGTATGTGAGTCATTGGAGTCTTTCCAAACACGTCGCTGAATTAGGGAGCATGCCCGCAACTTGCGGGGGGAGGCCGCAAGTTTGCCACAAGTCTCAACTAAGCGTCTATCGATTCTACGGCCTGAATAAGATCGTCGACAGAATCGAGGCGCTCAAGTGTCTCTCGTGTCAGTACAACAGCGAGATCCGCCTCCGCATCCAAAATCACAGGATAGTCAAATCGTTGAGCGTATTGACTCTCGAATTCATCTTTGTGGAGGAAGGTGAATTGGTGACCCGTTGTTTTGCGAAACTCAGACCAGATAGATTTCTCGCTGAGAGCATCATGGGTCAAGGAACACAAGGCACAAGCGTAGGTGCTGGGGCTGAGGATTTTGTGAGCAATATCGAGGGCCGCGCTGAGCTTGCCGCTCTTCGCGTTGTAGACAAAGATAAGGTTCATAACAGGATAATAATTCGGAACCGCGAGACGAAGGTCGAAGAGAAGAACCTACTGCATCTTGGCGATGGGCGACTCCCACCCGTCATACTTACCATCAAGGCTCGAGGCGAGATCAAACAACCCGAGCGTCACGGCATTGATTGCATGGAAGTTCGCTTGATCCAAACGCTCGATGACCATCGAAAACTGGCCGTCCCCATCATGGATATTGATCACCTTGAACTTCTCGGCCTGGGCGTGAGTGACAGCACTGCTGCGGGTCGCCACGGATGTGAAGTTTAGCCAATGCCGGATCGGGCGCTTGGCATCGTGAATGTCGCCATTGCTCGCCAACTCGGCAATGAGTTCGTTGTTGGCCACGACCTGTAAATCTCGTGGTGAGGGGTTCAAGAAATTGAGATAGGAATTCCAATCGTGATCATGATGCTTCGACGATTCGAATTCGTAATCATTAAACTCGGTGAGACTTGGCCCAACATAATTCTCAGCTGACGAGTCACCTTTGGCGTAGAAAAAGAAATCGCGAATGCCATCGGTCGTGACGCGGCCGACGTATTTCACATCATCGCGATCGTCAATTCCCGCTTCGACAGCTGCATCAATTTCGATGAGTCGCTCGTTTTCCTCTTCACTGGAAAGCCCGTCAGCGCGGGCGATCTTCATCTTGATGCGCAGTTGGATGCAAGTCGAGAATCCGGGCATCGGTGCCGAGTCGACATAATCAAGATCGACCAAGATTGATGCGGCTTTGCCTTCGATTTGGCAAGGATAGAAAATCCAGTTTTCATTCATGGCTAAGCTCAATTCGGCTTTATTCAGCAACAAGGCGACGATCCAGCGGGTCCAGAGCGACGCATTCTATGATATCTATTCGACAGGTCACCGATCCACCCCAAAACAGGGAAGGCCCGATGTTAGGCAAGTGCCGCTGTCATCACCAAAACACGATGACCATCGTGAGTCACCTCTCTCAGCGGCTGAAAACCATGCTGGGCATAGAGACCTCCGGTCAGGTCCTCGGTTTGAAGATAGAGATGCTTGGTCCCGGCTACCCGCGCTCTTCGAATGACTTCGGCAACAAGCAAGGAGGCGATGCCTTGGCCTCGTTTGTCGGCCCGAACATAAACGCCGCCCAACCAAAATTCGTAGTCTGGGAAGATGTCCATCTCACGAATCTTGAATTCGGCGGCACCAACCACCTCGTCACCTTCAAGAGCCAAGACACTCAGCGGTGCGATGAGACGCTCGGTGAAGGTCTGGACTTTGGATAGGACCTTCTCCAACGTCATTCCGGTAACTTCTTTCGCCCATTCGTCGAAGTACCACTGGGCAAGAATCGGAGCCGCTTCAGGTTTGTCAGCGAGGAGTATGAGTTTCATCGGTATACACATCTGTGGTTCGGCTTCGTCGACCTGGAGACTGCTGTTCTGTCTTCGAGAAAGGAATTGCTCTCAGGTGAGCCACCGCATCATATGCTCGAGGGGACCACGGGTGAATTTCTTGCGCCACAAATGTGAGAACAGAACACTTGCGAGACAGAATCCGATCGAGGCAGTCACAGAGAATACGATAGTCTGCCCGGTTAGATTGCCAGTGGACTCCAAGACTCCTAGCCCAAGAAAGACATGAGCCACATAGAGACTGAGGGCAAGCTGCCCCGTTGCAACCAAGGGCTGCAGAAACCGACTGTCATGGAATCGTTCGCCCAGACCGACGCAAAGGGCAATGATACTGGTAGCGGTGCCCCCGGCTGCCAACATGTAGAGCGGCATAGGTGGCATCGGAGCGGTGCCAAGCAGAGCCATCAGATCGCCCTGTTCCTCGGGGGTGGTTTGAACCTGATGGGTGACCACCCAGCTCAGCCCCTCGGCCAAGATGGCGACGATCATACCGCTGAGAAACACCCGCGCCCTTTTGTTTTTGCTCGTCAGATCGATTCGGCCGATGATCAAACCCACGAGCATGAAGCCCAGCCAGGGAATAACCGGATGAAAGCCATTGAAGAACAGATTGAGAGCAAATCCTCTGAACG